>CANGEC010000110.1 GCA_947452625.1 Burkholderiaceae bacterium
AAAACATGCGAGTACTCTTCGACATCTAGCAGTCCAAGCACCTCCAGGCTCTGAGGCTTAGCTATGCGCGATAAATCATTCCGACATAAATCTACCAACATCAGATGTTCAGCAACTTCTTTTGCATTATTTTGAAGTTCGATAGTTGCCAATTGCTTGGTGCTAGCTACTATCTTTCCTAGGGTTCCTGCAATCGGCCTCATTAACACCTCGTCATTTTGAATTCTGACAAAAAGCTCAGGACTCGCACCCACAACTGCATGACCATGGAGATAGAATAAATACATATAAGGAGAGGGATTCAGCAGCCTCATTCGTGTGTATACCTCAAGCGGAGAGATGCTCGAGCGCACTTGTAATTTTTGACCAATTTGCACTTGATACACGTCACCCATTTGAATGTGGTGCAAGGCTTTCTCAGTCTTTAATATGTAAGCTTCTTTTTTAGTCTCGCGCTCAATACTGAAATCGGGTAACACTGAACTGGATAAACTATCTCGATCAATATTGGCTTCCACCATCAGGAATTCAAGCAAATCGCCTTCGGTGATCAACTGCTCGCCTATAAAGCCATATTCATGTATTTTGACTTCTTTCTCTTGAAATTCAATGCAAGTTGCAAAACAAGTTAAGGTGATATCCGCCAACATATCTGAGTCAAAATCAGTCAGATCCTCTATGTAATGAATGGTGTTGTATCCCATCGCCATAAATGCCAATACCCCGCCTTCTATAGCGTTAAATCGACAGTCAATTTTTCTTAAAAAGTCCCAGATCCTGTTTCGCACTGTAATTCGATAGCACAAAAAATCGGCGCCAGAATCTACTAAAGTCTCACCCTTGTAAACCAAGGAAATCTCTTGAAGTAAGAGTGGATTTCCCCCGATAGCAATAAGGCAATCACTTACCTCAATACTCAGTAGCGGCTTTATACCTATGAGAGATGCCCTCGAATCAATTTCATTGCTTCCTAACGATTCCAACAACAGCAGCTCTTCTGCTTGGTACTTTCTTAATAGTTTTAGGTAAATGTCAAATGCCTGAGAGCGAAAATCATCAACTTGTTCTCTGTGAAATTTAATGTTTTTAACATTTTTTGAATATATCATCTTGAGGACCTAATTATGTACTGACGTATCGTTACAACAATACATTAAGAAACTCATCAAGTCAATTCTTCAGATAGTAAGTAACTGTCAGAATGAATTTAAAAAGCGGAAAGGAGAAGTCAAGAAAATACCGAGCTAGCACTGTGCATGCTTAAAGTTGAACCGAGGGTCACAAAAAAGCCACCCTGAAGGATGGCTTTGGTAATGATTTTGGTAATCATGGCGTGATTGCAACTCACCCCTGAAAACTGATTGACAGTTTGGCGGAACGATGCAACTCATCAGTTGAAAGATTGATAAAGAGCGGATCATTAGCGCCAGCAAAAGCTGATAAAGACAATGTTGCAAGTACGGCGATAACTACAGATTTAAGCGACTTCAAAAACATGGTGTAACTCCTAATAAATGCAACTGTTAATTTTCCTAGCAATACTTAGAGGTCATTTGACTTAAATCAATTTAGTTATGGCTATACTTCAAAGTAGCGATAAAAGTTCTTTGTGGGAATGGATGAAACATCCAGTACTCTCTATTAAGAATATTATCTATGCCTGCGCTAGCCAGCCAACTTTTATCAATTTGATACCTCACCTTGGCATCCAAGACAAAGAACGTTGAAAATCCACCATACGTATTTGGGTTGACCTGATTATTATCAATTGAAGGCTGTCCAGCTTTTTGGAATCTACCTGCTACGGTATAAGCTAATTGCTGATCTGGTCTATAGGTAGCAAGAGCAGTAAAGCGTAATGGTGGAGTGTAGGGAATGGTATTTCCAACTAAGCTCTGGCCAGAAGTACCTAAACCGCTATCTTCCGCAATCCTAGAGACAACCCTAGTAATATTTCCTCCAACATCAAGTCCTCTAACTATGACATTGTTTGCTTGACCTGCTAATTCAACGCCGCTAGCAGTAACTTTTTCGACATTACTCCACACGTTGTAGTAATTAGTTGGATAAGCTGAATTCAAGGCAACCAATTGTTTTAAGAGCGCATTTTTTACTTGCTCTGTAAATAGAGTAAATCTAGCATTACCCGCTGCACCGCTCCTTTCAAAGCTGAGCTCCGCTGAAGTAACATCCTCTGGTTTTTTTGTGGATGGATCTGGCGTATAGTAAATTGCAGATTGTCCAGAGGTTTGACAACCACCTACAGTTGTCGAGCATTTATCTGAGCTATAAAGTTCGGATACCGTTGGAAAGCGCGTAGCCTTTGCTAAGGAGCCAATGATCAATACATCGCCAGGACCGTCCCAAGCCAAAGATACCTTTGGAGAAACCTTACCGTTATAAGCAATCTTATTGAAATTACTAACTATTAAGGCATTACTGCTATTCGTGTTGGCAACCTGTCCATTAAAGGAGCTCCAATTTTCGTATCGTAAACCCATCGTCATTCGGAGATCTTCATGCAATTTCCAAAGGTCTTGAACCCATAAGGCTTGGGTTTGCGTGACGCCCTTTGAAATAGAGTAAGGTGTACCTGACGAAGCCGTTTGCCAACCCTGATTGGCAGTAAAAGATGATTGCTGATAATTTAATCGGTTGTAATCATAATGGGCACCAAAACTAAGTTTATGGCTACCTTGATCTCCGCCAATCTTGTAGTTCCCCCTCAGATCAGCATTAGTCCAACCTGTGCCACGGTAATCAGCTAACTGTCCGGCTCCATTAGGCTGCATCGAGCCATCTGCGTTAAGAGAATTTGACCAACGCTGAGCATTCTTATCAGTGTAAAAATTACTGACGTTAGCCTCCCAAGTAAAGTCTTGATCTCCAATTGTTTTTAGTGAAACGCCATTCATATAATTTTGTTGATATTGAGTAAAAGCTGAAGCTGTAGTAATGGAATTAAAATTAGCGGGAGAGGCTGCAGTTGCACCACTAAAAGCCTGTACACCAGCATCAGTCTGACCGGTCCAAACACCGCTTGTGAGGGTTGCTCTTATATCTGGATTGAGGTCATAGGACATCTTAAGATTGGCGTTATCCGAAATACCATGAACAAGATTAGTAGCACCTAAGTAGGTTCCAACCGTACCGCCAGTATTTGCTTGGTACTGATAGCCCGTTGGTGTTCCGCCAACGTTAGGGGCTGTGGTGGATCTTGCATAACCCCTTGGTTGACTATGTGCGTCCTCATGATTTAGCGAAAGACGCCATGCAAAATCACCTTGTTTATCGCCAAGAATTGCGCTGGTACTACTATTAGCATAATTGCTATCCGTGCCAAATAATTTGAATTGCTGCAGCGATCCTGTTTGGTTAACAACTGCGGTAAATTTCGTGGGCATAACAGTGGCGATATTCACTACTGCACCCTCTGAGTTTCCTGAATAAGCAGCAGAGTATGGGCCGTACATCACCTCAACGTTTTTGATTTCCTCGGGATTGGTCATCCACCAACGAGGTGATCCGTACGTGTTGTCATTAAATAATTGATTGCTAATTGGCATACCATCAATATTGACAATGCTCTTAGCGCTATAAGAAATACCCCAAATTCGACTACCAATTGGGGCTCCATTAAAGTCCGCGCTATCTCGCTTACGAACCATAATGTCTGGTAAATATTTCAGCACATCGGGCGTATCAATTGCATTGACTGTATCTTCAATTTCCTTGGCATCAATTGTTGCTGTAGTTGAAGGAAATTCAGGAAGAATTTGATTGGTTCTTCTTCCTTTGACATTGACCTCGCCCATGAAGGTCTCTGTCACACTCTGTGAAAATACAGGAGATGAAAAAAGGATGCTTGAAATTAGCAATGGTATTAACTTTTTATTCATGATGCGTGTAATTTTTTAATGTTGATGATCGTGATGATCAGTAGGCATGGGGAGGACATTTAACAAAGCCGCAGGAAATGCATAATCTTTCAATGTTTTCCCTTGCTCTGGGACTTGAGCCCAATCTTGACGACCCTTATCGCAAATTTGCGTCACCTTCCAATACATTGGGCCAGGCGCACTAGCAACCTGGCCGACCACCACAAACTCATCGTAGTAAGCCGAAGGTAAGCTACCGCCAGACCAAATAATTTCAGTTGTATCTTCTAAAATAGCGCGCCCATGGCTGGTATATGGTTCGCTTAATTTTGCTTTTGTAGCTTTAATTTGCCATCCCGACTTAACCATAGGCTTGGCACCTCTAAACCCATTTGGTATGGAGACAATCACCGTATTAGTGGGCGAACCACTGCAGCCGTGGCTCACCTTAAATGTGGCTTTGTAGTATTCGCCAGAAATAACTTCTTTCTGCTCTAGCACGACGTGAGCAAAAGCGCCTTGAGATATGAGGACGAAAAAGCCAATAGCTAATATTCTGATGAGCATTTGAAATTCCTTTAAATTAAGATGAATTTTTATTTCTGAGTGGAAGCAATTGGCATCAGCACGAGCTCAGCACTACCTATTGGGGTATGTGTGCTAACAGCATTCGAGACAACCAGGCAACTGGTATACAGAAGCCAAATACCAAAACCCATGGCTATACCGATATAGATGCGCTTTAGACGACGTGAAATTTTTTCTGACAAATACATACACTTCTCCACACAAGATTACGACAACATGGTGTTGCCCAACGCATAGCAGGCTATGCCCTAAAAAGATTTAGGCTTGTGTAGGAGGTGCTGCTGAGGGAGGTGTTACCCAAACAGCGAGAGGCTTGGGTGATTGATAGAAAAGCTGTGGCAGCAAAGCTAGTGTTTGCGGCGCCTGGAAGGTGAGATTAGTATTAAAAGCTGCTGTAACGGCTGTATGAGAAATGCAATATGGACAGGATTTCATGGGATCAGAGGTATCCGTTTGCCCATCAGTTTTGACATTGACTTGAATCTTACCTCCGTCAACAGTACAGACCTCCATTACAAAGCCATGACCATCCTTTGTAACTGATACCGCCTGGGAAATCGTTGGAGCGATCGCGCTCATTAAAATAGCGAATGCGGCTATCCAATGGACGAAAGTTCTTTTTGTGCGATTCATGATTGACGCAATAATAAACCACTTTTCACTTTTCACTGCCCTACCCTTGCGCCCATACCATCCGCTTTTGACATGCCCCAAAAATTTACAGATCGTTTGCGCAGATTAATGTGTAAGGGTGAATCAGGGGGACCCTTTTCAGAAAATGGGGGGTGCCAGGTGGGTGGGGGTCTACTCCAAGGGAATTGATAAGGGGGTACCCATCAATAATTTTGTTAGAGTAAATGCATGGACTTCGATAGCTCAGACAATAGCGATACCCAATTCGCTGGCAAGATTAAAACTCAAACGTTTAAGCAATTCCAACTGGAGCGGCTTATTAAGGACGGTAAGGTTATTCCATCATCCAAGCTAGCAGAGGCCAAAGAGCAAGAACTGCAGCGTGTCAGAGAGTTTGAGGCGGCGTCCGAGGACGAACAAAGACACCGAACTACATCTACCCCACCACCCCAAGATAAGCTGGATAAGCTACCTTTAACCAGGGAACGATTCGACGAATAGCTCTTTTATTTTGGGTATGTTTATGGGTAGGTAGAAAAGAAAAAATCCCGTTAGGGCTTTATCTATATACATCATTGGCGGAAGAGGTGTCCAATCCCCTCAGCGTATGAATTTAGAGAGGATTGCACAGAATTAGGTTGGATTAACGACCCTATAGGTCAATATCCATATTAAATAACTCACAGCACTTAAGTGTTGTGCGTGCCATTGAGCATCTAAATCCATACATTTATATCCAACGCAATCCGACTCATTCCGAGACTGGATTGTGGGAACAAATGGGGGAACACAATGCCAAATTTTGATTATCAAACCACTGCAAACTTAAAACTACCCGGACGATATACCGATACAAAGACAAAGGGGCTGCAGTTACTTATTAAGCCTTCTGGGTCAAAGTATTGGCTACTAAGGTTTGCTGTGAATGGGAAAAGGCAGGAGTTAGGTTTAGGCTCCTATCCCGAAATTATGTCTAAACAAGCCCGTGAATTGGCGCAGGAGGCTAGAGTCCTAATTAACAAGGGAATTAATCCAGTAGAGCTAAAGAAGAGCTCTAGGGAGGCTCTAATGTCCAAAAAGAAAACCTTTGGAGAGTTTGCCTCTGAATGTATTGCCAATAAGCAGGCCGAATGGTCAAACGATAAGCATGTAAATCAATGGATAAATACAATCAAAACTTATGCATTTCCATTTATTGAGAACAAGCCAATCAATGAAGTTGATACTGAGGATATTCTAAAAATTCTTACACCTATTTGGTCGAGTAAAACAGAAACTGCCTCACGCCTCAGGGGTAGGCTGGAATGGATACTCTCTGCTGCCACAGCCCTTAAATTAAGAAGTGGCATGAATCCAGCTATCTGGCGAGGTCACCTGCAGACAATCCTGCCAAAGCCAGCAAAAATTGCAAAAGTTAAACACCACAAGGCTCTTCCCTATAGGGCTGTTCCAGAGCTTATAGCAAGACTTAAACAAATTGATGGTGTATCGGCACTGGCTCTTGAATTTACCATTTTGAATGCCTCTAGAACAGGTGAAGTTATAGGTGGATTAAAGAAAGAAATAGAGGGGGATATTTGGACCATTCCTGCCGACAGAATGAAAGCTAGGAAAGAGCATCGTCTGCCCCTCTGTGACCGCTCTATTGAGCTTTTAGCAATCGCCAGCGCCATGGATGAAGGTAGCCCCTACCTCTTCTCCAAGAATGGCAAACCAATTA
>CANGEC010000111.1 GCA_947452625.1 Burkholderiaceae bacterium
AATGCGATTTTGTGGATGGCGTATTCAGCTGAATTCATTGATGCTAATTTAGCTTTGAATTATGGCGTTGTCAGTCAAGTGATCCCTGAGGCGAAATTGAATGATGCTGTTGATCGCTTCTGTAATATTTTGCTCAGCCGTCCAAAACCAGCTATTTTGGGACTCAAAGAGTACATGAGAGTAGCTCCACGCATGGATGATCAAGGAGCATTGGATTACGCACGTAGCCTGCATTCCATGGTGAATACATCCGCTGAAATGAAAAAGAAACCTCATTAATCGAGGCTGAAATATAAGGACTGGTATATGGAAATTAACGGCACTCAGCTTATTGATGAATCCCAATCGCTTGTTTGGGAGTCATTGTTTAAACCAGAAGTACTCAAGAAGTGTCTGCCGGGTTGCGAGTCGGTTGAGGTGGTTGGCCCTGAAGAATTTAATATCATTTTGATGGCTGTCGTTGGTCCTTTGAAGGTTCGTTTCAAAGGCAAGCTATTGATGAGTGATGTTAAGGCCCCAAACTCTTGCCACATGGCCTTTGAGGGTCAGGGTGGCGTAGCTGGCTTTGGCAAAGGTACTGCAGATGTGACTTTACATACTTCTGGGACAGGGACTCAACTCACTTATCAGGCTCAGGCTCAGGTTGGCGGGAAGTTGGCTCAGGTAGGCGCCAGATTAATTGAGGGGGTTGCCAAGAAGATTGCCGATGATTTTTTTGTTGCTTTCCGTAAACAGTTAAGCGGTGGTGAGGCGGAAGTTGTTATTCCTGCTGTAGCATCCAAAGGCGCATCATTAAAGCCTTTGGAAAAGAAGTCTATCGGTTCAGGAAGTGCTGCTGTACCGGCTAGTTCCGGTGCAAAACATCTGGTACCAGCGTGGTGGTTAATAGTTGCTTTATTTTCGGGCGCTGCCATCGCAATGATGTCCGCTCGATTCATGAACTAAAAAATGGTGGAGGAGACAAAGTGAATACAAAACTAAACACCAGAAGAAAGATTTTGATTGGGAGCGTGCTGAGCTTTTTTGGTTCTTTGGCCTTAGCTCAGAATAAAGTAGAGGGCACTGGCAAGACAGTCAAAATCATTATTGGTTTCCCACCAGGGCAGGCAACAGATTCGGTAACAAGATTGTTGGCTGACAAGTTGCGCTTGGTGACTGGTGATAATTACATGGTCGATAACCGGCCAGGTCAAGGTGGCAGTATTGCTTTGGGAGCTGTTGCGAAATCTCCTGCTGATGGCAGCGTCATGTCGGTGGTACACATGTCTGCGATTGCAGCCAATCCACACCTGTATCCAAGTGTGCCATATGATTCGCTGAAAGATTTTGAGCCGGTTGGTTTGATTGGGGACCTTCCTTTCGTGCTGGTATGCAACCCCGCTTTGCCTATCAAGAATCTTCAAGAGTTGATAGCTTATGCCAAGGCTAATCCGGATGCATTAACCAATGCCTCTTCCGGTAACGGCACTGTTTCTCATTTGGCAATGGAAAAGTTCAAGAGGGATGCTGGCATTAAGATCACCCATGTACCTTACAAGGGTAGTGTTGCGGGCTTAACGGACGTTATTGCTGGAAATGTGTCGATTGCCTTGGAAACCGCCTCTTCTGTGCGAACTTATGTTGAATCCGGAAAATTGCGAGCTTTAGCAATCGGCAGCTCCAGACAGCTTGGCGGGATATTTGCAGGAGTTCCGACTTTAAGAGAGTTAGGGTTTAAAGATATTAATGCGGTCACTTGGCTCATGATTATCTATCCGCTTGGTACACCAAAAGCGCTTGTGAAATTAACCTTTGCCGCTTTATCAACTGTGATGAAGAATCCAGAAGTTGAGCAAAGTCTTTTGGCAATTGGCTGTATTCCACGCGTGAGCAAAAGCCCTGAGGATGCTGCAGCCTATTTACGCAGCGAGTACAAATATTGGGGCGATGCGGTGAAAGCCAGCGGAGTCAAATTAGAGTAATTTTTGGTAACACTATCGTTTAATTATTTAATGCCCCACCTGGGGAATACTTTTTGATATTGAATTTATGACTAAAAAAACCCGTCGCTACCCAGATTTGCATGATCATATTGACGAATTAAACCGTCGTGGATTATTAAAAATTATTGATAGACCAATCGATAAAGATTCCGAATTGCACCCACTCGTTCGCTGGCAGTTTGTAGGCGGCATGGAAGAGGCAGAGAGAAAAGCTTTTTTATTCACCAATATTGTCAATGCCAAAGGCCGTAAATACGATATGCCTGTTTTGGTGGGCGGGTTAGCGGCTAATCGCGAAATCTACGGCGTTGGAATGGGTTGTCCGGTTGAGGAGATTCAGGCGAAATGGGATCGTGCCATTCAAAATCCTATTGCCCCAGTTTTAGTTGATCATCCAGAGTGTCATGAGGTAGTGCATCTATCTGGTGACTTGCAAGGCGAAGGAAAAGGATTGGACATGTTATCCATTCCAATTTCAACACCTGGCTTTGATAGTGCGCCAACGTTGACTGCTACCAATGTCATTACCAGGGATCCAGTCACTGGTGTGCAGAATATGGGTACCTATCGCTGTGCATTAAAAGCGCCAGATCGAATGGTAGTGCGAATGGCAACGCGGGTTGGCGGTGCGGGCGGTTATCTCCATTACTTGGCGTGGAAAGAGGCTGGTCACAAGACGATGCCTTGCGCAGTAGTGTTGGGTTGTCCGCCTTATGTTTCCTTTATGGGGCCGCAAAAACTTCCTATTGGCGTTGATGAGTTTGATGTTGCTGGTGGTCTTGCTGGTGAGGCAATTGAAGTTGCGATGGGTAAGACGGTTGATCTTAGGGTGCCAGCTCAGGCTGAAATTGTTATTGAAGGACAGATTGATCTTGAGTATTTGGAACCAGAAGCGCCTTTTGGAGAGTCGCATGGCCACGTTGCTTTAGAGGAATTTAATTTGCCGATGACCATTACGGCAATTACCCATCGATTAAAGCCTGTCATACCGTCTTATATTAGTCAGGTTGCACCAAGTGAATCTAGCGTCATTAAGCGCGTGGCTTATGAGCCCTTGTTCTTGAATTATTTAAAAAATACTTTGGGCATTCGTGGCGTCAAAAAAGTTTCTTTACACGAGCCGCTGACAGGTTTGTTACGCGTAACGATGATTACTGTAGAGCGCAATATGCCCAAAACAGAAGTTTGGCGGGCCTTGTATGGCGCAGCTTTCTTCAAGGGCGATTGTGGAAAGATTTGTATTGCAGTAAATGACGACATTGATCCTGATAATGCGGATGCGCTGTTATGGGCGATGGCTTATCGTATGAATCCCGTAGCTGATGTACAAACACTGGATCATCGAGGTCAAGGGCATGGACCAAAGCGCGAGCTTGATGGCGAAGAGGATTCAACGCTATTAATGGATGCCACCATGAAGGGGGATATGCCACCATTGGCCTTGCCTACTAAAGAGTATATGGAAAAGGCAAAGTTGATTTGGGATGAGTTGGATTTGCCTAAATTAAGGCCGCAGTCACCCTGGTTTGGCTACTCGCTGGGTGATTGGTTGCCGCAATGGGATGCTGCTGCCTTGCGAGCTGCGCAAGGGGATTATCTAGAAAATGGCAAGATCAGCAAAGCGCAGCAGCGCAATGATGTGAAGGCCGAATCTAAATTTAGACCAGAATAGTGAATGAGGTGACCACCATGGTTGAGCATATAGCCACTCCAAAACGATTGATTGTTGGAATTAGCGGGGCCTCAGGAATTATTTATGGAGTGCGTATTCTGGAGGCATTAAAAAACTCCGGCATCGAAACACACCTGGTAATGAGTGATTCCGCAAAAATAACGCTGGCTTCAGAGTTGGATATCAGTCTTAAAGAGATTGAGGCGTTAGCGACTGAGGTGCACAATGCAAAAAATATTGGTGCAACCATTTCATCTGGTTCCTTTCGCACCATGGGTATGGTGGTAGCGCCATGCTCGATTCGTTCCTTATCTGAGATTGCCTCTGGAACAACAACGAGTTTATTAACCCGTGCGGCCGATGTAGTTTTAAAAGAGCGTCGCAGGCTAGTATTGATACTCCGTGAGACGCCATTGCATTTGGGGCATTTGCGGTCAATGACCCAGGCAACAGAGAGCGGGGCGATCATCATGCCCCCCGTACCTGCTTTTTATGCCAAGCCCAAAAGTTTGGAGGAGATGGTGAACCATACCGTTGGGCGCTGCCTATCCTTATTTGATATTGAAACCAGCTTGGTGAGTCCATGGGGTGGGTTGGGAAAGTAGTCTTAAGCTAACCAGATCCCCAATTTATTGAATAACAAGGAAGAGTTCATATGAATACTCAGCCGGTTAATATTTTTAGTTCTCAATTTTTCGTTAGATTGGAAGCTGCTTTGATAAAACTCGTATGCATTTTTGCGCTGTCTTTTTGCGCCTCAATTCAAATTGCTGTGGCGGATGTCTATCCAAGCAAGCCAATTAGACTGGTTTTGGGATATGCCCCTGGTGGGGTTGCTGATATCACTGCGAGATTGGTTGCGCAGAAAATGAGCGAGACTTTGGGTCAGCAAGTGATTGTAGATAATCGCCCTAGCGCTGGGGGAATAGTGGCTGGAGAGGTGGTGGCAACTGCAGAGCCGGATGGTTACACCCTGTTGCATATGAATTATGGAAATGCCGTGAGTGCGGCCATTTTTAAGAAATTACCATACGACATTCGAACTGATTTCGAGCCAATATCAGCAATGGGATTTTTTGATATTGTGGTTACAGTGGATGGTGGCTCCGACATCAAAACAATTCAAGACTTTATTGCAAAAGCCAGAGCTAATCCCTATAAATACAATGTGGGTACTGTTAGTGTAGGCAGTGGTCAGCATATGGCGGCAACCTTATTTAAGAGCATGCTGAACTTACCAATCGAAATCATTCCCTATAAATCAACCTCTGCTCTCTTTATGGGGCTGCAGTCTAAGGATGTTGCTGTGGCATTTGAGGTGATCTCACCCTCTTTACCGCTGATCAAAGCTACGAGCATTCGAGCGATTTCCGTTTCCTCTTCAAAGCGTAGCCCTAATCTCCCCGATGTTCCAACGCTTTCTGAGGCTGGAGTGAAGGGTTATAGTGTGCTCGCGTGGAATGGTGTAGCCGCTCCCGCCAAAACGCCTAAGAAGATTATTGATCAATTGAATAAAGCGATCAATCAGGCTCTCAAGAGTCCTGAGGTGAGGGCGAAGTTTAGGGATTTGGGAATAGAGCCTAGGGGCGGCAGTCCTGAGGACTTCAAGCTTATTCTCAATAATGAGATTGTGAAGTGGAATAAATTGGTTGATGATCTGCAAATGGAAAAACAATAAATCAAGGAGTAGATTAGTGAATACTTCCACTCTAATGCCTCAGTCATCAAGTTCAGATGCATTGTTTGTTTACTACAAAGTAGATGCAACTTTGCATCATCAGGTTGCGGAAAAATTGAATCGTATGGCTTGCGAGTTTAGGAAACAGTTTCCTGAGCTCTCGCTAGAAATCATGCAACGCCCCGAGGTATCTCCTGAAAATATAGAAACATGGATGGAGGTTTATCGTGGCAGAAATTGTATTGAGAAATCCGTTATTGATACTATCGCAACCCTTGCGCTAAATTATGATTTGCCTTCACCGAGAAGGGTGGAGGTATTTGTACCTTTATCTGCATGAGGATTGATAAAGTGCCTTAACCAAAGTAATACCACCATTAGGTGGTATTTTTATTTCACAGTCATGGCCCGCAGTAGTTCCTTATTGAGGATATCGGTACTCTTGGGTTTTCCCCCATGCCCGTAACTGGCGGCTCTAACATCTTGTACATAGATATGGCTTTCTTCGTGAAGATTCCCAAGAATTCGCTCAAACCATCTGAATTGCTGTTGGGTTAGAAAGGATTTTTTCGGTGAATTAGTGGGCCAGCATGAGTCTTAAGGGGCGATACAAAATTGTTTCTAACAGGGCAGTTTTCTCTGAAACCACAAATGCCAGGTGATATAGTGCTTTCGTAAAATTAATACAATGACACCTATCAAAACTTTATTGGCTAATAACGTTATGAAAAATAAATTCAAAATCGCCTCAATGAGCATCTTGAGTTTGCTCTGCATTAATGCTTTGGCAACCCAATTGCTTGAGCCTCCATCAAGCCCAAAAATCTCAGGCATCACGGTCTTTGTAGCGAAAAAGATTGTCACGATGGATCCAGCAATTCCATTTGCTACCGCAGTGGCGGTGGCTGATGGGCGAATTCTATCTGTAGGTTCATTGGCAGATTTGAAGCCCTGGACTGACAAGTACCCAACAGAAATTAATCGTGAATTTGCGAAAAAGGTGATGTATCCAGGCTTTATTGAGCCTCATGCGCACCCACTTCTTGCAGGCATCCTGTTTAATAAGCCGCTATTAACGCCATCTCCAATGCCTAACCCATGGGGGCCCGCTTTCCCGGGGGTGCCAAATTTAAATGCCGCCATTGAGCAGCTTAAGAAATATTCCGCCGCTCTAAAGGATCCTCAGCAGACGCTTTTGGCTTGGGGTTACGACGTAGTAGCAATGGGTAAGGTTCCCGACCGTCAGCTATTGGATCAAGTGTCATCCACGAGGCCCATTATTGTTTGGGATGCATCTGGTCATGACATGTATGTCAATACTGCCATGATTCAGCACTATGGCATTACTCCGGAAAAGGTAAAAGACCTCAAAGGCGTTGGGCTTGATAAAGACGGCCAACTCAACGGTCAATTTTTAGAAATACCGGCATTACGCTATATCCTTAGTCTCGCTGGGAAGGATGTTTTGAAACCGAATGAAATCC
>CANGEC010000112.1 GCA_947452625.1 Burkholderiaceae bacterium
CCAGTGGAAACCATTACCCAATTTGCCCTCAATATGGGTGGCTTTGGTCAAGCTCATGCTGGCCCCTCCGAGATTTTGATTGCACGCGCAAGCTCGAGCCCCTTTCTAGCGGCAATGGCCAATGCTGCCGCATCCCATGTTGCCGAACAAGATGATGTCCACAATGGCTCTGTCTTTCATCCAGCCACAGTCGTTTTCCCCCCCGCCCTAGCTTGTGCTCAAGCCCTTGGGACTTCCGGAGAAGATTTACTAACTGCTGCCGTAGCAGGGTATGAGGTGGGTATTCGAGTTGGCGAATTCTTAGGGCGCTCTCATTACAAAGTGTTTCACACGACCGGGACAGCTGGGACCCTCGCAGCAGCAGCCACTGCAGGGCATCTTCTGAAACTGAACCCACAACAAATGCTTCATGCCTTTGGCTCAGCAGGCACTCAATCAGCTGGGCTATGGGAGTTCTTGCGCGATGCGGCAGATTCAAAGCAATTGCACACTGCGCATGCAGCCTCTACAGGACTGATGTCCGCCTACCTCGCTCAAGCAGGCTTTACTGGTGCTGAACATATTATGGAAGGCAAGCAAGGTATGGCCGCGGGCATGTCGAGTGATGCTGATCCCAGCAAACTGACAGATCGACTGGGCACCCGCTGGACTATTGCCGAGACCAGCTTTAAATATCATGCCTCTTGCCGTCACACCCATCCAGCAGCGGATGCACTATTGCAAGTCATGCTGGCACACAAACTCAAGCCTAGCGATATTGCCAAAGTAGAAACTTTTGTTCACCAGGGTGCGATTGATGTGCTTGGTCCCGTCACCGATCCCGCCAGCGTTCATCAATCCAAATTTTCGATGGGCACAGTATTGGCCTTAATTGCCCACTACCAATTTGCCGGACTGCAAGAATTCGATCAGCATTTTCATGATGAAGCGATTTGCGCATTCCGCGATCGCATCACCATGATTCTGGATCCAGAAGTCGACACCGCTTATCCGCAGCGCTGGATTGGCAAGGTCAAGGTGTATTTACACGATGGCAACATTCTGGACGGGCGTGTCGATGAACCTAAAGGCGATCCAGGCAATACCTTAAGTCGCGCAGAAATTACTGATAAGGCAATGCGTCTAGCAGCCTTTAGTGGTGGTGCGACGCCAGCAGAAATGACCAAAGCACTTGAGTACTTGTGGAATATCCGCAAACAACCCAAGATCAGTTTCCTACTCCCAAACAAACAATAAACTTTCTATTTCTATGAATCCACTTGATACGCCACTCGGCTTTTGCAGTAATTTTTTATTTGTGCCCGGCACTCGACCAGAGCGTTTTGAAAAGGCTCTCAATAGCGGGGCTGATGCCGTAATTTTGGACTTGGAGGATGCAGTTCCCGAAGGTGAAAAAGAGCTTGCACGACAAGCCATTCGTCAAGCGTGGCCTTCATTTACGGCGGAACAGAAAAAGCGTTTAGTGCTGCGTTCGAACTCACCAGGCACCAAGTTTTATGCTGCTGACCTGATATTGGCGCAAGAATTAGATGTTGCCTGTTTATTAATTCCGAAGAGTGAATCGCTCGACCAAATCAATGGTGCCGCACAAATTCTGCCCAATACTGCGATCGTACCCATGATTGAAACTGCAATTGGCTTGGATCAACTCAAAGAGTTGGCGAACTCAAACCAAGTTCTGCGACTTGCCCTAGGCAACATTGATCTACAGGCTGATCTAGGTATGGTCTGCGATGCTCAAGAAACTGAACTCCAAGTAGCTCGCTATCAAATCGTCCTGGCATCTCGTTTGGCACAAATTGCACCCCCGATTGATGGAGTTACCCCCTCTACCGATGACCTCGACAGAATTAGTGCCGACGCTCAGCGCGCTAAACGCCTGGGTTTTGGTGCCAAACTATGCATTCACCCCAAACAGGTCTCACCAGTCAAGGCGGCTTTTATGCCAACCGAAGAAGAAGTTGCCTGGGCAAAAAGGGTCATTGAGGCGGATCAGAACTCTCATGGTGGCGCAGTTAAGCTAGATGGACGTATGATTGATCGTCCGGTAGTGCTTTTAGCGCAAAGAACTCTGGCAATTGCTGGTAAACACTAATCTCTTGATACCCTAAAGCTGGCAAAATCAGTACAGCGACCCAAGATACCGAACACTAGTAATTCAATTTAGCGCATTAACGGAGAGAACCATGAAATTACGCACCACCCTTTTTGCAGGATTCAGCGCCTTCCTGGCCTCATCCTTCATTACTAGCGGATCAGCGCTAGCAGCCGATCCGTACCCGAATAAACCAGTGACCTTAGTGGTTCCTTTTGCAGCTGGCGGACCGACCGATGCGGTTGCTCGACTAATTGCCGTGCCTATGGGCAAATCTTTAGGTCAAACCGTTATTGTCGAAAACACCGTTGGCGCGGGTGGCACCATTGCCGCAACTCGCGTAGCCCGTTCAGCGCCAGATGGTTACATGATTTTTATTCACCACATGGGTATGGCTACTGCTCCTGCGCTCTACAAAAAACTGCAATTTGATCCGATGAAAGATTTTGAATACATCGGTCAAGTGGTTGATGTGCCAATGGTATTGTTGGGGCGCAAAAATTTCCCACCAAACAACTTCAAAGAGCTTGAAGCGTATATCAAAACTAATCGTGAAAAAGTAACCTTGGCCAATGCTGGTCCGGGTGCGGTTTCTCAATTGTGCGGCTTGTTATTCATGTCTCGTGAAGGCGTTGAATTAACTACCGTACCTTATAAAGGTACAGGCCCGGCCTTAACTGACTTGCTTGGCGGTCAAGTTGATCTGCTGTGTGATCAGACTACTCAGACTGTTCCTTATATCAAAGACGGTCTCGTCAAGGTGTATGGCGTCACCACACCGAAGCGTTTATCTGCATTACCAAATGTACCAACACTGGATGAACAGGGCCTTAAAGGCTTTGACGTTAAAGTTTGGCACGGAATGTATGTCTCTAAAGGTACGCCTCCTGCAGTACTGGCCAAAATCAACAAGGCCCTCAATGTTGCCTTGAATGACCCAGAAGTCAAAACCCGTCTTGCTGAATCCAACATTGAGATTGTTCCCGCCAATAAAGCTACTCCTGCTGGCCTGAAGGATCATCTTGAAGCAGAGATTAATAAGTGGGGTCCTGTGATTCGTAAAGCAGGTGCTTACGCGGATTAAAACTCCAAGCCAAACTGACTGCTTCAGTGAAAAAGCCAGCATTTGCTGGCTTTTTTAATTCTAGGCATCACAATACTCTCTTCAGTTCAACCCGCTCTGAACAAATAGCCCGAACGAAGACGCGCACGTCGCTTGCTATAGAGATCGGACGCCAAAGACCAGGCAGCCCACAGCACCAAGAATGGATCCAATAAATAGTCCCACAAGTTGGTAGATTCATGCCAATGGAAAGACCAGGCCAGAATCGCACAGCCAATGATCCACACCCCTTTATTCCAATGAACAAGACCACAAATGATGGCTAGCACCAGTACGACAGCAAAGAAAATCATGGAGCCGTAACCCCAAGCATAAGGATCTAGCATTCCCCACCCCAGAGCTGCCGGATAAAAGCCAATCGCCACTACTACCAGAAAAATTTTTAATGCAATCGGATGGGGCTGGCGAGAAGGCAATAAAAACAAACAGAGCAATAAGATTGAAGTGATGCTCAAGTCACCAGTGACGCCACGAACATAAGCAGCGAGCGGCAACTCGAGTGACAGTCCTAGAGGCCAAAAAAATCCATTAGCCACAATCAACAGCAATACCAGCTGAATGACAAAAGGGATGTTGATGCGCAAGACTTTTTGCAGAAAATAAATAAGCACAATGGCAGAACAGATCGAGATTTCGATCAATGCGCTAGTTTGCATGAGCCACTCCATCATTGTCCATCCTTTGTCTGATGTTCATCAGATTGTTTTTGCATTTGATCCTGCGCTTGCTTTAGCCAAGCTCCTGAAAAATGCACATGCCGAATTTTTTTCCTATCCCAGGTGTAGACAAGATGCGCATCCTCGCCATCACTAGTTACAAGATAGGGATAAGAAAATTCCCGGCGACTTTCATTTGGCAAAGCTTCATCATCCTCAAGCACTCGCACTACCTGCCAAGTACTAGCGTCATTTATTGTTGCGCTATTGGACATTGCCATCACCAAACGATGGCGTCCTGCCTCGATATTATTCAGAACCAATAAACGCATCCCATTGGATAGACTCAATCCCGCTATTGCGGCATTGGGGTTGGGGATCTCTACATCTTTGGCAATCTGCCATGATTGGCCCGCATCCGAAGTGCTGCTAGCCGGAATTTGCTTAATCTGTGAACGCGCCCTAGTCTGGCGAAAATAAGCCATTGCCTGCTCTGGAGTATCCAAAAATAAGACTGGCTGAATGGCGCCACGACCAGCACTCATGCGTCGCTTATCAATCACCCGATCGCCATCAATTCTTAAGAACTCACCAAAGCGCCCAATCCATTCATGATAGGCGGGCAAGCCTAAATGACCATCAGCAAAATGAATGGCGGGAGATTTCACCAGAGTGCTGAGATTGACGAGTGGCGATGTAATCAAACGCTTTGGGCTACCCCACGTCCGACCATCGTCGCTTGAACTGATTACGGAAATCGAACTACCAGCCCAGCCGCCAATCGATACCGTGACAAAGAATAGTTGCAAGCTGCCATCAGCAGCGCGACTAGGTACGGGATTCCCCAGCTTGGCAATATAGCGCCCCAAGCCTTTTTCAGCATTAACCCGATCCATCACAACCGTGGGCGATCCCCACTGAGTTGTCTTAGGGTCATAAACAGCGCTATTAATCACTACATCGGGAGCGCCTTCACGACTACCCGCAAACCAAAAAGCACGAACAGCGCCATCCTTTAAAGTAATCAGGGATGCCGCATGGACTGAAGCAGCTCCTGTATCAGGTAACCAGCTAAGTCCAGGCTCCGAGGCTCGAGCCAAATGTGTTCCACTCTTTTCTAAATGACTTTGCGCTTCGACCTCATCCTGCGATGACATTGCCGGTAACGCAAAAGGTGCCCAAACCGGCCTACTATCAAGATGCATAAATCCAAGCACAGCGCAGAGCAATAAAAAACAAAAGGCAATCGCACGCTTCATCGACAAGCATCCTTAGCGGTTGATACGTCGCTCATAACTACTGGAGTAGAAACGAGATATTCATTCACAAAAAGGTATTTAGCAATCTCGCCTTTAAGCATTGCCAAAATTTCTTCGTTCGTATGGCGCGCCCGCATCTCCATGCGTTGACCCACAATCTTGCAGGATTCACAAATTTGTGGTGCAAGCTCAAGTGGCGCATGCACTGCCACCAAAGGGAAGGTACTCAACAAGGCTGCAAGATCACCTGCATCCTTGGCAGGATAACCATGTAAGCGCGCACCTGGAATCAACAGGCGATACTCTTCATCTTTTGCGCGATAGTCACAAGGAATCCAAACATCTTGCCCTTTGACTGCCTGGATCGTCGCTAAATCAAAACGGCCTAGCGCGCCCTCAAGCGGTGAGAGACTGCTGTTTAACGCGCAGTAACACAAGAAGCATGCCGCCAATGCCAACGTTTTGCTTAGAGTCTTGCGAGCTAAACCAAACAGAATCAGCACGCCGGCACCACCCATCAAACACCAGTGCCAATAAGAATAGGTCCAAGCCATACCATTTGCCAAGGGAGTCGTTTGCAGATTAATCCCAACCCAAGCCAATACTGCAATGATCAGCAGCTGCAATAGCAAAGCAATTCTGAATCCCCACAAAGGCAGACGTTCCCAATACATCGCAATCAAAGCTGCAAAGGCTGGCATGACTGGCAAAAGATAACGTCCAGATCGCTGGCTAGGCAAACTAAACACGAACAAGAATGCGCCAACCCATAAGAGCAAAAGACTTTCTTCCATCGACAAAAAACGCCGCTGACGCCAACATTGCCATAAAGCGCTGATTAAAACGAAGATAAATAACCCGGCATTTGCTAAGGTAGTCAAGAGCAGCATCCAGATACTGTCGCCACCTCGCAGGAGATCTAAAAAATAGTTTGAGCTGCGCGCTTCAAACTTTCCAGCATTCTCTCCGAGTACAAATTCTTTCCACACTGCTTCAGGGGATGGGTCAAGCACAAACCAGAGCGCAAAAATACCTAAGGCCAGTATTCCAATCAAACTTACTTTGACAAAATCACGCAATAAAAACTTTGGCACATTCCATTCGTGCCAACGCCAGTAGTAAAGACTCAACGCCAGTGATGCGGGAGCGATATAGGCAAACGATTTAGCCAACAGAGCCAAGCCAAAACAGATTGCAGCTGCCAAGGGGAAGAAGAATTTAGATTCAAATGCGGCTCTACCCCAGTAGAGTAAAGCCAGCAATGGCAAGCTCAGCCAAAATACTTCCGGAGGGTCGGTTAGAAAAGGTCGACCGTATCGATAAGTAGCAAAAAATGAGAGCCATACCAAACCTGCCAACAAACCAGTTTGGGTTTTGCCGCTAAAACGTCGTACTGCCACAAACAAACAAAAGGCTGTTAAGCCTGTATAGAGAAGGCTGGGCCAGCGTAAAGCGGCAAGTCGCCAATCTTCACCCCATTGTGTGGTGGCAATCCCCTGCCAAAAAAGGAGTGGTGGTTTGGTGTTCTTAATACCATCCATTTCTGACTGCAAGGGAAGCCATGCACCAGAGTCCGCAGTCATACGCACAATATGCATATAGGGATACTCATCGCCGTTTTTAGGCGCAAAACGACTATCAAGCCCATAGACGTAGGTCAAGATGCTCAAAAGCACGATCAG
>CANGEC010000113.1 GCA_947452625.1 Burkholderiaceae bacterium
AACTCCAAAAAAGAAATCAAAAAACCAGAAGATCTGAAGGGTCTGAAATTTCGGGTGGTTGGCTCACCAATCTATAACGAAACTTTTACCGCACTCGGCGCCAATCCTACTCAGATGAGCTGGGCAGATACCCAAGCTGCGCTAGCCTCTGGCGCCGTAGATGGTCAAGAAAATCCGGAGTCTGTTTATGCTGCCGCAAAACTCTATACCGTGGGACAAAAATATGTAACCGTATGGCGTTATGTTGCCGATCCACTCATTTTCGTGGTGAACAAACAGGTTTGGGAAAGCTGGACTCCACAAGATCGTGAAATCGTACGCCAAGCAGCAATTGATGCCGGAAAACAAGAGGTAGCGATCGCTCGTAAAGGTCTGGTAGAACCAAATCAACCGGCCTGGAAAGATGTGGAGCAATTTGGCGTGAAGGTCACTTACCTCACGCCCGAAGATCGCAAGCTCTTTGTCGCAGCCACGCGCGATATCTACAACAAATGGAAAAATCAAATTGGCGCTACCTTAGTAGATAAAGCAGAAAAGGCTGTTGCCAACGCTAAGTAATCACAGCGCGATAATGTAAAAGGTCTGCTACGGCAGACCTTTTTTTGGTGAAGTCAACGTATTGCTCTAAAGCTTATGGCAAGGGCACAATAAATTTATCTCGGTAGTACTTGAGCTCTTCAATAGACTCTTCAATATCAGCGAGCGCAGTATGAGCCTGTTTTTTGGTAAAGCCCTTAACGAGTTCTGGGTGCCAGCGCTTGCATAACTCTTTCAAGGTTGATACGTCAATATTTCGATAGTGAAAATAAGCCTCTAACTTGGGCATGTATTTCGCCATGAAGCGACGATCCTGACCGATGGTATTACCGCACATCGGTGCAATACCTGGTTTAACGTATTGTTTTAAAAAAGCGATGCATTCTGCTTCTACTGTAGACTCAACTTGGGTTGCCGCTTTGACCTTATCAATCAAGCCAGAGCGTCCATGGGTACCTTTATTCCAGGCATCCATTGCATCGAGCACAGCATCTTCCTGATGCACTACCCAAACCGGTGCGGTAGCAATAGTATTGAGATGCGCATCCGTCACAATAATGGCAATTTCTAGAATACGTTCAGTCTCTGGATTTAAGCCCGACATTTCCATATCCACCCAAACGAGATTCTCACTCGCGGGAGCTGACTTTACTGGTGGGGCATTGACTTCTTCTGTCATATTTCTCATGAATTTTTAAGCGAAGATCAATGATATCTTGATCTTCGCCAATTGACAGTAAATCAGATACTGCAACCAGGGCTTATTGCGGAATAATGCCAATTGCCTTGACCAGATCCCCGTAGCGCTGATGATCTTTTTTATTTAAGGCATCAAAATATTCTGGTGATTGCGCCACTCCAATCAACCCATAAGTTGCCAGCTTTTCAGCAACCCCGGGAGCCTGAATCGCCGCATTAATCGCCAGATTGATTTTATTCACAATCTCCATGGATGTTTTTGCAGGCACTACAAAACCAAACCAACCGTTCACTACAAAACCAGGAATCACTTCGCTGAGCGTTGGTACGCCAGGCCACTCTGCTAGCCGCGTGCCATTGGTTGTCGCCAATAAACGAACATTCCCAGCTTTAATAAAAGGCGCAAAACCAGAAATTCCATCGACTGCCGCCATAATTTCTCCGGCACCCAAGTCAGTGGCTAAACCGGCGGTACCCTTATATGGCACATGCGTGTAGGTGAAGCCCACTTGACGTCTAAAGTCTTCAAACCACAGATGCGAAAAGCCACCCTCTCCGGTACTGCCAACAGTGAGCTTATTGGGATTTGCTTTAGCCCAAGTAACCATCTCTTGAATCGTTTTAAAGGGCGCTGTATTTGAACCAGCTAACGCGTTATAGTTCCAAGCAGACACAGCGACAGGTATGAAATCAGTAATAGTGTTGTACGGCAAGTTCTTCACCGTATGAGGCTGCACAATCATTGGGCCACCCTGAACCGCACCAATGGTGTACCCGTCTCCACTAGCCCGAGCAATCGCCGTCATCCCAATGCGACCATAAGCGCCAGCGATGTTATCAATCACGATCGATTGCTCTAATATTTCACTAACCTTTGGCTGCACTAATCTCGCCACAATATCAATCGTATTGCCTGGTGGAAACGGCACGATCAAGCGAATGGGTTTTGCCTTTGGCCAAGCGGTCTGAGCAAAACCCTCTCTTGCGAAGGGCAAGCCAGATGCCAGCGCAGCAATCTTTAAGAAAGCGCGCCGATCAAAATAATGTTGATCACTCATGATAAGAGCGCCTCCTGTTTATGATGAATGCAATGTTAGAAGTAGGCTTGTCCACGCTGCACAGTTGGTTCCCACTCGCACTCTGCCCAAGGACCATCACCATGCTCCTTGATATAAGAAATATTGCCTGCTTTGGTCGGTACTTGCGTGCCATCAAATAAGTTTTTTAGCCAATCAAACACATAGTCATGGCAATCCATCCCACCCAAATTAGCAATACTCCATAGCGGGTGATACTGATTCTCAAATACCCACATTTCTTTAGGCACCTTCAAATCTTCATATGCCTCAATGGCATCTTCCAAAGGACATAAAGGATCAAACTCACCAGTGACCAGAAGGGTTGGGCAAGTAATCTTATCGAGATGTCCTCGAACCGTCATATCTTTTGCAACCTCATTGTCAAAGCGCTCTTCATCTTCATAGCCCGCCATATACATAAACATTTGCTTAAAGCGCGGAGAAGATTGCGTAAAGATAGTGTTGTTGGGATTAAAGCAAGCCACTGATGAAACTACTGCGGCAGCACGATGATCGTAGCTGGAAAGTCGCAAGGACCAATAGCTCCCCATGCTGATGCCATAAATAGCAATCTTATCTTTATCAACTTCGGGACGAGTCATTAAGTAACTAATCACTGCAGCACCGGCGCGCTCATAGTTATCCCCAACAGAGCGAATCTTTTGCATATTAGAGTTACCCTGCCCAGGACCATCCATTGCCAGCACATGGAAGCCCCGCGCCAAGCCAATATTGTGATAAGCCTTCGGAAATACCTCTTTAGTTTGATCCATGCCGGGTACATAAATCACCACGGGGGCCTTACGACGATCAGGCAAAAGATGTAGCAAACAAGAAATGGTTTTGCCATCGTCAAACTCCACCTCTACTCGCTCGATTGGATAGTCGGCAGTCTCGCTTCGTAAATCCACCATCTCCGATAGCTTGAGATAAAGTTTTTTCTTAACCGGATGATCATCAAAATAGATCGGATGTTGTGCGTGTCGATAAGCTTCAATCGCATGATCAAAATGATAAGTTGCAGAAGCATTAGCACCGCGCTCTTTAGCGGCTTTTGCTAGACGCTCATGCCTCTCAGCAGCCTCACGCCAAACCTTGGGCAACATACGATAGTTTCTAGCGCGCTTACCATTGGGCACTTCCACATCATCACGCTCAAAATTTTGTACACGTCCGCGCATGTTTAAAGCAAGGTCCAGCATCCACTGCTGGTTATCGCGCTCTGTTCTTAATTGTTTGATCATTTTGTCTCCGTTAAAAATATTTATTGATATATTTATGTAAAGTTATATTACATTTATAAATAATTGGTGTGCAAGCAATTTTATTTATCCGAATAAATGAATCATTTTTATTCAAAATATTCGGATGTTCATGGGTGTAAACAACTGCATGTAAAAGGTATAGAAAAATGACAAACTGTTATTTCAGTTTTAGCCTCAAATCACTCGCTCATCGACTCTGCCTATTTGCAACTGCCCTACTCTTTTCAATTCTGGGGCAACAGGCAATTGCACAAGATTCAACATATCCCAATAGACCTATCAAATTAATCGTGCCTTTAGCGCCTGGTGGAGCAACGGATACTGTTGCGCGCATATTTGCTAAACAACTTTCTTTAAAACTCAATACTCCCGTCATGGTTGAAAATCGTGTCGGTGCGGGCGGCATGATTGCACTTGATTCGATGTCTAAAGCTCCAGCTGATGGCTACACACTTTTCGTTGGCAATTTAAGCACCAACGCGCTCAATGAAACTCTGCTTGCTGGCAAGATGAAGAAAAAGCCCTCTGAGTATTTGTCTGGGGTCACCATGCTGGCAACTATTCCCCACATCTTGGTTGCCTCTGCTCAACTAGGCATTAACAATGTTGCAGAACTCGTCACTTATGCAAAGCTCAATCCTGGTGCAATCAATCATGCATCGCCAGGAGTCGGATCTTACTCAATGCTCGATATGCTCACCTTTGAAAAAGCAGCAGGCTTAAAAATGGTTCACGTACCTTATAACGGTGGCGCCGGACAATACATTGTGCCCATGGTGAGCAATGAAGTTCAGATTGCCTTCATCAATGCCTCTTCGGTGATTGAAATGATTCGCACTCAAAAACTGCGTGCTTTAGCCGTCACCACCGAAAAAAGATTACCTGAATTACCCAACACACCCACAATGAGCGAAGCTGGTTTCCTGGGGATTGGCACCAATGCCTGGCAAGGTCTTTTTGCCCCAACTGGTACTCCAAAATCCGTCATGGACAAGCTATTTAATGCAAGTGTGGATGCCCTTAAAAACGAGGAGCTCAAGGAAGCATTTAAAAAGCAACTCATTACACCAGCCTCTAGCACCTCCCCAGATGAGTTCAGTCATTACGTCCAACTAGAAGTCAATCGATGGTCAGGCATTCTCAATAATCTCAATATAAAGGCGGAGTAAGCACTCTAAATAGCCTCTTAGCCACCTTAATATAAATATAATGATGGGATGACATTCACCATCGTTTTTCTACTTGCCTTTCTTGCCAGCTTTGGCCTTCGCCATTGGCTAGCCCAACGTCAAATACGTTATGTAGCAAACCATCGTGAACAGGTTCCTCCTGACTTTGTGCAAAAAGTTACCTTAGCAGAACATCAAAAAGCTGCTGACTACACGATTGCCAAATTAAGGTTAGGCATCTTGGAAAATGGTGTGAGTGCGATTGTGTTAATTGCCTTCACACTGTTAGGCGGTCTGCAAATTTTAAATCTCGCACTGTTGCAGATACTTGGTGCAGGCATTCCACAGCAAATTGCCCTGCTACTTTCTATCGTCCTGATTTCTGGTGTGATCGACCTACCCTTTTCTTGGTACAAACAATTCCACCTTGAACAGCGTTTCGGCTTTAATCGCATGGGCAAAAAGCTATTCTTTATCGATATGCTCAAAGGTATTCTTATTGGCGGTGCTATCGGCATTCCCTTGCTCTGGATCATTTTGAGCCTAATGTCTAAAGCAGGTGATTTTTGGTGGCTTTGGGCTTGGAGCGTGCTCACCATTTTTAGTTTGCTGATGCAGTGGATTTTTCCAAGCTTTATTGCGCCACTCTTTAATAAATTCGAACCTTTGTCCGAAGGTCCTCTCAAAACTCAAATTGAAGCACTGCTTAAACGCTGTGACTTTGCTAGCCAAGGTCTCTTTGTTATGGATGGCAGCAAACGCAGCGCACATGGCAATGCCTTTTTTGCCGGCATGGGCAAAGCCAAACGCATCGTCTTTTATGACACCTTGATTGAGAAGCTCAACCCGGGTGAAGTCGAGGCTGTACTAGCCCACGAGCTAGGTCACTTCAAGTGCAAACATATTCGCAAGCGCCTACTGGTTTCCTTCATGCTCAGCTTTGGCATGTTCGCTTTACTGGGCTGGATTAGTACGCAAGTTTGGTTTTATACAGATCTCGGTGTCATGCCCAATCTCAATGGCTATAACGGTGGCTTAGCACTAGCGCTATTTATGCTGGTATCACCAGTCTTTAGTTTTTTCTTTACGCCATTAGCCAGTCTTGCTTCCCGTAAACATGAATACGAGGCAGACGGCTTTGCTGCTAGCAAATCTTCAGCAAGCGATTTAATCTCAGCACTCGTAAAGCTTTATCAAGATAACGCTTCAACACTCACGCCAGATCCAATCTACACAGCGTTTTACAGTTCTCATCCGCCAGCACCATTGCGGATTGCCAACCTGCAGCGGCAAGCGTAATTCCTCATGGAGCAATTTCATGCGCTACTTACCGCCTCGTATGGCAGACATTATTTAGCGCAGCGCTTGCTTCAGGATGGTCATGGATTTGAAGCTCCGACTGGGCCACTGATTCAGGTTAGTACACCTGCTAAGCAACACATTGGCGCCGTGGGTGATCGGATGTTGTTGGAAATGACATCGGCTGATCAAGCGCGCATTATTCAAATCGAACCCAGAAGAAATATTCTCTACCGCTCTGACGCCTTTAAAAGCAAAATTATTGCGTCAAATGTTGATCAAATCTTGGTGGTCTTAGCAACCCAGCCCGCTTTTTCTCCAGACCTTCTTGGAAGAGCGGTGGTGGCTGCTGAAACCAATGAAATCGGCTTGCATATTTTGCTCAATAAATGCGACCTGAAGGATAACTTAGAGCATGCTCGTAAGATCATCGAACCATATGCGCGCATGGGCTATCCAGTAAGCGAAGTCTCTGCCAAGTTTGATCCATCCTCCATTGAAGCCCTGCGCGGCGCCTTACGAGGTAAGGTATCGGTCTTTGTCGGTCAATCAGGCATGGGTAAATCCAGCTTGCTCAATGCTTGGGTGCCAAATGCTGCCGCCCTTACTCAAGAGTACTCTGTGCGACTTGACACTGGTAAACACACTACTACGGCGTGTCGGTACTTTGAGCTACCCGAGACATGGGGAAGGGATGAGAGTGGCAAGCTTGGAGCTTTAATTGATTCTCCAGGCTTTCAGGAGTTTGGTCTAGCTCATATGTCCGT
>CANGEC010000114.1 GCA_947452625.1 Burkholderiaceae bacterium
CAATCGGTAAACGTTTTTGAGCGCGTAATAAAGCTGCTTGGACGTCTACCGCGGCTTTGTCGATATCGCGGTCGTTATTGAATTCCAGGGTGATGCTGGTGCTGCCCAAGAAATTCGTTGAGCTAATAACGCTAATGCCATCAATCGTGGAGAATTCTTTTTCTAGCGGCAGGGCAACAGATGCCGCCATATTTTCCGGTGATGCACCAGGCAGTGATGCGCTGACAGAGATGATTGGCGAGTTAAAGCTGGGGAGAGCTGCAACAGGAATTTTAAGATAGGCGACGGTGCCGGCAACAACGGTTGCTATAGAAAGCAGAACCGTCATTACGGGACGCCGAATACATAACTCGGAGAGCGTCATTTTTTATCGGTGGCGGTAGGGGTTGCAGATGGCGTAGCAGTAGTTGTGGAACTTGCTTCAGTAGCCGAAGGTTTGGTTTGAGCGGGCCCGGAAGATTTAGCTTCACGCGTCTTGCTGCCAGGGCGCAAGTTTTGTTTACCTTCCACGACAACTCTGTCACCGGCTTGAATGCCCGTAACAACCGAAGTGCCAAGATACTCATAGACCACTTTAATCGGGACTGAGCTTGCCTTGCCGTCTTTATCGAGTGTGTACAGGAATTTACCCCGTGGGTTCATCACAACTGCTTGTGATGGCACCGTCAAAGCGTCTTTAATATCATTGGCCACAAGGGAGATGCGGGCAAATTGGCCCGGTAAGAGCGTCATCGCATCATTCGGGATTTGCGCCTTTACTCGAACAGCTGCAATTGAAGGGTCAACTTGGTTATCGATGACGAGCACTTTGCCTTCATAGGTGCGCTTGCCACTGTCGCCAACGGTGACTTTAACTTTTAAAGGTTCACCATCGAGTTGGTTTTCTAGTAATGTTGGAATGTCCTTTTCAGGAATCACAAATTGCACATTAATGGGATTGAGTTGGGTGATGGTCACCATCGAGCCAACGCTGGAGGTGGCAGTAGAGCTTGTGGCAGTAGTGACCACGTTACTTGCCTGGACAAGAGAGCCCGGGAAGACGTTAATAATTCCGGCGCGCCCATCAATCGGGGAGCGAATGTAATCAAAGGAAAGTTGTACTTCAGCAGCCCGTGCTGCGGCTTGTGCAGATTTGGCATTGGCGCCAGAGGTTTCTAAGCCGGCCTTTGAAATGAAGTTTTTGGCCACCAGTTCTTTCGCACGTAGATATTGTTTTTCTGCATCGTCAGCCAAAGCTTTGAGCTTTTCATAATTGGCTTTGTCATTGCGATCATCGAGAGTAAAGAGCAGATCACCCGCTTTTACTTCTTGACCATCCTTAATGTGAATCTTGGCTACCGTGTTGGTGACCATAGGGCGTATATCGACAATACTGTTAGAAACAATGGTTCCGGTGGCTTCAATAATGAGCGGAACCTCTTTTTTCTCAACAATGATCGACGTAACAGTAATCGGCCCGCCAGCTTTATCGGCGGCAGGGAAAAAATAGTCATAGGCTTTTGATAATGCATAGAGCACGATCAAGATACCCAGAATGCGCCATTTGTATTTCAGGACAAAAGCCTTGACCTTGGCAAAATCCAATTGTTTTAGGTGGGGTGAATATTTTCCCCAAAGCGCACATAACTTGGCTAAGCCCCAGTTTTTGAGTGCAAGCAATTTATTTAATAGCTTATTAGCAATAGTTTCAATTTTTGACACGGTCTCGAATTTTTTCTTGGATTTATATGGGTTTAGCCGACTTTATACCGCAGTCGTGCTAATCGTCACATTCTCTCATAAGCCAGTCTGAAAGTGCTCCAGACGCTATGGGAGGAATTCTTCCACGCCACGATTAGCCAGCATATCTGCTAGTTCATTTCCGGGGTGGCCATTATGGCCTCGCACCCAGTGCCATGAGATTTGGTGGCTGGGCAGAAGGGTATCAAGCTCCTGCCAGAGATCGGCGTTTTTAACCGGATCTTTGCTGGCTGTTTTCCAACCCCTTTTCTTCCAGCCCTCGAGCCACTCTGTAACCCCCTTTTGGACGTATTGGGAGTCGGTCCAGAGTTCTACGGAGCTGGTTTGTTTTAGGGCTTTGAGCGCATGAATGACGGCACTAATCTCCATTCGATTGTTGGTGGTGAGTTTGGCGCCGCCATGGATGTGCTTTTCATGTCCCCCGGAGCGCAGCACAGCCCCCCAGCCCCCAGGACCAGGATTGCCTTTGCAGGCGCCATCGGTATAGATGATGATGTGGGGGAGATCTTTGTGGGTGGACATGGCGTTAATCTTACTCAGTCTGGCTCGGCTTTAAGGTATTTCGTTCGGTCGCAGGGCTGAGTTGACCGATCGTTGGTAAACGCTTGGTTTGTGCTGGCCCAATCAAGCGAATGCCGGCTTGACGTTTAATGGCCGAAACCAAAAATACCGCCCCAAAAATGGGCCACCAACGATTGCCCATAGGTTCTAAGAAGCCCATTCTTGCCATGCCAGATGGGCTACTCAAGGGGAATTTATAGCAACCAAAATGACCTCGATCGAGGGAAAAGTTGAGTAGTTGTAACCAGTCTTTTAGGCGAATCAGACTAATAAATTGACCATCCCTTGGGAGGTAGGGGCTACCAATGAGGCGACTGAGATATTGGCGCGCTCCCCAAAGGCTGGCTGGATTGAACCCTGAAATCACCAGCCGTCCTTCCGGACGAAGAACCCGTTCGACTTCACGCAAAATTTGGTGTGGATCTGCAGCAAATTCCAATACATGAGGAAGAATCACCAGGTCCAGGCTCTCGCTTGCAAAGGGGAGTTCATTGGCATGACCCTCAATCAGGTGCCATTGAAAGCGCCTTGCTTGTTGCAGATTGTCATTGGCTTGTAATAACAGGGCATGCAAGAGCATCCGATTTTCTGCTAAAGCATTGATTTGTGGCATACCCACTTGGATAGCATGAAAGCCAAAAACATCCCCCACAATTTGATCAAAACAGTGTTGTTCCCAGTCTAGGACGTATTGACCCGGGGGTGACTGCAGCCATTTCTCCCATGAGCTCCATGGTGGTGCTGGTGACTGAGAAGGGGTGCTAGGGATTGGTATCATCGCTTTATGGTGAAGAATACTTTATTGCAAGTTTGGCCCATTCCGGCCTTTGACGACAATTACATCTGGTGTATCCATGATGGCGAATCTGCACTTGTGGTTGATCCAGGCGATGCGGCGCCAGTGCTGCGCTATCTTGCAGAACAAAAATTGCTGCTTAAAGGAATTTTGATTACTCATCACCATGCAGATCATACCGGTGGGATCTTGCAACTATTAGATGCTTTGGGTCGATCCATCCCAGTGTATGGTCCTGCCACGATCGATATTCCGGGGCGCACTCAGTCCGTCATGCAGGGTGACAAAATTGAGATCGTTGCTCCTAGAATTAGCCTGCAGGTTTTAGAGGTTCCGGGTCATACTTTGAGTCATGTGGCGTACTTTGCCAATATGCAAGCTAACGTGGTTGAGCCAATGCTCTTCTGTGGCGATACTTTATTTGCCTCAGGTTGCGGACGCTTGTTTGAGGGAACCCCCACGCAGATGACAGAGTCATTGGCAAAGTTTGCGGCGCTGCCAAAAAATACCTTGGTCTATTGCACTCACGAGTACACCTTGTCGAATATTCGCTTTGCTTTGGCGGTAGAGCCCAACAACGCGAACCTGTTAGATTGGGCGCAGCGAGCTCAAGATTTGCGCGCCAAACATTTGCCGACCTTACCAACGACGATTGGTCAAGAGTTGCAAGTCAATCCGTTTATGCGCACTGCTTCTAAAGAAGTCATTGATTCGGCTTTGAGAATTTCAGGTGAGACCTCATTACCAACTCCGGCCCATGTCTTGGCGGTCATTCGCGCCTGGAAAGACCGTTTCTAATGCTCTGGAAATATGCGGCAATCGCTTTGATTGCTGTGTTGTCTGGTTGTGCCAGTACAGGTGATTGGTCGTCTGATACGCCCACTAAAACCAATCCACGTGCTAGCAAGGCAACACGCGTTAATCTGAACAATCAATCGGTGAGCAAGATCTACGCTCCTTCGAGTAATTTATGGTTGCGGATCCGAGATGGCTTTCAGATGGAGCCGATGAACTCGCCACTGGAGATCGAGCAGGTTCGCTGGTTGAGTGCTAGACCAGACTACGTACATCGTTCAATGGCGCGTTCATCACGCTATCTTTTTTATATTGTGCAAGAGGTAAATGCGCGCAATATGCCCACTGAGATTGCTTTGCTACCGTTTGTGGAGAGTGCCTTTAATCCGCAGGCAAAGTCTGGCGCAAAAGCAATGGGTATCTGGCAGTTCATGCCCGCTACCGGTAAAGACTTTCAGTTAACTCAAAATGTTTTTAGAGATGAGCGTCGTGATGTGCTGCAGTCAACTGATGCTGCCTTGGATTATTTGCAAAGACTCAATAATCAGTTTGGTAGTTGGGAGCTTGCTTTAGCTGCTTACAACTGGGGCGCAGGAAATATTCTCAAAGCGCAAAAGCGTAATCTTGCAGCAGGGCGACCTACTGATTATGAGAGTTTGCAGCTGCCAAAAGAGACGCGTAATTACGTTCCTAAGCTAATGGCGTATCGACAAATTGTCTTGGATCCCGAGGCTTATGGCATCGTCTTGCCGGAGTTGGAGAACCATCCGTATTTTGTGGCGCTCGATGTGAATAACGATATCGATGTGTCTTTGGTCACCAAATTGGCTGAGATTCCGCCAGAAGAGTTTCAAGTTCTTAACCCCTCTTTTAATAAGCCAGTCATTCTTGCGGCGGCCAATCAACAAATCTTATTGCCCTTTGGCCATGCGGAATTGTTTCAAGAGAATCTGAAGAAATACAACAAGCCCCTTTCATCTTGGACGGCGGTGCAGGTCAGTAAAACGGAGCTGGTTGATCAGGCCGCCAAAACCTTGGGTGTCGATGTAGATACTTTGCGTGAGATAAATGGCATTCCGAAAGGTATGAGAATTCGAGCGGGTTCAACGGTGATTGTGCCCAAAACCAGTCGTCGTCCTGGTGATATATCTGTGGCAATGGCCGATAACGCTAGTTTGAGCTTGGATAAGCCGCCACCACCGCCTGTACCGAAAAAGTGCGCAAAAGGTGTGAAATGTCCCCCTGTAAAGTCTTCAAAAGGGGGTACTAAGGGTAATTCTTCTCCTAAAAATGCTGCATCTCAGCATAAATCCGCATCGACAGGGCTTGCAAAATCTGCGAAAAATGGTTCTGTTAAGACCTCCAGCACTCAGGGGGCCAGCAAAATCCAGTAACTTTTACTTTTTAATTAGGTTAACCATGTCCTATAAAGCACTACACGAACGCTCAATTAAAGACCCAGATGGTTTCTGGGGTGAGCAGGCAAAGCTGATTCACTGGGAAAAGCCATTTAATAAGGTCCTGGATTACGATAACCCCCCATTTGCCAAATGGTTCGAGGGTGGCCTCACAAATCTTTGCTACAACGCGGTTGATCGTCACCTCAAAGAGCGTCCCGATCAAATTGCTCTTGTAGCGGTTTCAACAGAAACCAATGTCGAAAAAGCCTACACCTTCAAAGAGCTCTACGAAGAAGTGAATCGTATGGCGGCGATTTTGAAAGCCAACGGTGTACAAAAGGGTGATCGCGTACTGATTTACATGCCAATGATTGCCGAGGCTTGCTTTGCGATGCTCGCTTGCGTACGTATTGGCGCGATACATTCGGTGGTCTTTGGCGGCTTTGCTTCGCACAGTTTGGCCTCGCGTATTGATGATGCCAAACCTAAAATGATTATTACTGCGGAAGCTGGGGCGCGGGGCGGTAAAGCTGTTCCTTATAAGCCTTTGCTCGATGAAGCTATTACGCTTGCCGTCGCTAAGCCAGAAAAAGTATTGATTGTGAACCGCGGCTTAACCGAGTTCACCACTGTGGCTGGCCGTGATCTTGATTACGCAACCGAGCGTCAAAAGCATCTCAACGATTTGGTGCCGGTAGAGTGGGTTGACGCTACCCATACTTCTTACATTCTTTACACCTCCGGCACGACTGGTAAACCGAAGGGTGTCCAGCGCGATACCGGTGGTTATGCGGTAGCCCTTGCGTCCACCATGAATCATATTTTCTGTGGCAAGCCCGGTGAAACCATGTTCTGTACCTCAGATATTGGTTGGGTGGTAGGGCACAGCTATATTATTTATGCGCCCTTGCTCAATGGTATGGCTACCATCATGTATGAAGGCACACCATTGCGTCCTGATGCCGGCATTTGGTGGGAATTGGTTGAGAAATATAAAGTTTCGGTGATGTTCTCTGCACCAACTGCTGTTCGAGTCTTGAAGAAACAGGATCCTGCTTTCTTAACAAAATATGACCTCTCCAGCTTAAAGGCTTTATTTCTTGCGGGCGAACCCTTGGATGAGCCAACGGCAACCTGGATTCATGATGCGATTAAGAAGCCGATTGTTGATAACTATTGGCAAACAGAAACTGGTTGGCCGATGCTGGCAATCCAGCGTGGTGTTGAGGTGATGCCCCATAAATTTGGCTCGCCAGGTGTCCCGTCCTTTGGCTACGACATGAAGCTTTTGGATGATGCGACTTCTGCAGAGTTGGGTCCAGATCAGAAGGGCGTGATTGCAATCGAAGGCCCGCTGCCCCCAGGTTGTATGCAAACGGTTTGGGGTGATGACAAGCGCTTTGTGAGCACCTACTGGGAAACCATTCCTGGAAAAACCATTTACTCCACGTTTGACTGGGGCATCAAAGATAAAGATGGCTACTTCTTCATTTTGGGTCGTACCGATGATG
>CANGEC010000115.1 GCA_947452625.1 Burkholderiaceae bacterium
AAATTGTTACTTTCTTAAAGGCAGTATTCACCAAGCTGAGTCAGTTGTGGGGGCACTTACTGCATCGTGCCAGCATTAAAGAGGCGGCGGTTCGTAAAGCGTATTGGGATCTGGCACCAGAAACCCGGGCGCGCTTGCGTTTGGCGGTGGTCTCAGTTTCTATTTTGATGCTGGGCATTGTGATTGGTTTATTGGTCAACATCAATCGCCCAGTGAAGCTGGAAAGAACCGATAAGACCTTGAGAATAGAAAAAACGGGCGCGATGGAATTGCGTCTGCAAGGGGTGGAGCTCAATCCCAATATCTATGTTTTCCAGGCTGCGGAATTGGTGTCGGTGCCAGTCGAGTTAAAGGTGCCTGGTCGTTTGGCATTTAATGCAGAAAAGTCTAAAGTGCTGTCAGCCCGTGCGCCAGGTCGTGTCGAGCGTATTTATGCTTTTGATGGTGCAGAAGTTGACGTAGGTTCACCGGTGCTTGAGATGTATAGCCCCGAGTTCTTATCTGCCCAACAAGAATATCTCCTCTCCTCTAAAACTGCCAAAGTGTTGGAGTCCAATAAAGCCATGGGTGATTTATTGGGTGATGCGCAAATTACTCAACAAGCTGCGGCCAATCGGATGCGCAATTTGGGTGCAGGAGATGCTGATATCAGGAGCTTAGATCAAAGCGGTAGAACTCAGTCTAATCTCATTATGCGTTCGCCACTTAAAGGTGTGGTGGTTAAGCGTGGCGTTGAGCCAGGTGCGATCGTGAATGCTGGTGATATTTTGGCGACTTTAGCAAACCCAAAAGAGCTCTGGTTCTTGGGTAGCGTTTATGAGCAAGATATTCGTAGCATTCAAAAAGGGCAGACCATGGTCTTGCGCTCAGAGGCTTATCCAAATAAAGAGTTTATTGCCACAGCCAACTACATTGCACCCGCCATTGATCCGGAAACTCACGCCTTGTTAATTCGTTGTGATGTGGAGAACTCAGACGGGCTCTTGCGTCCCGATATGTATGTGAGCGCTCGATTGAAAACAGGTGTGGCTGAAGCAGTAGTTGTGCCACAGTCTGCCATCGTGCGCATTCGAGAGACGCGTTATGTGATTATTAAAACCGGCCCTGATACTTTCCGTCGCTTTGCTGTTAAAGGCTACGACCTCGATGGCAAACGTTTCGCCGTAGTTGATGGGCTTGAGCCTGGAATGCAAGTCTTAACAGATGGCGCGGTTTTGCTCAATGACCGTTTTGCCAAGCAGGAGGAATAATTGAGTTTCGTTACCTCCTTTATTCGGGGAGTACTAGAGAAGCGCGTGATCATTCTCTTTGCCGCCGGCATTCTGTTAATTCTGGGGATATTTAGCCTAAAAGAATTGCCGATTCAGCCTTACCCTGGTGTGGCACCTTTAACGATTCAGGCAATTTCGCAGTGGCCCGGTCGTAGCACTACCGAAGTAGAGCAGCAAGTTACCATCCCGGTTGAGAATGCCTTGGCTGGTATTCCCGGGGTGAAAGCTTTCCGCTCAGTCTCGCTGTTCGGTTTGTCGGTAGTGACTCTCAAGTTCAATGACAATGCCGACCCTTTTAAAGTGCGGCAAATTTTCATTACTAATTTAGGTAATGTGGCATTCCCAGCTGGCGTCAGCTCGAGCGTGAGTCCGGATTCAGATGCGACGGGTGAGATATTACGCTATCAGGTGCGATCGGATTATGCCTCGCCAACACGCTTAAAAACCTTGCAGAACTACGAGATTTATAAAGAGCTGAAGCAGACCCCAGGGGTTGCTGATGTGTCTTCCTTTGGCGGCAAGGTTCGTCAATATCAGGTGATTGTGAGCCCTGAGAGCCTGCAAGCCAAAGGCATCACCGTTCCCCAAGTGATTGATGCCTTGAGTAAGGCCAATGACAATACCGGTGGCGGTATTTTGCCTAGTGGCGAGCAGCAGTTTGTGGTGCGTGGTGTTGGCTTGCTGCGCAATCTTGACGACATTAAGCAGGTTGTCATTGCGGTCAACAAGGGCGTGCCCGTTCGTATCGGTGATGTCGCGACAGTGCAAATTGGTAATGCGCCACGTTTAGGTTTATTTCAGTTTGATGAGAACCCTGATTCAGTTGAGGGCATCGTTTATTTGCGTCGTGGTGAAAATGCTTCTGAAGTGTTGGCACGCGTCCGCGACAGAATTACCAATATCAACGACCATGTGTTGCCACCCGGCATCGAAGTGAAGCCTTTTTATGATCGCCAAGTTCTTTTGGATATCACGGTTGGCACTGTCAAGCACACCATGTTCTTTGGTATCACCATGGTCTTGGCGTTGCTCTATGTGTTCTTGGGCAATCTGCGCGCCGCTGCTGTGGTTGCGGCAGTGATTCCTTTGGCATTGTGTTTCTCATTCATTCAGATGTACATCTTCAGTGTGCCTGCAAACCTGATTTCCTTGGGGGCGATTGACTTTGGGGTGATTGTTGATGCCGCGGTGATCATTACCGAGAACGTCATGCGCCATTTGGAAGAGGGCGGCAAACGTTTAAATCAGAGCATTATTTTGGCGACCAGCGAAGTGCAGCGCGCTATGGTCTACTCGACGAGCATCATCATCGTCGCTTACTCGCCACTGTTCTTGATGGGTGGTGTTGAGGGTATCATCTTTAAACCGATGGCCTTCACTATGGGCTTTGCACTGGTTGCTTCCATCATCCTCAGTCTCACCTTTTTGCCGGCCGCGATCTCATTGGTCTTTGGGCAGAATTTCCATCATGAACCACCCAAGTTCATTACCTGGATGTTAGATCGCTATAGGCCTTTATTGCGTAAATGGATGGATCATCCACGCCATGTGATTGCGATCTCGATCTTTATTTTGGGTGTAACTTTATTAAGTGCGACTCGCTTGGGTACGGCGTTCTTGCCAACTCTAGAAGAAAATAATATTTGGTTGCGGGTTACTTTGCCTAATACTGTCGATCTGGATTACTCAATTAAGGTTGCTAACCAGTTGCGCCAAACTTTTTTGAGGCAACCCGAGTTAGAGAAGGTGGCAGTACAAATTGGCCGTCCCGATGATGGTACTGACTCAACTGGAGTGTTTAACCAAGAGTATGGCCTATATCTCAAGGCGCCTGATCAGTTGCCTAAAGGGAGTAGTAAGGCGGCTCTATTGCAACATTTACAGGCAGAGCTCAATAAGATTCCCGGTATCAATTACAGCTTCTCACAATATATTCAAGATAACGTGAACGAAGCCTTATCGGGTGTTAAAGGCGAAAACTCCGTCAAGATTTTTGGTTCCGATCTGGATGTCCTGAATCAAAAAGCGCATGAAGTCGTAGCCCAGTTGAAAAAAGTGCGCGGCATTGAAGATGAAAATATTCTCAAGGAGCTGGGTCAGCCCACTTTAAATATTCAGATTGATCGCGCTAAATCAGCACGATATGGAATTAATGTGGCCGATATTCAGACGGTGGTAGCCAATGCAATTGGTGGTGCACCGGTATCCAACTTCCTCGAAGATGAAAAGACCTTTGGTATTGCGGTGCGTTTGAATGAAGCGAGCCGTAACGATATTCCTGATGTGGCCAACTTATTGATTGATACGCCTAACGGCCAGAAGATACCTTTGGCAATGGTTGCCAATGTTCAACTGACGGATGGCCCATTCTTTATTTATCGTGAAGCCGGTAAGCGCTATATCGCCGTAATCTTTAGCGTACGCGGTCGAGATTTAGGAAGTGCGGTGGAGGATGCTAAGTATCTTGTGGAAAAAAATGTCGCGCTGCCAACCAATTATATGATCGCGTGGGATGGTCAGTTTAACCAGATGAAAGCGGCTCAGCAAAAGCTGATGGTGATTATTCCTCTGACACTTTTGGCAATCTTCTTCTTGTTGGTTGCTGCTTTGGGTAACGCACGTGATGCCATTATTGTCTTAATCAATGTGCCCTTTGCTGCAATTGGCGGCATTATTGCTTTGCATCTCGGGGGTGAGACTTTGAGCATCTCAGCACTCTTTGGCTTCTTATCCTTGTTTGGTATTGCTATTCAGGATGGGGTGATCTTGATCTCTTATATCAATAAGACCGTGGCTGATGAACACGGTGCCATGAAAGACGCCATGGTCGATGGCGCCTCTCTGCGGGTTCGCCCCGTCTTGATGACGGCGATGTTGGCCGGCCTAGGTCTGTTGCCTGCCGCCTTGTCTCACTCGATCGGCTCTGAAGCCCAGCGTCCTTTGGCCTTGGTGATTGTGGGTGGGATGGTGACCACTACCGTGCTGACTTTATTGGTATTACCGGTAATCTACGCCTCACTTCGGGGTCGTGGAAAACATAGCAATAGCTTAATTTGATCATGACCGATACTAGTAAACCCCATATTTTGATTTCGAACGACGATGGTTATTTGGCGCCGGGCTTGCTTGCGTTAGTCAATGCGATACGTCCCTTGGGGAGGGTAACCATCATCGCTCCTGAACAAAATCACAGCGGCGCTTCGAATTCTTTAACGCTGTCACGACCTTTATCGATTCATCGAGTCGCTGGTGGTGAGCGAGATGGCTTTTTGTTTATCAATGGCACACCTACTGACTGTGTGCATATTGCGATGACAGGGTTCTTGGATCAAAAGCCTGATTTGGTTGTCTCTGGCATCAACCAGGGTGAGAACATGGGTGAAGATGTACTGTATTCAGGAACGGTCGCTGCCGCAGTGGAGGGGGTGATGTTTGGTGTTCCCGGTATTGCCTTTTCACAGATTGATAAAGGTTGGAGTCGGATTGAAGATGCCGCTAAAGCAGCACACGATATCGTGGCGCAAATGCTGGTTTCGCATTTAGCCCATAACAATGGCATTACTGCACCGCTACTCAACGTCAATATTCCCAATTTGCCTTATGCGGATTTATATCGCTGGCGGGTTACCCGTTTAGGTAATCGTCATCATTCACAACCAGTAGTGCTGCAAAAAAGTCCACGAGGTGATGACATCTATTGGATTGGCGCAGCTGGCGATGCCAAAGATAGTTCAGAAGGTACGGACTTTCATGCAATTGATGAGGGCTGTATCTCGATTACGCCGATGCAATTGGATTTAACGCATCATGCACGCCTAACAGCAATGCGTGCCAATGGTTGGGATCGCGGTTGAGGCCGGCAGCAGAAAGATTTGCCGGTCATCGGCAGGCGTTAGCAGCGAAAGTGCATGCTGCAGGTGTCAAACACACTAAAACATTAGAGGCGATTGCTACCGTTCCAAGACACGCCTTTATGGATGCCGGTTTGCATCCCCAGGCTTATGAAGATTCAGCGCTGCCTATTGGACATCAGCAAACGATCTCCAAGCCGTCAGTCGTTGCGCGCATGATCGAGTTATTGCACAAGCCCAAGCAAACATTAGGTAAGGTGCTGGAGATCGGTACCGGTTGTGGTTACCAGGCGGCAGTCCTCAGTTTGCTGGCGGAAGAGGTTTATTCAGTAGAGCGCATTCGGCCCCTACACGATATGGCTAGAGCCAAGCTAAGACCATTTCGGATTAATAACCTGCGCTTGATTTATGGGGATGGCATTTTGGGCTTGCCTCAAGCAGCGCCCTTTGACGGCATTATTTTGGCAGCGGCGGGTTTGGGTATACCGGATGCCTTATTGGACCAATTGGCCATTGGCGGGCGCCTGATTGCCCCGGTGGCTAGAAACGAAAAAGAGCAGCAATTGGTGCTGGTAGAGCGGATGAGCTCTCAGCGCTATCAAAGAACTGTCCTAGACGGGGTCTTTTTTGTCCCCTTACAATCAGGGGTAGTATGAAAACCATGTTCAAGTCCAATACCCAGAACCTGTTGCCATTTTTAGCCTCGCTAGCTTGTGCAGGCCTGTTGCTGACTTTAAATGGCTGTAGCACTACGCCACGCGCCAAGCCGGCTAATGTGGTTGATCGTACTAGTGAAGCTACGCCACCAGGCTACTACCGCGTTAAGAAGGGCGATACCGTAGCCCGTATTGCCTTAGATCATGGTCAAGCGCCGCGAGATGTCATTGCCTGGAATAACCTATCTAACCCCAATCAAATTGAAGTGGGTGATTTGATTTTGGTCGTACCTCCGCCCAATGCAAAATCCGTTGCTAAGCCAGCACCAAAGCCTGCTGCCGATACAGTAAAAGCTAGCAGCGCGAATGCTAAAGCTGATACACCAGCAACTCCATCTTCATCGGCAACAGAAGTAGTTGCAGAGCCCGGCATTCGTTTGTCTTTCCCGGCCAAGGGTAAGATTACTGGTGACTATAGTGAGGCTAGCAAAGGTATTGATATTGCTGGTAAGTTGGGCGAACCAGTGCAGGCTGCTGCGGATGGTAAAGTAGTTTATGCCGGCAATAGCTTACGGGGTTATGGTGAGCTCGTGATTGTGAAGCATGACAATACTTATCTGACAGCTTATGCACACAATAGTAAGCTCTTAGTTAAAGAGGGTGATTCAGTGCGCAAAGGGCAGAAGATTGCCGAGATGGGTGATACGGATACAAACTCCGTCAAACTCCACTTTGAATTGCGTGTTAACGGCAAACCGGTGAACCCTACGCCTTATCTGCAGTAAGCCCCGATGGCAACAGTCCTTGTTTTTGATATTGAGACCATTCCGGATGTCGCGGGTTTGCGTCGTCTTGAGGTTTTTCCGGACACGATGTCCGATGTTGAAGTTGCTGGCATGGGCTTGGCCGATCGCGCAGAAAAATCTGGATGTGATTTTTTACCGCTCTATCTGCAAC
>CANGEC010000116.1 GCA_947452625.1 Burkholderiaceae bacterium
GATGGGTTAAATACGCGGTTTTCTTGCATTAATGGTTCCATGCTTCACAGCCCTCTTTTTAATAATCAATCACTCATTTCCACGAAAATTAACGCAGAATGATGGGTATACGCCTTTAAGAGCTAATAAGATAAGTGAAAACACTTGGGATTTGCTCTATGGCAAACCCTTAAAATAGGGCAAACCTTTACTAATTAAGTCCAAAACCATGACAAACATTAAACAAAACGACCTGATTCAAAGCGTGGCGGATGCCTTCCAGTTCATCTCCTACTACCACCCTAAGGATTTCATTACCGCCATGGGCAAAGCCTATGAGCTTGAGCAAGGGGCTGCCGCCAAGGACTCCATTGCCCAAATCTTGACCAATAGCCGGATGTGCGCCGAAGGTCACCGCCCCCTTTGTCAGGATACCGGTATTGCCGTGGTTTTCCTCAAAATCGGTATGAATGTTCAATGGCCAGATGCCACTATGAGCGTGACCGACATGGTCAACGAAGGGGTGCGCCGCGCTTATTTAAACCCAGACAATATGCTGCGCGCCTCAGTCTTGGCTGATCCTGCTGGTAAGCGCAAGAACACTGGTGACAATACGCCTGCTGTCATTCATTATGAAATCGTCCCGGGCGATGATGTTGAGGTGATTTGCGCCGCCAAAGGCGGTGGCTCAGAGAACAAAGCCAAAATGGTGATGCTGAACCCTTCCGACTCAATCGTCGACTGGGTTCTCAAAACCGTGCCGACTATGGGCGCTGGCTGGTGTCCTCCTGGCATTCTGGGCATTGGCATTGGCGGCACGCCAGAAAAAGCCATGTTGATGGCCAAAGAATCTTTAATGGGTCCAGTGGATATTCAGGAACTGATTGCCCGTGGCCCTAAAAACAAAGTAGAAGAATTACGTCTTGAGCTTTATGAAAAAGTAAACAAACTGGGGATTGGTGCTCAGGGTCTAGGTGGCCTAGCTACCGTGCTCGACATTAAGATCTTGGACTACCCAACCCATGCTGCTTCGCTACCAGTGGCAATGATTCCAAACTGTGCAGCCACTCGTCACGTGCACTTCCATTTACATGGTGATGGTCCTGCTAAGTTAGAAACCCCCTCCTTAGCAGATTGGCCAGATGTTACTTGGACGCCTGATACTAAAAAGTCCAAACGCGTCAATCTTGAGACCTTAACCGCCGAAGAAGTTGCAAGCTGGACTCCCGGTGAAACACTGTTACTCAACGGTAAGATTCTGACGGGCCGTGATGCGGCACATAAACGCATTCAAGACATGCTCGCCAAGGGTGAAGACTTACCGGTCAGCTTTAAGAATCGGGTGATCTATTACGTAGGCCCAGTCGATCCTGTAGGCAATGAGGTTGTAGGCCCAGCTGGCCCAACTACCTCCACTCGCATGGATAAGTTCACCGAAATGATGCTCGCCCAAACTGGCTTGATTTCGATGATCGGTAAAGCCGAGCGTGGCCCAGTGGCCATCGAAGCTATCAAGAAACACAAGTCCGCCTACTTAATGGCCGTTGGTGGTGCTGCTTACTTGGTCTCGAAAGCAATTCAAACCTCTAAAGTCGTTGGCTTTGCTGACTTGGGTATGGAAGCCATTTATGAATTCGATGTCAAAGATATGCCAGTGACTGTCGCCGTCGATTCCAAAGGTGTTTCGATGCATGAGACTGGACCAAAAGAATGGCAAGCGAAGATCGGCAACATTCCGGTCAAGATTGTTTAAGTCTTTAGCCCCAGCACTCTCTTAGCGCGGTTAATACTTGGCACTCATTGGCGTTTTTGATTCCGGCGTGGGGGGTCTATCCATTTTGGATGAGGCCCTTCATCAACTGCCGGAACACGATTATCTCTATCTGGCAGATTCGGTAAACGCCCCTTATGGTGAAAAATCGAGCGAATGGATTGCCGCGCGTAGTCTTGCTCTCTGCCAACACTTAGCAAAAGAAGGTTGTGAGGCAATTGTGGTGGCTTGCAATACCGCTACTGCTCAGGCGATTAAAGACATACGGCATGCCCTGCCGCAGATTCCGATTATTGGTGTGGAACCCGGCATTAAACCCGCTTCTATGCAAACTCAGAATGGCATTGTTGGGGTCTTAGCCACCGAGGCAACACTCAAGAGTGACAAGTTCAATGCTTTACTTGCAACCCTGCCAGCCCACTGTCAATTTATCAAGCAGGCTGGCGCGGGTTTAGTGCCAATGATCGAAGCGGGTCATGCCAATAGCGACGATATCCTTGAATTACTCGCACAACATTTAACACCGATTCAAGATGCGGGCGCAGATACCTTAGTACTGGGATGCACTCACTATCCATTCCTGCGTAAAGCCATTCGCAAGTTACTAGGTGACACGATCACCATCATTGATACCAGCGAGGCGGTAGTACGACAACTCAAACGCCAACTCGACTTAAAGCCCGCGCCCTCAATTAGAAGAAAAACAGGCGCCGTACTCTTTGTGAGCAGCAAAGATGAGTCAAGTCTGCTGAACATGGCTAAAGAATTAATGACGAGCGATTTATCGTCACACCAAGTTTTGGCAAAACACTTAGGCGGGATGCAGTGAAAACTTTCCTCTCCCGTCTTGACGCCCACTTACCGTTCGACAAAACTGAACGCGTCATTATTGGGATTGTCCTGCTCTTGCATGCGCTCTTTTTTATTGGCTTTCATCAGAGCATGCAGCCAAATCCGGATAACGTTTCCAATGATGAGCGAGTCATGGCCAATCTCGTGAGCCCAGAAAGCGCTAAGCCTGCACAGCAGCCGCCTGCCGCACCACCACCCAAACCTAGGCAAGAAGAAAAGAAAAAAACCGTTAACGAGAAATCCACCCAAGCGCCAACACCGCCGCAAACCCAACAACAAGCAGCCACTCCGCATAGTCAACAGCAAAGTAAATCTGAATCGCAGCTCCCCAATGCGAGCGTAGCCCCCTCTACTAGCCCTGGAGCCAGCGGTACACCGATTCAGACCGATATTGGTAAACTCGTCGTCGTATACCAACCCGATGCAGATGCTTACTACCCTTCTTTTTCGAAACGCTCAGGGGAGCAAGGCGAAGTTGTGGTGCGTTTAATTATTGATGAAGGCGGTAATGTGGAAGATGTCGCTTTATTAAAATCGAGCACCTTTCCCAGACTGGATCGCGCCGCTACCGAGATCGGCAAACGTTATCGCTTTAAACCTTTTTTAGTAAATGGCACACCCAACAGAATTTCCACTAACCTGTTAATTAAATTTAATCTGAAGACTCAATAATATGAATACACCATTTGGCTTAGCAAATTTGTGGCTCGAGGGCGATATGATTACGCGCTTTGTGGCCCTCGCACTTCTCGTCTGCTCGATTGTGACCTGGGTAATCTTATTGTCACGCTTCTGGGATTTACGCAATCTTCGCAAGCTCAAACCGCAATTAGATAAATTTTGGCACGCCACCTCTTTTGATCAGGGCCTTCACTCTTTCACAAATCATGCCGCCAACCCTTATTATCAAATAGCGAAATCTGCTTTGGATGCATCGGCTCATCACCAGAGTCAATCGACCAATCATCGCGAGCTCCTGCAGACCCTGAATTACTCAGAGTGGATGGCAAGAAGTCTGAAAAACAGCATTGATGGTTTTGCAGCCCAATTACAAAAGGGCCTCACCTTTTTGGGTTCAACCGGCGCAACTGCACCCTTTATTGGCTTATTCGGCACGGTATGGGGCATCTATCACGCCCTAATCTCGATCAGCAGCTCAGGCAGCGCGCAAATTGATCAAGTAGCAGGCCCCATCGGTGAAGCCCTCATCATGACCGCTTTAGGTTTAGCGGTAGCGATCCCGGCGGTACTTGGCTTTAACGCCATTAATCGCGCCAATAAATTATTCGTTGCTGACCTCAATCGCTTTGGTAACGATCTGCTGGCTTATTTTGTTACTGGTGCGCGCGTTCAATCCGGAGAATAAGCATGTCCTTTAATCTACCAAGCGATCAAAACGAAGACAGCATCATGGCGGAAATCAACATGACGCCCATGGTGGATGTCATGTTGGTGCTGTTGATTATTTTCATCATCACCTTGCCAGTGATACAACAGGCTGTCAAAGTTGAGCTGCCCAAGGCCAATAGTGTGCGCAATGAAGTAAAACCAGAGTCAGTACAACTCTCGATTGATGCGCAAGGTAAGATTTTCTGGAACAGCACGCCAATCGACTTAAAGACTTTTGATGGCTACGCTCAAAAAGCTGCCCAAAAAGATCCTCAACCTGAAATTAATTTGCGCGCTGATAAATCAGTTAAGTATGAATACGTTGCCCAAGTCTTGGCGGCATCCCGCCGCGCGGGTCTCACTAAATTAGGCTTCGTCACCGAACCTGATTAACATTACCAGCCCTTTAACCACCTTTGAGTGGGGCACACTTCTCAATATAAGTTTTGGTACCCTCACCGAGAGTTGATGCCAAGAAACCTCCGCGAATGGTTTCAGTCTTCTTTAACTCCCCCGTTGCTCTAGTAATCGTTATTAAAGAGACTGCCGTACCTGCACCATAACGCACCCCATCGAATTCTTCTGGTGGGAAAGAAGTGTCGATTAAAAAGCTGACCTTCTCTTTGGTAATCACAACATTTTTAACTTCTTGACGACCATCTGTACCAAGTCGATCTAGATCACGCTCGTCAAAATACACCTTTCCTTTCACGGCCTGGGCACCATCTACTGGAGAGATAACCTTTAAAACATAATCCTCGCTAATGTCGCGATCGGTATGTGTGCAATGAAAGCTCAGGGTTTCAGCACTGGAGGATATGGCAAAAATGGCCAAGCCCGTAAAGCCCAACCGAATCAGAAATGAGTGGAGTAGTGATTTAGATTTCATTAAAACTTGGTGCCCGAGGCCGGAATCGAACCGGCACGACTTTTTTGAGTCGGCAGATTTTAAATCTGCTGTGTCTACCGATTTCACCACTCGGGCTCGCACTAACAGTAACTGCCGCGCTATTTAAATCAAGACAAGCGAAATTTTAACATGTGATCCCAGAATGCCCCAGAAGCCTCAACCACCTGACTCAACCAGTACGAACCTAAAACCACTAAACTATTCCCATGAAATTGCACCCCAAACTACATGGATTGCGCCCTTTGATCCGGGTCTGCCTATGGATTGGGGCTGGGCTAGTCCTATTGCTAGGTGCGATTTGCCTGAGCTACCTATTTTCAGCAAAAACCACTCTTTCCGGCAAACAACCCATTCGCAGCATTGGGGATTCAGTAGTCATTAGCTTTGATGAGAGCGATATACCTCACATTAAAGCCAATAGCCCGACTGATGCCCTCTTTGCATTGGGTTATATGCACGCCTCAGAACGATCATGGCAAATGGAAATTAATCGACGGCTAGCGAGCGGGCGACTCTCAGAAATTTTAGGTCCTCAAACTGTAGCAATTGACCGCTTTATGAGAACAGTGGGCTTTAAACATGCCGCTGAAAAACAATTTGATCGCTACCCTATCGGCGCCAAACGCCTCCTGCAAGCTTATGCTGATGGTGTTAATACCGCTAATGCGCATTTAGGTTGGGCTCTTCCCGTCGAATATTTTTTAACGGGCTCAAAACCTGGCTATTGGTCACCTTCAGATAGCGTCGCTTGGATGCTCATGATGGCTTTTGATCTTGGTGGTAACTGGGATAAGGAAATCCAAAGATTAGAGTTATCTCAATATTTGAGCAGCAAGCAAGTCTGGGAAATTCTGCCGCCATTTGAGGCAGGCAATCCAGTGAGCACGATGGATTTTGCCAAGATGTATCGAGATCTCGACGTTTTTAATCCGAGCCCCAGCTCACTTAAGCAACCTAAAAATTTGCCCGCTAACAACTTATCGGTGAACGATATCCCAGGCGGCAAAGATGGAATTGGCTCCAACAATTGGGCCCTCAGTGGCAAGCTAACAACTTCCGGCAAGCCTTTGCTCGCCAATGATCCACACCTCGGTTTATCAGCCCCATCCGCCTGGTACTTCGCACACCTCGAAGCTCCCGGACTTAACGTCTTAGGCGGAACGATTCCCGGAATTCCTGCAGTAGTAGTAGGTCGAACCGATAGCTACGCGTGGAGCTTTACCAACACAAACCCCGATGTTCAAGATTTATACCTCGAACAATTGGATCCTAAGAATCCCGGGGTATATCGCGGACCCGATGGTCCTCTGCCGTTCATAGTACGCCAAGAAACCATTGACATTAAAGATGCTCAGCCACTGAAATTTTTGGTTAAAGAGACTCGGCACGGCCCTGTTATCTCTGACACCTATTCACGACTTAAGCGCACCGTCAATACGGATCGCTATGCTGTTGCCTTTAAATGGACTGCGCTTGATGAAGCGAATCAATCCATAGTCAGTCTATTAGAAATGAATCGCGCAAAAGATTTAGGTGAATTCAAAGAGGCATTGAAAAAGAATTACGCACCCATGCAAAACGTGGTGATGGCTGATGTTGAGGGTAATATTTCTTATCAAGCAGCAGGTGTTGCGCCCAAACGGGTATTACATCAAGGTCTCTATGGCATTGCGCCAGCGCCAGGTTGGGAACACCAATATGACTGGACGGGCTATCTCCCTTTTGAACAGCTTCCAGCCAGCACCAATCCTGAACAAGGTTGGCTAGCTACCGCCAATCAAAGCATTATTGCTAGCAACAATCCCAATCCTTTAACC
>CANGEC010000117.1 GCA_947452625.1 Burkholderiaceae bacterium
AATATTGGAGCGACGAGAATTTACCCGTCTTCCGCCCTTGCTCATCATGCAGGGCGAGTTGGATGATAATGTTTTGCCAAAAGACCAGGAGTATTTCGCAAAGTCGTATCAGGCTGCAGGTGGCGAATGTGAGTATGTGGTTTTTCAGGATAGTGAGCATGAATGGGTTGCTAAAGAAAGTGAACAGACCACCCGGGCGCGCGAGTTGGCCAGGCAATTTATTGCTAAGCAGTTAAAAGCAACCCCAAAATAAAAATATTGATAGTAGAGAAATGGACAACATAATGAGTAAAAAAATGTGGCTGAGCCTTTTGGCTTTATCAATGTTTTCTGGTGCGGCAGTTTCCGCTACAGAGACGGCCGATCAGATTTTGTATAACGGTAAAGTGATTACGGTCAACGATCAATTTCAGATGGCACAAGCCATAGCGATTAAAGGCGATCGTATTCTAAAAGTTGGTAGCAATGCCGAGATTAAGCAATTGCGTGGATCTGATACGCAGATGTTAGACCTGCATCGCAAAACCGTGATTCCTGGTCTGATTGATAACCATGCCCATTTCGTGCGTGCGCCCGAGCACGATGAGCTGCGCCTAGATAATGTGACCTCGCGTAAGCGGGCGTTGGAGATGATTCGTGAGCGGGTGCGTCAGTCGCATCCAGGCGAGTGGATTATTACGATTGGTGGATGGTCTAGCGATCAGTTCATGGATGATCCCCGTGGCTTTCCTTTGGCTGAGTTGGATCAAATCGCCCCTAATAATCCTGTAGTAATTCAAGAGGTCTATTGGCGTAGTTTTCTGAATACAGCTGCGCTTAAGGAGTTGAAGTTAAGTGAGGCGACCCCTGATCCTCGCGGAGGAAAGATTCTCAAGGGTGCCGATGGCAAGCTCACTGGTGTAGTAGATGGCGCCGGCGGAGTGGCATTTATTGCGGCAAAGTTGCCTTTGCCAAATCCAACGGAGTGGCGTAGTAATGTTCTTAAAGTCATCGCCGACATTAATTCAATGGGCTTAACTGCTTGGTATGATGCTGGTGGCCGCGGGATGACAGATGCGCACTACACACCCTATGAGCAGTTAGCGAATGAGAAAAAACTCAACGCGCGTGTTTTTTGGTCTACGATTCGTCAACCGATGACTGTGGCTGAGGTAGATGTTGTTTTGGGTGAGATTGCGAAGCAAAAGCCATTTCAGGGAAATGATTATTTCAGCAATATCGGTTGGGGTGAAACAACATATGCGCCTTTTACAACCAGCCTAACGCGCAATGACTTTCAGGTAAAACCAGAAGAGCTAGAGCAAGTGCGTCGTATTACTGATGCTTTAGCAGATCGCGGCTTGATGTTGAATAATCACGTTGAAATGTCTAATGCGATTGATGCGCTTTTAGATGAGTACGAGGCATTGAATCGTAGAAAACCAATTAAGGGATACCGTTGGGTATTTTCTCATCTTGATCAGGTTAATTTAGAGGAATTGCGCCGCATGCAAAGATTGGGCATGTACGCTGGCATTCATAGTAGACCGTTGATTCAAGGCCAATTGATGCATAAAGTACATGGTGAAGGCGCTTGGGATATGCCACCATTTAGGCGCGTACAAGATAGCGGGATTATTTGGGGTCTAGGCTCAGATGCCACTGCGGTAACCACCTCAAACCCTTTCTATTCGCTGTATTTTGCGACCACTGGGCGGATGATTAATGGCAAGAAAGTTAATCACCAAAGTATTACTCGTGAAGAAGCGCTGATTGCCCATACCCGTAGCAATGCGTACTTCTTGTTTCAAGAAGATAATTTAGGATCGATTCAACCTGGGAAGTATGCAGATCTAGTAGTGCTAGATCGAGACTATCTCACTATTCCTACGGAAAAAATTAAAGACATCAAACCATTGGCAACGATGGTTGGCGGTAAATTTGTTTTTCAAGATCCCGCTGGAATACATTAAACCAATAGCGAATCGTAGTTAGACAATTACTCATCCACCGATGCTTTTATGGAGATCGGTGGATGAATTTATTCATCCCCTCAAATGCTTAGTCGGGCTTGATATTTCGACTCTGAATGACCTTAGCCCATTTCTCAATCTCCGCTTTAACCTTTTGGGAGGTTTGTTCCGGAGTGTAGGTATAGCTTAGGTATCCCATCCCAGTGAGCTTGTTTTTGAGATCTGGATTCTCGAGGGCTTTGGCAATTTCCAGATTGAGCTTTTGCACAATGGCTGGAGGGGTGCCGGCAGGCGCGGCAATAAATTGCAAAGTATCCCCTTCAAAATCTGTAACTCCAGATTCCTTTAAGGTTGGGGTATCCGGTAAAGAAGGGGAGCGTGTTGTACTGGTGACAGCAAGTGCTCTTAAAGCCCCTGCCTTGACTTGTGCGACTGCAGGTGGAAGTGCTGATAGACCAATTGGCACTTGGTTGCCTAATACCGCTTGCAGTGCTGGACCGCCTCCGTTATAGGGAATATGCGCCATATCGAGATTCATTTTGAGCTTGAGCAGTTCTGCGCTCAGGTGCGGTCCCGTACCACCACCAGGTGATGCATAGTCATACTTTCCTGGAGCGGCCTTTACGACCGAGAAAAATTCTTTAATGTCTTTAGCCGGAAAGTTGGGGTTAACTACAAGAACATTGGGTGAGCTCACAGGCATTGCAATGGCGGTAAAGTCTTTAGTGGGATCAAAACCAGCATTTGGGTAGAGTGACGGGTTAATCACAAAGGTGCTGCTCACGAGTAGTAAGGTGTAGCCATCAGGCGCTGCTTTAGCGACTTGTTGGATGCCAATATTGGATCCGGCTCCCGGTTTGTTTTCAATGATGATGGGTTTATTCAGGTTTTCGCTGATTTGCTGCATTAGCACACGGCCAACAATATCGGATGGCCCGCCTGGAGCAAATGGAATGATGACTCTAATCGGTTTATTTGGGTAATCCTGGATCTGGGCGTGTGAGCCAAAAGTGAGAAGGCTCAGACATACAAAGAGTAGGGCTGTGAGGGGGTAGTATTTAAAAAGTGGTTTCATATTAGTTGGCGGTAATTTTTCCGGTTCGTACGATGATGCCAAATTTATCAATTTCATCTGCAATCTGTTTGGCCATTTCTTCTTGAGAGTTACCTACTGGTTCTGCACCTACCTCTTCAAGCTGTGCCTTAAATTCAGGTGTTTGCATGACCTTGATAACTGCATTATGTAGCTTATTAACGATGGGTTTGGGGGTGCCAGCCGGAGCGAGCAGTCCAAACCATGTGGTGATATTAATTCCTGGAATCCCCGCCTCGGCGAGTGTGGGCACTTGCGGTAAAAATTGGCTTCGCTTCGGTGTAATCACTGCCAGTGCCCGTAATTTGCCTGCTTTAATGTGAGGCAGAGTGCTCGTGCTGGCATCAAAGGACATGCTAATTTGATTGCCCAGTAAATCGGTGGTGAGAGGCGCGCTTCCTTTATAGGGGATATGTAATAGCTCGGTACCGGTGAGCATCTGAAATTGGGTTGCGATTAAGTGTTGGGCTGTCCCATTGCCATTTGAGCCATAGGTGAGGGTATTAGGGCCCGTCTTTGCCTGAGCAATTAAATCTTTCACGCTATAGATTGGTTGATTGGAGTTGACCACCAAAATATTAGGAACAATGCCAACGATAGTAATGGGAACAAAGTCTTTCTGAAAATCGTAACTCAAGTTTTTGTAGACATTGGCTGCGATCGTATGATGGACTGCTCCCATGAGGAGGGTGTAACCATCAGCTGGAGATTTGGCAGCAATAGCTGCTCCTAGGGTAGCTCCGGCTCCGGGCTTATAGTCGACAACTACTGGTTGGCCTAGTGCTGGGCCGAGACGATTGGCAATCGCTCTTGCCAGGGCGTCTGTAGCGCCGCCAGGCGGGAAAGGTACGATGATTGTGATCGGCTTGGTAGGCCACTGCTGAGCAAATGTAATAGAGCTAAAGAGCATGCTTATTAGCATTACAGTGAAGACAGCAAGCCTCCTTAAACCGGATGAAGTCTGATCATTTTTGCGCGGCACCACCTGATAGAGGGGCATTTGCGATCTCCTGATAATTTAATAGACTGGCTATCTTATTTAAACTATTGTTTAATTATTCACTAACAATAATATAGCTTCAATATTCAGGGAGAGTTTTTTGAAGATTACCGAGATTCGTGAGATTTCAGTACCTTTGCGTTCAACATTACGTAATTCGGTATTTGATTTTAGTGAGATGACCACTTCGGTTGTTGCGGTGCATACCGATGTCATGCGTAGCGGTAAGCCAGTCATTGGTTATGCCTTTAATTCCACTGGTCGCTATGCCTGTGGCGAACAAATGCGCTCCCGTTTGATTCCTAGAATCATGAAGGTTGACCCTGATTCTTTACTAGATGAGTCTGGGAGCAATTTTGATCCAGCCAAAATTTTGGCTTGTATGATGCAGCGCGAGAAACCCGGTGGGCATACTGAGCGATCGGTTGCGGTTGGCACGATTGAGGTGGCGGTATGGGATGCAGTGGCAAAAATTGCTGATAAGCCACTGCATGCTTTGTTGGCTGAGCGTTTCAATGACGGCAAGGTTCAAACCGAAGTGCCTTGTTATGTAGGGGGTGGGTGGTATGCCCCCGGTAAAGGTATTCCTGAATTAGAGGCTGAGATTTTGTCTCGCCTGGATGAAGGTTATCGCGTTATGAAAATCAAAGTGGGCGGCGCTCCACTGGATGAAGACCTACGGCGTTTAGATGCTGCAATTAAGGTGATGGGGAGTGCCAGCGCTTTGGCAGTGGATGCAAATGCGGCATGGAATCGTGAGTCTGCGATTCGTTATGCAAAAGCATTAGCGCCTTATCATTTGAAGTGGCTTGAGGAGCCAACTGACCCTCTTGATTTTGCTTTGCTTGATGAGTTGACTGGGATCTATGAGGCACCAATTGCCACTGGGGAAAATCTTTTCTCTACGCAAGATATTCGTAATCTCTTGCAATTTGGCAAACTCAGATCTGATCGCGACATTGTGCAAATTGATGTGCCACAGTCGTATGGCATCGTGCAGTTTTCCAGATCTCTTGATGTGATGAAAGAAAGAGGGTGGGGAAGGTATTCAGTGTTTCCGCATGGCGGCAATCAAATGACTTTGGCAATTGTTGCTGGTTTTGGTTTGGGTGGATGCGAAGCTTATCCAGGCGTCTTTGGCGCGTTTGCAGGATTTGCTGATGATGCGCGCATCGAGAATGGCATGCTGCAATTATCTGATCGCCCAGGAATTGGTTTTGAGGGTCAGAAAGATCTATTTGCTTTGATGCAAACCATCAAATAGTAAGTGCCTAAGATTTGCTAGGGCCTAGTTCGTTAGCTTAAATAAAAACACCAACCCGAGGGTTGGTGTTTTGCTATCTTCGTAAGTGCTGCCAATGAAATTAGTTGGAATTTTTTCCGGCATTGTAACCAGCGTTATATTCCGCAGCTTGTTTTTTCTTGTAGCCATCGTATAGATATCCCGAGGCGGCACCTACTGCTGCGCCACCTACTGCACCCCAGATGGGATTACCGTGGAAAATGGCGGTACCTACTGCACCGGCTGCCGCGCCAATACTTGCGCCAGATAAAGTGCGTTGTTCGGTATTGCTCATATTTGAGCAGCCAGTAATGGTGGCAATAGTTGCAGCGACTGCAATCAGTTTTTTCATGGTCATCATCCTTCTTTAGATATTGATGTGTCTAATTTATTTTTTGGCGCAAGGAAAGCGCATAGCCAAAAAGCCTAAAACGGTTCCTGACGCTGGTTGAGTACCAAGCTGCGGCGCTGATTCAGCGAACTTCACGAACTCACCAATCACTTCATCACGGGTTGGACCTGGTTGTTTTACGCAGATAAATGGCTTCGCGCGTTGGGGGTGGCGAGTCGCTAAATAAGTATCGTAAATCGCGGTGGTGTAACCAATGCAAAAGCTACGGGATTCTGGGCTAGCAGGAAATTTGCACTCTTTTACCAGTTCTTGAGTGCTGAGCACAGGGATTCTCTCGTCTGCATGGCTTGCAAGCGGCAAAAACAGAGTGGAAAGGGCGGTAGCGGTAGCCAGTGCTAGGGTAATTTTTTTCATAAAAGTCCTTGGAAATAACTATTAAATCTTAGCACGGCTTGTGGCAATATAGCGCTTGAATTACCTTTTTTACCTCACCCTACGTATATAGGATTCCATGAAATCAACCAAACCAAAGATTGCCCCACGCCTGTTGGCTTCTTTACTTTCTATTGCGATGATTGCGCCCCTAGCTCCGGCCTCTGCATGGGCTCAGCCTGCTAGCAGTCAAAGTAATGCACCACTTTCTCAGCAACAATTAAGTGCACTGGTAGCGCCAATTGCTCTGTATCCTGATCCGCTGGTTTCGCAAATTCTGATGGCATCAACATATCCTTTGGAAATTGCTGAAGCAGCTACTTGGCAAAAGCAAAATGCGCAACTTACTGGCGCTGCCCTATCGAGTGCCTTACAGTCACAAACTTGGGATCCAAGCGTTAAATCTTTGGTGAGTTTTCCTCAAGCTTTGCAAATGATGGGTAAAGATTTAAATTGGACGCAAAAGTTGGGCGATGCAGTATTGGCTCAGCAATCCGCTGTGATGGCTGCGATTCAGGATTTGAGAGCAAAAGCTAAACAGAATGGTAGCTTGAATTCTACCGAGCAAC
>CANGEC010000118.1 GCA_947452625.1 Burkholderiaceae bacterium
AATTGACATTAAACTCTGAGCTCTATTTTTATCTTCATATTCTTGAAAGTCCTGCTATGCGTTACTTAGGCCGCTGTCTTTTTGTTGTCTGCTTGTTATCAATGGCATCCATTTCATTTGCGCAAAATGGCGGATCTATTTTGCAGACATCGCAAGTGCAAGAAGCCATCTCTCGCGGGGCTATTGTGTGGGATATACGCGATGAAAAAAGTTATTTAGAAGGACACATTCCGGGGGCAATTAATTTTGGTGATGCTGGTGTAGTGCTACGTGATGCCAACAAAGAGGATTACATTGCAACTGAACAAATTCAGAAGATCTTTAATGGTGTTGGTTTGGATGTCAATCAAGAAATTGTGGTTTACGGCGCGCGTGGTAATCCATATGCTTATTTTGGTTTATATACCGTGCAATATTTTGGCGGCAAGCGGGTATTGATTTATCACGATGGGGTTGATGGCTGGAAATCTGCCGGCTTGCCTATGCAAAAGGAGCGTGCCTCATTGGCGCCGGTTTCAGTCGCGTTGGTTCCGCAACCTCAGTTAGTGGTGTCAAACGAAGAGATGCTCAAGCTTGCACCATCAAAGTCGCTGCAAATTATTGATGCAAGAACTCCGGATGAGTTTTCTGGCAAGGATGTGCGCGCGATTCGGGGTGGACATATTCCCAACGCCATAAATATCCCTTTTGAAGATAACTGGCAGGATCCGGCAACGGCGATCAAATTGGGCAAGAAACAGGTTGCCGATAATTCTGGGATGGCCCTTAAAAATCAATCGGATTTGAAAAAGCTATATGCCGGTTTGGATCCCGACAAAGAGACGGTGGTGTATTGCCAAAGTGGGGTACGCGCCGCAGAAACTGCAGTGGTCTTGAAAAACCTGGGGTTCAAAAAAGTGCGGGTTTATGACTCGGCATGGTTAGGGTGGGGCAATAACCTCAAGGCACCGGTAGCTGATGAGACTTTCCTCAATGTTGGCGCTTTGAACGCCAAAATGGCTGCCATGCAAAACAAGCTCAACCAGCTTGAAGAAGCTTTAAAGGCCAAAAGTAACTAAAAAGAGCTACTTTTAAGGTCAAAATCCTAGGTAAAACAACTACCTAGGATTGGTGAGGGGGCTTATTCTGGGTGGAAGTTGTTGCTGGCCATGAAGCTAATAGTGCGTTCAAAGCCCAAAATACGTATGTATCGCCAAGCGATATCACGGTATTTGCTATCCAGATAACCAATCGCCACTTCGGGATCAGTCTTTTTGGACATATTGATCTGTTGAATTGAACGGGCCCAACGTTTGAGTCTTGTTGACATATTTGTCACCTCCATGGCCTAACAACGCCTGTCCAAGAGGGCGAGATGACAAGAATTACAAAATATTTATTAAATAACCACCAAATTGGAGCTAAATCGACACTACCTTATGGGGATTGAGGATATTTTGGGGGTCTAGCGCGCGCTTGAGGGTCTTCATTAGGTCATGGGCAACAGCTCCTTTGTGTGCCCTTAAGCCCTCTAATTTGAGCTGTCCTACCCCATGCTCTGCAGAAATTGAGCCTCCGCAGCGCTCAACCTGACCATAAACCAGCTCATGAACCCGTTTTTCATTGGCCGCATTGAAGGTTTGGGGGTCAACCCCTTCGGGGGGTGCAATGTTGTAGTGCAAATTCCCATCCCCTAAATGCCCAAAATTGATAATGCGCACTCCAGGGTATTGGGCTCGAATCAGGCGATCCGTTTCCGTAATGAAGCTCTCTAAAGTGGAAAGCGGCACTGTGATGTCGTGCTTGAGATTGGCACCTTCAGTAGCTTGGGCTAGGGTGATTTGTTCGCGCATATGCCAAAAGGAATTGGCTTGAGTCAGGTTGCTCGCAATCACTGCATCGCTAATCACGCCAGCCTCAAATGCTTCTTCGAGAATGGATTCTAGCAATTGACGCACATGCTCTTCGCTTTCATGATCAGAAAGCTCCACCAGAATTGTAAATGGCGGGCGACCTTGCAATGGGTTTGCCATCTGCGGGAAATGTTTTTCATTTAAGGCTAGTGATTCTTGCGCCATCATTTCAAAACCCGTGAGCAATGAGGTCGCACGTTTCTGAAAGAGATTCAGTAGCGCAATAGTTGAGGCAATATCTTGGGTGGCGATTAAGGTAGTCCATTGAGAAATCGGCAAAGGATAGAGCTTCATTACTGCACCGGTAATGATGCCGAGCGTACCTTCTGAGCCCACAAATAAATCACGCAGATCGTAACCAGTATTGTCTTTGCGCAAACCCTTCATGCCATGCCAGATTTCTCCTTGAGCGGTGACGACCTCAAGACCCAAACAGAGGTCACGAGTATTGCCATAACGCAGCACATTAGTGCCGCCAGCATTGGTTGCCAAGTTACCGCCGATCATGCAACTACCTTTGGCGCCAAGATTAAGCGGAAATAAAAAACCCTGAGCTGCGGCTTGCTCTTGCACTGATTGCAAGATGCAGCCCGCTTCTAGGCTAATGGTTTGGTTGCTCGCATCAATCTCGAGGATGTGATTCATGCGTTTGAGATTGAGCACCACTTGCTTGCCACTGTTATCCGGCGTAGCGCCACCACAAAATCCAGTATGGCCGCCTTGAGGCACAATCGCAATATTGTGATGCGCGCAAAGTTTCACAATCGCAGCCACTTGTTCAGTATTGCTGGGAAGAAGTACCGCTAAAGCTTTGCCGGTATAACGTCTCCGCCAATCCGTTAAATAGGGGGCGGTGTCTTCTTGGGCTGTGAGTACGTAACTGTTACCGACAATGGATACCAATTCAGTGATGATGTTGTGCGACATGGGGGCGGGTTTAATTATTTGGTTGAAGGGGATTGTTTTGCTAGGCTTTTGGCGCGCGCCTTGATGGGCTTGAGATAAATCAACAGGCATACAAACGCAATGGTGGCTAAGAGCGTCTCTAGAAGGGCTAACCAAAAATTGGCGCCAGTCTCGGTAATACGAACTAGGCCTTCGGTGATGTAAAGCAAGATCAACATTGAAGCCCACTGCATTGTGTAGACCTTGCCATGCCAAAGACCTGGAATAGCGAATAACAATGGCAGGCCCTTCAAGATCAGCCATGAGCCATCTGGCCGCAGTGGTGAGATAAACCATTCCCAGCACACGCAGAGAATAAATAAATCAATAAAGGCCGCAGTGGCGATGAGTTGGTAGGGATTTTTTTCTAAGATTTTTTTCAGCATGAGATTACTTTTGTTGGAGTTTTAATGCTGTCTCAGCGAGGCGTTTGCCTTGGGCTTTGGCTAGACGCTGTTCTTCCGCACTAATGGGGGCGCGACCATCGGCATGGGCAACATGAGTGGCGCCATAAGGGCTGCCGCCAGTATTCGAACTCATGAGGTCGGGTTCACTATAAGGCAGGCCCATCAGCATCATGCCGTGGTGGAGTAGGGGAATCATCATGGTGATGAGGGTGCTTTCTTGTCCGCCATGCAAGCTACCAGTGCTAGTAAAAACACAAGCAGGTTTGCCAATCAAAGAGCCGCCGAGCCACTCGGAGCTGCTGCCATCCCAAAAATACTTCATTGGCGCGGCCATATTGCCAAAACGGGTTGGGGAGCCAAGAGCCAAGCCAATGCACTCTTTGAGGTCGGAATATTCAGCATAAGGCGCTCCATCGCTTGGAACCGCAGGCTCAGTGGCCTCGCATACCGCAGATATAGCTGGCACGGTTCTCAGTCTGGCGTTAACCCCTGGAACACTTTCAATCCCTTCAGCGATTAGGCGCGCTAAATCGCGGGTAGCACCGTAACGGGAGTAGTACAAAACTAAAATATCGTGTTGGCTCATATTGATCTCTTATGATACGGCGATGCGCTTGATTCGTAATCCTCAATTATGGCTCTCTCTGGCTAGAGAGATATGGGAGCGCAATCGCGGTCAAAATCTTAAGCAGATTGCCGCCAGTTTGGCCTTTACGACGACCTTGGCCTTGGTGCCGATGGTCACCATTGCCTCTATTTTGCTCAGTTATCTGCCTAGCGTCTCTCGTTTAAAGAATGCATTTCAGGCTTGGCTCCTAGATACTTATATGCCAGGTGGTCTTAATCAGCAGGTTTTTATGTATTTAGATCAGTTTTCCGCGCAAGCCAAAGGCCTGACGCTTTTAGGTTTATTGGGACTTTTAATTACTACGGTAATGACTATGGCCGTGATTGAAGGGGCTTTCAATCAAATTTTTAAGGTGCATAAAAGACGGCCCATTCTGAAAAAAATCGCTATCTATGCAGCTGCCATGATTTTGGGGCCCTTTTTGTTAGGTTTAGGAACGTATTTAAGCGGCTTGCTCTTAAGTGCTGCTGAGGGTTGGACGGAAGCGCTTACGTTTGGCTTTAGCCTGATCGTCACAGTCGTGCCGATTCTGTTGGCGATTGGGGTTTTTACCGTGGTGTACAAGATTTTGCCGTACGCGCAGATTCTTTGGAAAGATGCATTCAGTGGTGCGCTTTTTGCTGCTTTGGCTTTTGAGGTCATGAAGTTTGGTTTTGGTTTTTTCTTAACCAATACTGTCTTCTACAAAACGGTCTATGGTGCCTTTGCAATCTTTCCGTTGGCCTTGCTCTGGATCTACTTTACCTGGTGGATTACTTTAGCCGGGGCGGTTTTGGTGGCAAATCTACCCAGTATTCGGAGTGGATTTATTAGGGTTATTCGCTACTGATGTTGCTATGAAATCCTTGATTCTTAAGGGTCTTCGGAATATATTGATCCCATAAGACCAATTTTGCTGGAGGCTAAATGAAAGTTCGTGACATCTTGCGCGTGAAGGGCAGCACGCTTTTCACGGTCGCCCCCGAAACTGCGCTACAGACCGCAGTGTTAGTGATGAGCGAGCATGACATTGGCTCTTTAATTGTCATGGAATACGACAAGCTGGCTGGCATTTTGACTTTCCGCGAAGTCATTCAAGCCCTGGCTAAGCACCACGGCAAGCTTGATGGCCTTCAGGTGCGTTCTGTCATGAATGAAAAACCGCTCACCTGCAATATGGAAACCGAGATCGATGAAGTGCGTCGCATGATGCTGGTTGATCACGCCCGCTATCTACCGGTCATGGATCAAAAAATGTTGATGGGTGTGATTTCTTTCTACGACGTCGCTAAATCGGTTGTTGAGGCCCAAGACTTTGAGAACACCATGCTAAAGGCCTATATTCGTGATTGGCCTGAGGACGCTGAAAAACCAGCCAATTAATTGGCCAGACCTTAAGCGCTCCTACCCAGTCTCGCCTGACAGATGACATAATGTCGATATGTCAGGAAATACTTTAGGCCTTCTCTTTACAGTCACCACTTTTGGTGAATCTCATGGTCCCGCGATTGGTGCGGTGGTTGATGGTTGCCCACCCGGAATGCTGCTTTCTGAGGCGGATTTGCAAAAAGATTTGGATCGTCGCAAACCCGGCACATCGCGTCATGTGACCCAACGCAAGGAAGAGGATAAGGTTGAGATTTTGTCGGGCGTGTACGAAGGCAAAACCACTGGCGCACCAATTGGACTCTTGATTCGAAATACTGATCAACGCAGTCAAGACTACGGCAATATTTTGCAAACTTTTAGACCTGGTCATGCAGATTATGCTTACCACTACAAATATGGCTTACGCGATCCGCGCGGTGGCGGACGTTCATCGGCCCGCTTGACAGCTCCGGTTGTTGCTGCTGCAGCGATTGCGAAGAAGTGGTTGCATGAACAATACGGCACGCAGTTCTATGGTTTCATGAGTCAGCTTGGTGAAATTGAGATTCCGCTCGAGGATCTTGCGCAGGTAGAGAACAACCCATTCTTTGTAGCCAACGCCCAGATCATTCCAAAGCTTGAGGCTTATATGGATGACTTGCGTAAAGCAGGGGATTCTTGCGGGGCCAAAATTGAGGTGCGGGCACGTAATGTGCCGGTTGGTTTAGGTGAGCCACTCTTTGACAAATTGGATGCCGATATCGCCCATGCCATGATGGGGATTAATGCTGTAAAAGGCGTAGAAATTGGCGCGGGATTTAGGGTGGTTGCACAGCGGGGCAGTGAGCATGGTGATGAGCTGTATCCTGATGGTTTTGCCACTAATAATGCGGGCGGTACGCTCGGTGGTATTAGTAGCGGACAAGACTTAAAAGTATCGATTGCGATTAAGCCTACCTCGAGTATTTTGAGTCCGAAACAGTCGATTGATTTGGATGGCAAGCCAATCACCGTACAAACCAAGGGACGTCATGATCCTTGCGTGGGTATTCGGGCGACACCCATTGCTGAAGCAATGCTTGCATTGGTGGTGATGGATCACGCTTTGCGCCTGCGTGCACATTGTGGTGACGTAGCTTTGCCTGTGCCGCCTATTCCTGCGGCGCGACCAGGCTCTCAGACCGACTAAGTCTCTTCAAATCGAACCTTAACGCATAAGAAAAATGACGCCTTCAGTACGCTGGGCCTTCGGGTCCTTTTTCTTTTTATATTTTGCCTATGTGGGCTTGGTATCCCCATACGCCAGTTTATTTTTCTTAGAGCGCGGTTTTAATGTCATCGAGATTGCAGTGTTGATGTCCATGCTGCAGATCACCCGTATTATTGGCCCATTTTCTTGGGGCTGGCTCTCAGACT
>CANGEC010000119.1 GCA_947452625.1 Burkholderiaceae bacterium
CTTTTGCAGCGAACAAAGCATTGTTCCGCGGTCCTGGATCGCCGAACTCATTGTGGATGGCTCATTAGAGCCCTGGCTACCTGCAGATGGTAAAGCTTTGGATCTTTGTACTGGCAATGGCTCTCTGGCGATCTTACTCGCCTTATCTTGCCCAGATATACATGTCACTGCCTGCGACATCAGCCTACCCGCCCTGTCAGTTGCATCGCGTAATTTAGATCGCCACGGCTTGAGCGATCAAATCCAACTACTCAACGGCGATCTTTGGGCCGCGCTCGATGAACCAAATGATGACAATCGTTTTGATCTCATTATTTGCAATCCGCCTTATGTCAACTCAAGCTCCATGAATGCCTTGCCTGCCGAGTACCATGCAGAACCTGCATTGGCCTTAGCGGGAGGTGATGATGGGATGGATTTGATTCGTAGAATTATTGCAGCAGCTCCAGATTACCTCACAGAAAGAGGCGCACTTCTCCTGGAAATCGGCAACGAATATGAGCACTTCAAAAAAGCGTTTCCGCAAATTCCCGCTATCTGGATGGAAGTCTCAGCCGGAGAACAGCAGGTACTTTTAATTCAAGCGGAAGATCTGCACTAGCGGTTTGCGCTGAATTGGTTAACTTAACTCAGCTGCAGCAGCAATTGCCTGATCGATTCGTTCTACCGGAATTACTCTCAAACCAGCAATTTTAGTCTTCGGCATATTCGCCTTCGGAATGATGGCTACTGTGAAGCCTAGCTTTGCCGCCTCCTTAAGTCGCTCCTGCCCGCGTGGACAAGGTCTGATTTCTCCCGCAAGCCCCACCTCCCCAAAGACAATTAACTCCTTAGGTAAGGCGCGATTACGAATTGAAGATTGAATGGCCAAGAGTACCGCTAAGTCAGCGGCTGGCTCAGAAATCTTCACACCGCCAACGGCATTTAAAAAAACATCTTGATCAAAACAGGCAACCCCAGCATGCCGATGCAAGACTGCTAATAACATCGCCAGTCGGTGCTGCTCTAAACCCACTGCCAATCTTCGAGGGTTGGGAATATGCGCCGTATCCACGAGCGCCTGAATTTCCACCAATAATGGGCGACTACCTTCTTGCGTTACTAAAACACAGGCGCCTGGAACCATCTCGGCATGTTGCGATAAGAAAATCGCTGACGGGTTGGCAACGCCGCGCAGACCTTTTTCCGTCATTGCAAAGACGCCCAACTCATTCACCGCACCAAAGCGATTCTTGATGGAACGTACCAAGCGAAAAGAAGAATGTGTATCACCTTCAAAATACAGCACCGTATCAACAATATGTTCTAGCACTCGCGGTCCAGCAAGGTGACCATCTTTCGTCACGTGACCCACCATTAATACACAAATCCCACTAGACTTTGCCGCTCTAGTCAGCTGCGCAGCGCACTCTCTCACCTGCGCGACAGAACCGGGTGCAGAACTCAGAACTTCAGAATACAAAGTCTGAATTGAATCAACGACTAAAACTTGTGGCTTCACTGCATCCATAATGGATAGCAGCTTTTCTAATTGAATTTCAGCCAAGACCTCAAGCTGCGGCGCATCGAGCGCAATGCGTTTAGCACGCAAAGCGATCTGAGCAGCAGATTCTTCACCGCTGCTATAGAGCACATCCATACCAGCAGCACTCATCTCTGCAAGGGCTTGCAATAACAAGGTGGACTTGCCGATGCCGGGGTCACCACCCAACAGCACCACACCCCCTGGAACCAAACCACCGCCTAGAACACGATCAAACTCCTCAACCCCAGTGCTGAATCTTGGCAAATCCTCTGCCGTAATTGCAGAAAGCTTTTGTCTTGGCAAGGATTGAGCTAAACCCTGAAAACGTGTATTGGCGGTGACTTCAGGCAACCCCTCTTCCATCGTATTCCAGGCTTGGCAGGATGGACATTGTCCCTGCCACTTCGCCGAAGTGCCGCCACAAGACTGACAGATATAGATGGTTTTTACTTTAGCCAATGTATTGCCTTTTTAATTTTGAATCACAACTGAAAACCCAATCTCATTTGAAATCAGAGAAGGTCATCAATCGATCTGTGTACCTGCTTTATTCTCTTGGGCGCGCTTCGGTGCGTCTTTGCGACGCTGCTCTCTATCGGCCGCTCGAGTAGCGGCATCCTTTTGCTTCTCGTCATATTCACGTTGATTTGCGCTTCGCTCTGTAGCTTTTTCTGGGGCGGCGCGTTCCGCAATACGCTGAGCATCTCGTTGGTTTTTGATACTTTCACGAAGCTTTCTTTGCACTTCATGGAGTTCTACTTCCTGAGCGCGGATCGGATCAATTTCCTTGCGGTACTCCGCTCTGACTTTACCCAAACAATAATTCACCCAATAGTTCTGATAACACTCGGTGGCGGCTTTCTCCCAGCGGTATTTTGCCCAATCACGCTGTAACTCAAGCTGCGCTTCTATCTTATCCAAGGCGTCAAGTTGCGCCTCTTCAGCGGGATTCGCTAACGCTACCCCACCCACGAAAAACTGGAGCAATAAAAATCCCAAGACCAATCTTGAGCGCAAGAGGGTGTACTTTCTCAAATCTCTACCTTTGCACCCAGCTCGACCAAACGGTTGGCGGGGATCTTAAAGAAGTCGGATTGGCGACCAGCATTTTGATACATCCAGCAAAACAATCTTTCACGCCACAGAGCCATTCCAGGAATCTCGGTAGAGACGATCGTATCGCGGGACAAGAAGAATGAGGTATCCATCAAATCAAATTTGAGGCCTGAAGATTTTTCAATCAACTCGATAATTTTACCCATGTCCGGCGTTTCATTAAAGCCATAGACAGCGCGCACGACATAAATATTATTGCCAAGATCTCTGAGGGTAATACGCTCTTCATCTTTTACGTAAGGCACATCCCAGATGCTAACCTTCAAGAAAAATACCCGCTGATGCAGTACATGGTTGTGCTTCAAATTATGCAAAAAGGAAACTGGCAAATAATCCACATGAGCCGTTAAGAAAATTGCCGTACCGTCTACACGGTGTGGAGGATTCATCATCAAGACATCGATAAAACCTTTGAGCTCAATACCCTCTTCAACAGCGCGCTGACGCAGTAACTTGCGCCCTTGATACCAAGTCATCAATAACAAGAAACAGGCAGCACCCAATAGCAATGGGAACCATCCGCCCTCCATAATCTTTAAAAGATTCGCTGCCAAGAAGGCAAAATCCACGATCAAGAAGGCGCTAATGACTAAACTAACCAATATGGTGTTCCAACGCCACACCACCCTCATCACCACAGCTGCTAAGAATGTAGTAACAATCATGGTGGTAGTCACTGCAATACCGTAAGCAGCCGCTAAATTTTCGGACTTCTTGAAAGCCACTACAACCGCAATCACTAAAACCAATAAGGTCCAATTCACCAGCGGCATATAAATCTGACCAATCTCACGATCAGAGGTATGACGCACTTTCATGCGCGGCACAAAACCCAACAGGATCGCTTGGCTCGTCATTGAGAAAGCCCCTGAAATAACAGCTTGAGAGGCGATCACAGTGGCTAGCGTAGCCAGAATAACTAAAGGAAAAACAAAAGCTTCGGGCACCATCAAAAAGAATGGATTGGTAATGGTCTCTGGATTATTTAAGAACATTGCACCCTGGCCAAAGTAATTCAGGATCAAACAAGGCATCACAATAAAAAACCAGCCCATGCGAATTGGCTTAACCCCAAAATGCCCCATGTCAGCATATAACGCTTCTGCGCCCGTTAAGACCAGAAAGACCGCTCCTAAAACAATAAATCCTTGCAGTGCATGCTCATCCATAAACTGAACGGCGTACAAGGGATTGATTGCGGCAAATATCGCCGGGTTCTGAATCACTTGATGCAAGCCCATCAAACCGATAACGCCAAACCAAACCAACATGACCGGGCCAAACAAATTACCCACGACGGCGGTACCTGTCTTTTGAATAAAAAAGAGGATTGCCAAAATAAGGATGGTGACTGGAATAACAAAGCGTGTGAAATCCGTTGAGATCACCTCCATACCTTCTACGGCAGAGAGTACAGAAATTGCGGGGGTAATAATTGCATCCCCATAAAACATACATGCACCGAACACACCGGCCATGATAATCAGTAAGGAGCGCTTTGAGCCTGCCGGAGCGGTTCGTAGAGCCAAAGCCATCAACGCTAAGATGCCACCTTCACCATGGTTATTGGCGCGCATCACAAACAGGACATACTTTAACGAAACGACAATTGCAAAAGCCCAAAACACCATGGAGATAACACCGTAGACCGCACCCGCTGAAAAAGGGATGCCATGCTCAGGACTAAAACATTCTTTCAACGCATATAAAGGACTGGTACCAATATCACCAAAGACAACCCCAATTGCTGCGAGCATGAGCGTGAATGAGGCACCCTTCTTATGCTCATGATTCTCGCGTGTGACCACTACCGGCCGCAAAAGCGAAGATTCAGAAAACTCTGGGTTACTAAGTGACATTTCAAGGCCTTTAGTGAATGTTGCGTGGCAATATGTTACTCCTTATGCAGGTTGACTGAGCGCTAGATTTACCCTTAAAAAGCGCTTTTTTTATATGCTGAGATTCGGAAAACCTCGACAAAGGGGGCTGAAAAATGGTAGAATCTCAGCTTCAGACGCGGGGTGGAGCAGTCTGGCAGCTCGTCGGGCTCATAACCCGAAGGTCGTAGGTTCAAATCCTGCCCCCGCAACCAAGATTTATTCATTAAGCCCTTAATTTTTAAGGGCTTTTTGCTTTTTAGGAATCGCGTCTCTCTGCAACCTCAGTCTGTGCGATGCCATAGACGCCGAGTCCTTTCTCTCCAAAACTCAACTTTTGCATTTGCCTGCTTAGTGAAAGTCCATATCTGAGCACCCGTCTTGGGGGATTGATAAAAGGGAATGCCCAACTCTAGATAGCGCGCCAGCACCGTAGGGTGTGGATGTCCATAACGATTTTTGTAACCGTTTTGTGCAAAAGCAAGTTCTGGATTGAGGCGTTTTAACACAACCTCCGAAGAAGAGGTTTTACTGCCATGATGCGACGCCATCAAAATGAGCTCCTTACCGTCCAGAGCTGCTACAGCATCCGCATCTAAACGCTCGACCAACTCCGCCTCTCCCTGCCGCTCAACATCCCCAGTTAACCAAAAAGAGGTTTTGGGGTTGCGAATCTCAAGCACGCAACTCATTTCATTAGGCTTTGAAGGGTACTCGGGTACAAACAGCGTATTTTCATGTGGATGCCAGATATAAAACTCCACGCCATCCCAAACCCAAGATTGTCCGTAGCGACAAGGCAAAGCAGCAATACGTCGTGACTTGATATTTTCCAATAAGGAATGGTCTGAAGGTAAGGTGCCCATCATGGAATCAAAATGAATTTCTTTTAACAGCGTTGCCGCCCCGCCAATATGATCGCTGTCACTATGGCTAATTACCATGCGATCAATTTGATCAATTCCCCTCCCCCTGAGGTAGGGCACGATAACGCGATTGCCGGCATCATCCTTCTTTCCGCTAATGGGGCAAGTGTCGTAGAGCAAGCGCTTAGTGGCCGTCTCAATCAACACGGAGGTGCCCTGTCCAACATCTAAAACAGTAGCCCGAAATTCTCCAAGATTCAGACCGGTGCCAAGGTTCAGCCTCATAAAAACTAAGCCAACCAAACATAACCCACCTAACCGCGAGAGGCATGTCTCTCGAATCACGCCAGGCCGGATGACAATCACGATACCAAGTCCAGCAAGGACCAATGCCCACCATGGCGGCTGATGTGACCATGCTACCGCCCATTCCCAACTCGCAAACCAACGAAGAACCACTGCCAAATACTCCATCGTGGCATGAGCTAATATCAATAAATATTTGGCAATAAATTCAGGTAATAGTGCGCCACTGAGTGCCAGAGGAGTCACAAGATAACTGACGATCGGAATCGCAAATGCATTAGCGAGGGGTGACACAACCGATGCTTGATAAAACCAGAATAAGGTACAAGGCAGCAACGCAATTGTCACAACAGCTTGCACCCGACAAGCTTCGCGTAAAGCCTGCAGAACTCTTTGCGTCCAAGGCACTTCAAGCTCTTTACCAGTTGGAATACCCAATAAGCCAGCTGAATCGCCCATGGCAAAAAGAATTGCTGCTACCGCCCCAAACGATAACCAAAAGCCTGGAGTGTAAGGCGCCATGGGATCAACGATCAAAACAAACGCAAGTGCCCACCACCAGATATCAAAAGAGCGAGGATTTCTGCCAGTCCATAAAGCAAAGGCAACCACTCCGACCATGTACATGGTGCGCTGAGCCGGAATCTGAAAGCCTGCCAGCCAGGCATACACAAAAGCCGTCAAGAAGCCTGCGCAGGCCGCCACCTTACTCACAGGAAACACCAGCGGCAAAGATTTACGACGCCATAGGCGCGCAGCCAAAGCAGCCCCCAGCCCTGAGAGCATCGTTACGTGCAAACCCGAAATCGAAATCAAATGTCCAATACCGGTGGCATTAAACACACGCCAATCATCTTGATGAATCGCATTTTGATCCCCCATCACCAAAGCAACGAGCACACCCGCATAAGCCGCTTCTGGCGATA
>CANGEC010000120.1 GCA_947452625.1 Burkholderiaceae bacterium
TCCAGGCGGGCATTTTGCCAAGCAGCGATATCAAAGGTGTTGGTCACGTTGTAGAGGTACAGCATAGCAACCAAAGTCAACAAAGAGCCGAGCAAGGTATAGAGGAAGAACTTGAAGGCTGCGTAAATTCGGTTATGACCACCCCATACACCGATGATGATGTACATCGGAATCAAGGTAGCCTCAAAGAATACATAGAAGAGCAAGGCATCCAAGGCCGCAAATACACCAATCATTAAACCTGACAGGGTCATGAATGAGGCCATGTATTGCGACACCTTGGTATCAATCACTTCCCAAGCGGCAATCACCACAAAGATATTAATAAAGGCGGTTAAAACAATAAACCACACCGAGATACCATCAATACCGAGGTGATAGTTAATGTCGTAACGCGGAATCCAACTCACCTTCTCTACAAACTGCATTCCGGCATTGGCCACATCAAACTGCAAGACCAAGGGCAAGGTGGCAATAAAACCAATGATGGCGCCCACGAGTGCTAACCAGCGTACGCCAGCAGATGGCTTCTCAGACCCATAAAACAAAATAATGAGTCCAAAGATGATTGGGGTCCAGATGGCGAATGAAAGAATCATAGTGGCTACTTAAGTAACAAAGGCCTAGCGAACAAAAGGCAGGTAAGCAGACAAAACCCAAGCTAACAAGACCGCCAAGCCTGCGATCATCGCAAAGGCATAGTGATAGAGATAACCGGATTGCAAATGGCGAATCACACCAGCAAAGCGCCCTACCGCATGCGCACTACCATTCACCAAGAAACCATCAATGACCTTCTGGTCACCGCGATGCCATAAGACACCACCGATCCAGAGCAAGCCCTTAGCAAACACGGCCTGGTTTAAATCATCGAGATAATATTTGTTGTCCAAGAGCTTCTTGAAAGGCGCCAAGGCTTCAGCAAACTTGCCTGGCAACTTGGTCATCCAGAGATAACCAATAGCAGCAGCTAAAACACCCAAGACGACCAGCAATAACACCGGTGATGTCAGCGAATGAAGCGCCATTGCAACTGGACCATGGAACTCTTCAGCCAATTCAACCATCGCTGGATGCTTGCTAATATCCACAAAGATCGAATCGCCAAAGAACTGACCAAACAACATCGGTTCAATGGTGTAGAAACCAATGATCACCGAAGGAATCGCCAACAGAATCAAAGGCAAAGTCACCACCAATGGGGACTCATGAGGCTTCTGGCCTGGCGCTAAACCATGGTGCGCATGATCATCCCCCTGCTCCGCATGATCATGATGGTGGTCGTGTGCATGAGCATCGGCATGACCCCAGCGGGATTTGCCATGAAAGACATAGAAATACAAACGGAAAGAATACAAAGCGGTAACAAAGACGCTGGCCATTACGGCAAAGTAGGCAAAGCCTGAACCAGGAATATGACTGGCAGCTACCGCCTCAATAATCGAATCTTTTGAATAGAAGCCAGAGAAAAATGGTGTCCCAATCAAGGCAAGGTTACCGAGCAACATCATCAAGCAGGTAATTGGCATGTACTTCCACAAGCCACCCATCTTGCGCATATCTTGCTCGTGGTGCATGCCCAAAATAACGCTACCCGCCGCCAAGAACAATAAGGCCTTGAAAAAAGCGTGCGTCATTAAATGAAAGATTGCTACAGGGTAAGCTGAAACACCCAAAGCTACCGTCATATAACCCAACTGTGACAAAGTCGAGTAAGCCACTACTCGCTTGATATCGTTTTGCACAATACCCAAGAAGCCCATAAAGAGCGCGGTGATTGAACCAATCACTAAAATAAAGCTCAATGCCGTATCAGACAATTCAAACAAGGGTGACATTCTGGCCACCATGAAGATGCCGGCAGTCACCATCGTTGCCGCATGAATCAAGGCAGAAATTGGGGTTGGGCCTTCCATCGAATCAGGCAACCAAACATGCAGTGGAAACTGCGCTGATTTACCCATCGCACCAATGAATAAGCAAATACAAGCAACGGTCAATAAATTCCAGTTTGTCCCTGGCAACACCTGCGCCGCTAAAGTGGTGTTTTGCGCAAAGATTGCGTCATATTGCATGGAGCCCGTACTCGCGAGCAACAGCCCAATACCGAGAATGAAACCAAAGTCACCAACACGGTTTACCAAGAAGGCTTTCATATTGGCAAAGACGGCAGACTGGCGCTCAAAATAGAAACCAATCAGCAAATAAGACACCACACCCACCGCTTCCCAGCCGAAGAAGAGTTGCAGGAGGTTATTACTCATGACCAACATCAACATAGCGAAGGTAAAGAGCGAGATATATGAGAAGAAGCGGTTGTAACCTGCTTCGCCATGCATATATCCGATGGTGTAGATGTGCACCATCAAGGAAACAAAGGTCACCACACACATCATGGTGGCAGTCAACGGATCAATTAAGAAGCCAATATCGAGATTGAGCTCACCCAATTGCATCCAGTGATAGACGGTGCCATTGAAATAGAAGCCATCCATCACCTGAACCAGCACATTGCAAGACAGCACAAATGCGATCATCACACCCAGAATTGTCACAAACTGACAAGCACCATGGCCAATGCGATTACCGCCAAGTTTGGTACCAAAAAGACCGGCAATCGCAGAACCCAATAAAGGTGATAGCGGAATTGCGCAGAGAACGGGAAGAGTTAAGGTCAATTGCATGACTAGCCTTTTAAGTGGTCAAGGTCTTCGGCATTAATAGTGTCAACCTTACGGAAGAGCACCACCAAAATAGCCAAACCAATTGCCGCTTCCGCAGCAGCCACAGTCAAAATAAAGAATACGAATACTTGGCCGGACATATCACCCAAGTAGTGGGAGAAGGCCACGAAATTCATGTTGACCGACAGAAGCATTAACTCTATGGCCATGAGTAGCACGATGACGTTCTTACGGTTTAAGAAGATGCCAATCACGCTAGTCGCAAACAAAATTGCGCCAAGCACCAGATAGTGAGCTAGGGTAATGTTCATTTCTTCTCCCCGCGAACATCTTGCTTGGCCGCCATATCCGTGTCCATCTTGACCATGCGCATCCGATCAGCAGCGACAACATTAACCTGATAGGCAATATCTTGTGACTTAGCATCCTTACGATTACGCAAGGTTAAAGCTACCGCAGCAATAATGGCCACCAACAGAATCACGCCAGCAACTTCAAAGGCGTAGACATAATCGACAAAGATCAACATGCCTAAGGCATGGGTATTGCTGCTAGCAGCCTCTTCTAACATCGGCTGAACTGGCGCATTGGTGCCAATAAAGCTACGAATCAATACAATAGAGAGCTCCAAAACAATCACAGCACCCATTAAAAAGGCAACCGGTAAGAATTTCTTGAAATCGCGACGCAGATGCGCCAAGTCCAGATCAAGCATCATCACCACAAACAAGAAAAGCACCATCACTGCACCAACATAAACCAAAATCAGCGCCAAACTTAAGAACTCGGCTTTTAAGAGCATCCACAAACCCGAGGCACAGAAGAAGGCAAGCACCAAAAATAGGGCCGCATGAATCGGGTTGCGTGCCGTAATCACACGTAAAGCAGAAATCACCAACAAACCTGCAAAGGCATAAAAAAATGTTGAGAAAAGGAAGGAAGTATCGAATGTCATAGTTATCTTGGCTCGATTCGATTAGCGATATGGCGCATCAACGGCGCGATTAGCGGCAATATCTTTTTCATAGCGATCACCAACCGCGAGGAGCATTTCTTTGGTGAAATACAAATCTCCACGCTTATCGCCAAAATATTCAAAGATATTGGTTTCAACGATGGCATCAACTGGGCAAGCCTCTTCACAGAAACCACAGAAAATACACTTGGTTAAATCGATGTCATAACGGCTCGTACGGCGCGTGCCATCATCGCGCTCTGCGGTCTCAATCGTAATAGCGTATGCCGGACACACTGCTTCACAAAGCTTGCAACCAATACAACGCTCTTCCCCGCTTTCATAGCGGCGCAAAGCATGTAAGCCACGGAAACGTGGTGACAAAGGGGTTTTCTCTTCAGGATACTGAATTGTGATTTTGGGCTTAAAGAGATAGCGACCGGTAATTGACATACCCGTCAAAATATCTTTGAGCATCAAGCTATCGAGGAATTGGGAAATTTTCTTAAACATGATTGATCAACTTATTTCCAAATATTCCATGGGGAAACAACCCAAGCACCGACAACCACTACCCAAAAGACGGAGATCGGAATAAAGATCTTCCAGCCTAAACGCATGATTTGGTCATAGCGATAGCGTGGCAAAGTAGCACGCAACCAAATAACGCAAGACAAGAGGAAGAAGGTTTTGCCAAACAACCAGAAGAAGCCTGGGATGTCGCGCAAGATCGGTAAATCCACAATCGGCAACCAACCGCCTAAGAACATAGTGGAGGCGAGTGCAGCGATCAAAATCATATTGGCGTACTCAGCCAAGAAGAACATCGCAAAGGCCATACCGGAGTACTCAACCATGTGGCCAGCAACAATCTCAGACTCACCCTCAACCACGTCAAATGGATGACGATTAGTTTCAGCTACGCCGGAGATAAAGTAGATGAGGAACATTGGCAACAAAGGCAGCCAGTTCCAAGATAAGAAATTCAGACCGATGCTGGCAAAGTAGCCCTGCTCCTGTGACGCCACAATCGTACTGAGATTTAAAGAGCCCGAAGTGAGCAATACCGTCACTAACACAAAGCCCATCGCAATTTCATAAGAGATCATTTGCGATGAAGCGCGCATTGCACCAAGGAATGGGTACTTTGAGTTTGATGCCCAACCAGCCAAAATCACGCCGTAGACACCAATTGAAGAGATTGCCATTACATACAAGAGTCCGGCATTGACATCAGCCAAGACCATCTTCGCCTGAAATGGCACTACAGCCCAAGCGGCGAAGGCTGGCATGATCACCATCACTGGTGCAATGATGTACAGAACTTTGCTAGCTTGCGCAGGAGAAATAATCTCCTTCATCAATAATTTCAATGCATCGGCAATCGGTTGCAGCAAGCCCAAGGGACCAACACGATTTGGCCCAAGACGAATATGCATCCAACCAATGAGCTTGCGTTCCCACAACGTGAGGTAGGCAACGCAACCAAACATTGGCAACACGATAATGACGATTCTTACCAAAGCCCAAACGAGCGGCCACAAGGAGCCAAAAATAGCCTCCCCTTGAGTGGTAATGAGGTTCAAGAAATTATCCATCTCGTCCCTTATGCCTTGCTGACAGTTATCGGACCAAACATGGGTCCTAATTTCGCACTAGCGGATGTTCCAGCAGAAACCCGTACTGCACCAGTTGCTAAATTTTCTTCTAGAGTGGCAGGCATATCAACCGATAAAGCGCCCTGACTAATCCGCACAGCATCACCCTCTTTTAAGCCAAGCTCGGCAAACAGCGCCTTACCCAAGCCTACCTGATTGCCACGCTTAGCATCACGTGTCAATTGCAAGGCAGACGAACGACGCACAATCTGATCAACACCGTAGATGTTGACATCAGACACGCGCTCCAAACCACTGAATGGTGCATGGTTGCCGTTCGATAAGGTATTGCTTGTCGCTTGATTATTGAGCTTGGTGCAGTAGTTCTCGCCCAGCGCTTCGCCTAACACTTCTTCAGGCATATTGAATAAGAAGCCATCTAAATTAAGCAAGCCGCCAAGCACGCGCAATACTTTCCAAGCAGGACGTGAATCACCCAAAGGTTTCACAGCCGGCTGAATGGTTTGCACTCGACCCTCGGCATTGACAAAAGTAGCGACAGTTTCTGTGTAAGTTGAGATTGGCAGAATGACATCGGCCACCTCTAAGAGATCTGCGCTCTTAAATGGCGTTAAAGCGATGACCGTATTGGCCTTAGCCAATGCAGCGCGCGCCTGTTCTGGGTTCGGCAAGTCTGCGTCAGGCTCAAGATTCATTAAGAGCACCGCACGACGATCGCCAGACAATACAGAATTGACTCCCGCACCATTGGCAGCAACTAAGGATGCGCCAACGGCATTGCCACCTACCGGCAAGAAGCCCAGGGTAGCGCCAGTTTGTTCGGCGATAAATTGCGCCAAGACATGTAAATCAGCAGCATGAGGATGCGCAATTGCACCGGAGCCTAGCAGTACCGCGGTATTTGTACCGGCGAGCAAACTATCGGCAATCGCTTGAGCATTAGCAGAAATCGGTAAGTTGAGAGTACCCGCTGGAGCAGCAACTGACTTGGCTTTAGCAACAGCCAGGACAACTTCACTCAAAGCATTTAACCAAGCGCTTGGGGTTGCCGCGATACCGGTCGTTGGCATTAGCCAATCGTCACCACCCGCATCAATGCGCGCAATTTGCAAACCACGTTTAGTGGCGGTACGTAAACGGGCTGCAATGATGGGCTGATCTTTACGCAAGAAACTACCAACCACCAAAGCGCGATCGAGCTCACTTAATTTGCCTACCGTCATTCCCAACCATGGAGCAGTAGCAGCACCCTGAACATCGGTTTGGCGTAAACGCGTTTCAACCTGATTCGAACCTAGACCGCGAATCAATTTTTGCAAGAGGTGTAATTCTTCTGTGCTGGAGATTGGGTGCCCCA
>CANGEC010000121.1 GCA_947452625.1 Burkholderiaceae bacterium
ACTATTCCACTGACCAATGGCATCGTTGCGCAAATCTTTGGGGTGAAATACCTCACCATGCTTTCCGGTTTGGTGTTTTTCTCTCACCAATTAGGTAGTTTTTGCGGTGCCTATCTTGGTGGATACCTATTTGATAAAACCGGTTCATACATGATTGTTTGGGAAATTGCGATTGCGCTTGGAGTTTTTGCCTCCCTGGTGAACCTACCAGTCAAAGAACGTGCCATTCATCGACCAGTCACAGCTTAAGCCCCGTTCAGTCACATGAAATGGTTTCTCTATACGCTGGCTGCCATCATTCTGGCGGTAACTTTTGCAAGTTACTTCGCACCCACTATGATGGTGTCCTTGACCAATCAAGTCTGGGCCTTGTGTGGTTGGCAATAAACTTCCCAGCAAATTATTCAGATATTTTGTATTTTTCTGAGAAGATTTTCTTGAACTCGCCGTAGCACAATGGATAGTGCACATGCCTCCTAAGCGTGGGATACAGGTTCGATTCCTGTCGGCGGGACCAAAACTTATCCACAGCTTTTGTGGATAAATCCGCAAAAGTTTTCGTAAGTCACCGATTTGTATAGACTGACCTGCCCTGCTTAAATATTGAGCATAAATGACAAGCCGCTCCATAATCGATTACATTGGAATGCAATCAAAATAATGCTTGATAAAGACGTAAATAAGCAGTACGAAGTAGTCTATTGATAAGAATATTCAAAAGAATTTGGAGACCAGTATGAAACAACATCGCCATGTAACCAGTTCCCTAGCAAGCTTGATGCATTGCTTGATGGCGCTATTTCTATTGGGTAGTCCAATTGCTCATGCTCAAAACACCTTCCCCAATAAACCAATTCGTTTGGTAGTGCCTTTTCCGGCTGGAGGCGCAACCGATAATATTGCTCGCCCGCTACAGAATGAACTGCTCAGCGCCATGAAATGGAATGTGGTGATAGACAACAAACCCGGCGCTGGCGGCAATATTGGCGCAGAGATTGTTGCCAAATCAGCGCCTGATGGCTATACCTGGCTAATGGCCTCTGTAGGCACCCATGGCATCAATCAACCCTTGTACACCCAAGGTGGAGGCAAGATGCCCTTCGATCCCATCAAGGATTTCACACCGATTACCTTGGTCGCCGAACTGCCCAATGTACTCGTACTTAATCCTGACTGGGCTGCAAAAAACAATATCAATACAGTCAATGATCTGATTCGCTATGCCAAAGCCAATCCCGGCAAAGTCAATATGGCGTCTAGCGGTAATGGCACCTCCATTCATATGGCTGGGGAACTCTTTAAATCTATGACCAAAACATTTATGGTTCATTTGCCTTATAAAGGCAGCCCGCCGGCAGTTACCGATCTCATGGCAGGCAACGTAGACATCATGTTCGATAATCTGCCATCATCAATTAATTACATACGCGCTGGTCGGCTAAAAGCGCTTGCTGTCACAAGCTCTAAGCGCTCACCTGCATTTCCGGATTTGCCAACAATTGCTGAAGCAGCAAACTTGCCCGGTTATGAAGCCACGTCCTGGTTTGGCATTGTTGGTCCGGCCAATATGCCGCTCGAGGTTTTGAATAAAACCAGCGCTGAATTAATAAAAGCGATCAATAGCCCTGCAGTCAAAGAAAAATATTTGACAATGGGTGCAGAACCCGTTGGCAACACGCCTGCGCAGTTTGCGCTTTACATCAAAAATGAAATCGCCAAATGGACTAAGGTAGTCAAAGACTCGGGTGCTAAAGTCGATTGATTGAAGTGCTCCGTTTTATTGCATTGAGCGCACATCAGATGAGAATAAAAAGGGATGCTCTGCGCATCCCTTTTTATTGTTACCACCCAAGAATGGCTTACTTACCCAATTGGGATAGCAGCTTTGAAGGTGAAATAACTTCTTGATCCAAAACAAGTTCAATCAAAGCACCGCAATCACTGGCTAGCGCTTTAGTAAATGCTGGCGCGAATTCTTCAGTCTTAGTCACCCGATATCCTGGAATACCGAAACTATCTGAAAACTTTAAGAAATCCGGATTGGTGAGGCCGGTACCCATCACGCGGCGACTGAACTCACGCTCCTGATGCATGCGTATCGTACCCAGCATACTGTTGTTGACCAGTAAGATAATCGGGAAGGCTTTATAGCGCGCCGCTGTTGCCAACTCCTGGCAATTCATCATGAAATCACCATCACCACAGACGGCGATCGCCACTCGGTCTGGATCAACAATTTTTGCAGCAATTGCTGCCGGCAAGCCATAGCCCATTGAACCATTGGCTGGTGCCAATTGACTCTTAAAGCCGCCATAAGGATAAAAGCGATGCACCCAAGTGGCAAAGTTGCCTGCCCCATTAGTCAAAATTGAATTGCGTGGAATACTCTTTGGCAATGAAGCCATGATTTGCGCGAGCTGCAAATCACCCTTCACGGTAACGGGCGCCGAGAAAGCCAGATATTCAGCATGCGCATCATGCATACGCTGACCTTCGTATTGTTTACCCATTTTGATTGGATCTAGCGCAGCGCAAAAATTTTGCGGGCTACAGTTCAAAGCATATTGTGGGCGATAGACCCTACCTAACTCATCGGGGTCTGAAAGCACATGAATGAGTTGTGCCTGTGTTTGCGGCACATCCAAAATACTGTAGCCTGCGGTAGTCATTTCGCCTAAACGTTCACCAATCACCAGAAGCGCATCCGCCTCTTGAATACGCTTTACTAACGCTGGATTGGCTCCAATCCCAAGATCACCGGCATAACAAGGATCTAAGTTATCCACCAAATCTTGCGAACGAAAACTGGTAGCCAGAGGAACGCCCTCACGCTTTGCCCAAGACACAAGGGCTTTGCATGCAAGCTCATTCCAATTGCCGCCGCCGGCCAAGATCATTGGCTTGTTAGCATTAGCAAAGGTCTTCATGGCCTCTTGAAAAATTGCTTGGTCCAAACCAGGTTGCACAATATGCGCTGGTGCTGTTGGCTTCTCACTGGCCTGTTCATACAAAATATCTTCTGGTAAGGCCAACACCACCGGCCCCTTACGTCCTGATTGCGCTATATGAAAAGCGTGGGAAACAAACTCATCAATCCGATCAACCCGATCAATACTGCCTACCCACTTGGCGCATTCTGAATAGAGGCGCCGGTAATCCATCTCCTGAAACGCTTCGCGTTCAACCATATCTGTCCCCACTTGACCGATCAGCAACACCATCGGGGTTGAGTCTTGGTATGCGGTATGAACACCAACCATGGCATTAGAAGCGCCAGGACCACGTGTCACCATCACAACGCCGGGCTTACCAGTCAACTTGGCATAAGCTTCGGCCATATAAGTGGCGCCACCCTCTTGGCGACAGGTGATGAAGCGAAAATCCTGAGAATGATCCACTAGGCCATCTAGCAGAGGCAAAAAGCTTTCACCGGGCACTCCAAAGGCAAGATCCACACCTTGCCGCACTAAAGCATTGGCGAGAATTTGACCGCCATGCGGCAATTTATTATTTGTCTCCATCTTTTTCTCTTACACTTTCTATATGAATACGCTCAATACCAGCACTCTAGCCGCTTTAGAGGAGATGCTCCAAAATACAGCCAGATCGGCTCCGCCAGACTACCTGCCAATCTATTTTTTTAGTGCCAGCAATGGCCAACAAAACATTGGCCATCTTAATCCGGAATTCATTCCCTACCTGCAAGAATCTTTGAGCAAAGAGTCTATTGTCGGCATACATTTGGGACATGATGCGTTAAAGATCACTGCCGGTAGACCTCATGATGTCTCCAATAACTTAAGTAAGTTGGCCGATAGAATGCGCTTGGGGGGATTTATTCCTGGATGGCGCAATGAACAATTTGCCTGGGTTGATCAAAATGGGCATGAGTATTTCCGCTTAGAACGCGCCGCCTTTCGCACCTTTGGCTTTCGCAGCATGGCAACCCATATCAACGGCTATACCAAAGCCGGCAATCTCTGGCTAGGTAGACGTAGTGAAACCAAGACTACCGATCCCGGGCGTTTAGACAACCTTGCAGCAGGCGGAATTGGTGCAGATGAAACCCCTTGGGTAAATGCCCGTCGCGAGCTTTGGGAAGAAGCAGGCGTTCCGGCCCATCTTGCCACCCAAATAGAGCCCGTTGGCCGTATTCACATGCGTCGCCCGATTGCAGGTCGAGGCTTTCACGATGAACAGCTCTTTATCTATGACTTAGAGCTAGCGGAGAACTTTATACCCACCAATCACGATGGTGAAGTCAGCGGTTTTATCGAAATCCCTTTTTCTGAGGCAGCAGCCCGCATTTTGGCCGATGAATTCACTAGTGATGCCGCTTTTGTAACAGCTGATTTCATCTTACGAAATCATAAAAGGACTCAAGAATTGGCCTTCAAATAGCCACAAAGTCAGCAAAAGCGATTTCGTGGTTAAATCATAGCTAAGGATGAAACAGGGGTGCCCTTTAGCTAAAGCCAAAGGCGCTGAGAAAGACCCTAGAACCCGATCCAGGTAATGCTGGCGTGGGGAGTTACATCAGACCGTCACCCGGTTTCGTCCATCCAACACAGTCAGGAGATGGACATGAGCACAAGCAACCCTAAAACAAAACATGAGATTCCAAGCCTCAAAAGCTTAGAGCGAGACTTCGGTCAAAAATTCGCTTACCCAGCATCAACCAAAACCTATTTGCAAGGCTCTCGTCCAGATATCAAAGCACCAATCCGCATGATTGAGCAGTTGCCTACCCGCGTTGGCGAACAAATGGTCGCCAATCCACCAGTACCGGTTTATGACACGTCTGGCCCCTATAGCGATCCAGATGTTGTCATTAATCTAGAAAAAGGTTTGCCGAAGTTGCGCGAAGCTTGGATCAATGAGCGCAATGACACCGAACAGCTGTCTGGCCCCAGCTCTGAATATGGGGTTGCGCGTTCACAAGATGCGGATACCAAACACCTACGCTTTGCTCATATTGGCGCCCCTCGCGTTGCCAAGGCTGGCAAAAACATTAGTCAGATGTATTACGCTCGCCAAGGTATCGTTACCCCCGAGATGGAATATGTCGCACTCCGTGAATCCATGGGACTAGAGCAATTGCGCAAAAATCCCGCCTATACACAGCTACTGAAACAGCACCCAGGCAAAGGCTATGGCGCTAATCTTCCAGATGTTGTTACAGGTGAATTTGTCCGCCAAGAAATCGCTGCTGGTCGTGCCATTATTCCAGCCAACGTCAATCACCCAGAATTAGAGCCAATGATTATTGGCCGTAACTTCCGCGTGAAGATTAACGGTAATTTAGGTAACTCCGCAGTCACTTCATCCATCAACGAGGAAGTTGAAAAAATGGTTTGGTCGATCCGCTGGGGCGCCGACACCATTATGGATTTATCAACCGGCAAACATATACATGAAACACGTGAGTGGATTATTCGCAACTCCCCCGTTCCGATTGGTACAGTACCTATCTATCAAGCGCTCGATAAGACAGGCGGCATTGCCGAGGACCTGACTTGGGAAATGTTCCGCGACACCTTGATTGAACAGGCTGAGCAAGGCGTTGATTACTTTACGATTCATGCGGGTGTATTGCTACGTTATGTGCCTTTAACAGCCGATCGCATCACCGGCATTGTGTCGCGTGGCGGCTCAATCATGGCTAAGTGGTGTTTAGCGCACCACAAAGAGAACTTTTTGTACACCAAGTTTGATGAAATCTGCGAGATCATGAAAGCGTATGACGTGTCATTTAGCTTGGGTGATGGTTTGCGTCCTGGTTGCATTGCCGATTCAAATGATGCTGCCCAGTTTGGTGAACTGCACACTCTTGGCGAACTCACCGCAAAAGCTTGGCAGCATGATGTGCAAGTCATGATTGAAGGCCCAGGACATGTACCAATGCAACGCATTGAAGAAAATATGACTGAAGAGCTCAAGCATTGCTTAGAGGCACCCTTCTACACCCTGGGACCATTGATCACTGATATTGCTCCAGGCTATGACCACATCACCAGCGGTATTGGTGCTGCGCAAATTGGTTGGTACGGTACCGCCATGCTTTGCTATGTAACACCCAAAGAACACTTAGGCTTACCAGACAAGGAAGATGTCCGTGAAGGCATCATCACTTACAAGATTGCCGCTCATGGAGCAGATCTTGCCAAAGGTTTACCAGGAGCTCAAGTACGCGATAACGCTTTATCTAAGGCGCGCTTTGAGTTCCGCTGGGAAGACCAATTCAATCTTGGTTTAGATCCGGAGCGTGCTCGTGAATATCACGATGCAACACTGCCCGCTGAAGGTGCCAAGATTGCTCACTTCTGCTCAATGTGCGGACCGAAATTCTGTTCTATGAAAATCACTCAAGAGGTTCGCGACTATGCTGCCAATCTCAAGGCCGAAGGCATAGATCCGAACAAAGGTATGGAAGAAAAATCCATCGAGTTCCGCAAGCGTGGCAGTGAAATTTATCAGTAAGTTATGAAGCAACTTGCTCATAGCAAATATGCAATCGTAGGCGCCGGCCTGATG
>CANGEC010000122.1 GCA_947452625.1 Burkholderiaceae bacterium
ATATGGCAACGTTTTTCTCTTATAACGCCCTAGTAAGCCAAAGAGCCGCAGGTTATAAAAATACTGCTTATGCATTAGCTGAATTGATTGATAACTCCTTTGACGCGAATGCAAAAAATGTTCATGTTGTTCTATTGGAGAAAAATAATGGCGGTCGTAGAAAAGTTGAGGAAATATTAGTTCTCGATGACGGCGATGGAATGTCGGAAAAAATATTGCAGGGTGCATTGCAATTCGGGAATACTACGAATAGCAATATTGATGAAGTTGTTAAAACTAGAAGAAAAGGTAAGTTCGGCTATGGATTGCCGAATGCCTCGTTAAGTCAGTGTCAAAATATTGGTGTTTATTCATGGAAAAAGAAGGACAAGGTTAACTATGTCTATCTTGACCTTGAGGAGCTCAAGAAAAATGAGTCAATTGAAATTCCATTAGTGGCTGCTCAAGAATTTCCCGCTCATTTTGAAGGTATATTTGGCTCGCTACCTTCGAGTGGAACCATTATTTCTTGGAGACATTGCGATAGGTTATCGCATATACGTGGCGATTCAATCATCAGGAATAGTTCTGATATTTTAGGGCGCCTATACCGTCATTTATTAGCAGAAGGTAAGACGGTAATATTTTCAATATTTGAATATATGCCAACAAAGCATACATATATTCAACAAGGGAAAAGCGTTAAATTGAGGCCTAATGATCCTCTGTTCTTAATGAAGGACTCAACTATCTCCTCTGAATTGTGGAAGGAATCAGTTTCTGGTGGGGCTACAGGTAAATCTGCTGAAATTTATGAAAAATTTGTCAGTGCTCCTGATAAATGTTTGCCAACTAGCGCACCACTTTCTGACTACTGCCATTCTTTTGAATTTAGGTGGAAGGGTAAGGTATACAACTTCCAAATCACTACATCTGTAGTCCTTCCAGAAATTCAAATGCCTGGACAGCGCGATGGCGGTTCAACCGATGTTGGAAAGGTGTATGGAACAAAAGAGGCGATTGGAAATATCTCATTTGTTCGCGCAGACCGAGAGATTGCCTCTGGGCACTTTGGCGGTTTTTATAACCGCACAGTACTTCCTCAGAGATTTTGGTCTCTAGAGGTTAAGTTTGACGCGGACGCTGATGACTTACTAGGTGTTCACAATAATAAGCAGGGTATTGAGTTCACTAGTATGAATAAGGATCAAAGCGAAGATGAATTTGATGAACACACGGCAGATTTACTACAAGCCAGAAACCAATGTTGGATTATGTTAACTGAGAAAATTGCGTCAGCTGTAAAAGCTGCTTTCAAGCTAGTCAAGAAGCAATCTACGGACTGGCATGCTGTAAATATTACTACCGGAGGTGGTCAAGGTGGTGCCCCAGCCATCCCCACTGGAACATCTACAACTGGTGGAACTATTAGAAAAGTTGATGGATCACGTCCCACGACTCTTCCAGCTCCTAAATTGTTGGAGCTCGAACAGAGATTAATTGAAAAATATCCAAATATTCCAGAGCCTGATGTGCGCGCCGCTATTGTAGATTTAGATAGATCCCTGACAAGAGCCTGTGTTTTATATGCCCCCTCGGAATCAAGGCAATTATGGTCATATACAAAGGTATATGATTTTGTGGTTGTGCTTGTGAACACTCAGCATGAGTTCTATTCAAAAGTATTGTCTGAATTAAGAAATCATGGCCAAGAGGGCGCCCTAACAGCTATTGAGTTATTCCTTAGTAGCCTAGCTATTGAAGAGGAAAGCTTTGTTGCTAACGATAGAGATAAGGAGGCTATTGAGTCATTTAGGGCGGCTGTTGGATTAAAGCTCCATAGATATATGACGAGCCTGCCAGAAAGTCTTTCGATGACTAACGCAACAGGTGATTCTTCTGATGATGGAGATGATGATTAAATGACTCAGATTCGGGATACCGTTCCTGAGCTATTTTTTTTAAAATACAAGGGAGTCTTATCCCCCTGGGAAATTATTTCCCAGGCTAAGCGCCTGGGTTTTAAATGTAAAAAATATGCCAATTGGTCTGAAGTTCATGCCACAACTAACAGTAGGCAATTATTAAAGACCGTTGGCGATTCATTAATAGATTCCGAAGAGTTTGATATCTCTTTTTATCCAGAGCTTTCTCAAATTTGGGAAAAGGTACAACGTTGGGCTAAAGATAAAGATGGTTTTTCGCTTGAGCCAGACCTACTTCCTGAGTATGAAAAATTAGCCAGATTGGTTGAGGTTGGCTCAAAAACACCAAATGTCGTTGATTTAATGATTAATGAGTTCGGTTTTGTTTGCGACTCAATTGACATTGAAGATAGGTGGATTACATTTCTCTCTATCTGCATTTATAACTTTTTCCAATCAAAAAAGAGATATGAATACGCATTGAATCTGGTTGATAGCCTGGAGTTGAATAGGGTCAAACCAGAGGCATTCATTGAGTCAGTTGGAAATTTTCTGACCGCCTTATATCTAACGGCTGGATTTGATACTTCTACTTTTAGCAGTAAGGAGGTTATTCCTTACTTTATTGGTGAGCTAGGCCTTGCTTCAGACCCTCAAACAACTGAGCGGGATGCAGAGGTAAAGATATCTGCACTCCCGAATATTTGGGTTGAGAGATATGAAGGAACTCAACTAGAGTTGGTTAAATTCGAATACTCTGGTGGTGATCTTTTTGTGAGAGTTAATAAAGCAAATAGGGTATTTGCTAAAGGCTCAGAACTTGGTCAGCTTCTTTCAAATGATTCCTATTGGACCCTTATTGGCAAAACCATTGAGACCAATATCAGTCAGATTGATGAAATTCAAGACTTTTACAATACATTTGCTAGGCATTTGAGGGCTGTAACTTAATGATTTTTCCCCTAACCGGAAGGCTTATAGACGGAAAGGCGTCCTATAAATGGCTGGCTGATAATTCCATGAATGTTAGCGGAGTTGTATCTATTTGCAGTGCTTTTTTGCGCTCCTCAATTCTTGAGGATTTTTCAAAAAGACTTCCTGTCGATGCTCCAGTAAGAATAATTGCTAGGTGGCGTCTAGAAGACTTATTGGCAGGCGCATCAGATTTAGAGGCATATGAAGTTTGTAAAAAAATGGGCTGGGATTTCTATATCTGCACCAATTTTCATGGAAAGGTTTTTGTTTTTCCTCCTGCAGGTATTCTTGTTGGAAGTGCAAATGCCACTGGTTCCGGATTGGGCTTGCTCTCAAATTCAAACTCGGAGGTTTGTACTATTGTTGATGAGAGCGAAGCGAATAAGTCTCTTGTCGAGAATCTATTTGCTTCAAGTACAAGAATGACCGATGAGCTCTTTGCAAAGCTTAAGGATGTGTATCAAAACTCTCTTAAGAAAGGCGATAGGGTAGAGTGGCCAGACTTTATTTATGAAGAAATTTCACCCCCCAAAGATTACGATGGGAAGCTTTTTCTGTCTGAGTGTCTCTCAAGTGATGGTGACGAAATACTTAACCTATCGAAATGTGAATCAGATCAGGCTAAATCTGACGCGAGTTTGCTATCACTGCCGAGTGGGCAGTATGACCATAAAGTTATTGCTAAACGATTTTCTGAAACAAAGATATTTTTGCTATTAAGAGGCTTGCTTGAGGCTGGGGGTGGGGAAATTTATTTTGGTGCATTAACTTCCGCTATACATAACCATCTTATGGAAGACCCAGCTCCTTATAGAAGTGATGTCAAAATAATCGTAAAAAATCTTTACTCATGGGTCTCTCATTTGGCAGAGCATCTATCAATGGAAGTTGATAGACCTAACCATTCCGAGAGAATACGTCTTATTTAGGCTATTTGTGACAAACGTTACAAGAATTATTGCCTTCATCACAATCATATAGATCATCAATATCTACTAGATTAGCCCTCAAAGGATTTGCAAATTTTTCCTTTCGAGCCTCATTTCTTGCAACTCGTTTTTCAAAATCTTCACGAATTTGCTGGATGCGCTCCGGTCTTTCTAGCATTGACAGGGGCTCTCCTTGAGTCCAGGTAAATGGGGAGCCATTTTCTTCGGCGCTTTTTTCGAGTGTTTTGGCTTGCTCAAAGGCTTCAGGATGCCTCTCTCTAAGTCGAACCCACTCAATCTTTTGTTGGAAAAAGCAGAATGTACAGCCGCTTCTTGAGCGCCATTCGTAATACTTTGGAAGACCCATTCCTGAGGCATCGAGCAAGTCGAATACTCCTTGTTTATCGATGCCATCTTCTCTAAACGGATACTTAACTTTTAGGAATTGGTTGTTAGGGTTGTAGCCCTCTCTATAGTCCTCGTCAGCTCTAATTGCTACATAGCTGTATACAGTGACTCCAGCCTTCATCCATTGATTGACCCAATTTCTAAAGGGTTCGAGTTTTAGCTTCTGAGTACACCATCTAGTTTGCGCTGATGGAAGGAAGTGATTAAACTCCCTTAGCCAAAATTTAAAGTTTCTATGTGGATTTAGACGGGTAATTGGCTTACCTAGAAACCCTTCAAGCATAGTTAAAAACTCATGCACCTCAGGTAGCTCTTCGCCGGTATCGGTAAAGAAGTATTCAATATCAAGTTCGGGATAGTGTTGCGCCATATAAATGGCTAGGGCAGCACTATCTTTGCCTCCGGATATACCCAAAACGTGCTTTTCCATATCAACCTTATGTATTAATAGTTTCTGAACAGGCTTGCGCAAATGTTGCAAGAATTTCATCCTTGCTTAACCCCTTTTTCTTGAGGTCTTTCAATATATCTTTTGAGATTTCTTTTAACTTGGGAATCTTCTCCGTAGAAATATCGAAACTTTCAGAAATTGTTTGATTTTTTGGGTCTACATATATAAAAGAAAATGAATTTCTCTTTGAGTTCTTATCTCTTAGGGAACTTAGGGACTCAATTTTTCTGAAGGTATTGCAAATAGTGCCGAGAGAATTAATTGCGGCCTCCTGGTCCCTATCAACCCAGTCCTTAGGATTTTTATTGATGGTAGTTGACAGAAGTCCTTCAAGACCCTCGTCGTCACCCTTGTAGACAGATAACCTAGCAACAAATGCATCTACCCCAAAGTCACCTGATATTCCTTTAATACTTTCTGCGCGGTCATTTAACTTTCCTATCTCACCTTGATGGTCCAAGGCTTTATTGAGAATTCCTCTAAATTTAGAGAGCATCTGTGGATAGGCGTTCTGAAGCTCTTTTGTAAGGGAGGAGATAACTTCAACTAAATCCAAGTCATTTTTAGGGTTGAATAAGCTCGGCAAGTCTGAGAAAAGAACCTTATGAGGGTCATTTGCCTTAAGCATTGCCATCCTAAGCTTTTGCGCATCTGCAGAGACGGTATTTGTTCTCTTTGTCCATCCCGGCAGGGTGGCGACTAAGTTCACAAGCCCTCTGGCTGATTCAAGAGGGCTAGCGATGACCTGTTTACCCAAGCTCTTTTCAAGTGACGCGCTTAAAGACTTTAGTAATACTTCACGCTCTTTACCAATTTCTACGAATTTGAAGGCGACGCGATTTGAGTCTTGCATCCACTCATCAAGGAAAGCCTCTGTTAAGTCTGGAATGAATGTATTTTCAATGTATAGACCCAGATGTTGCCTATTTGCCAAGAAGTAAATCAAGGCAAAAATAGGGAGTACTCCTTTTTTGGCTCCAATGGGAGGGGCCTGCCAGATTTCATAAAGCTGAGCTAGAGAAACAGACTCTTTATTTCCCTTAAATAGCTTATCGGCAGCCTTCCAAAGAGGGGAGAAATATTTGCCAAATATGGATTTTGAATCCTGGGTTGAGAATACGTATGCTCCATCAATCCATTGATAGAGTTGGTTTGCTTCTATGATTGAGTAGTAGAGGCCGGCGTCTGACGAGAATCCTTCGTATCCAAGTCGTGGTTCGCCATACTTGCCCAGCATTCTGTACATAAGCTCTTTCCGGGCTTTTACAGAGTTTCCGGAGATAGACTCATGATTGACTAATTCATTCTGAATGTGCGGCGTAGAGAAATAAGTCTCATCCGCTAATTTGCTGGCAATGGAAGATAGCGTGCTGCGAGTAGAGCGGTTAATTTCATCACCGTCTTGATGCCAATCCGCCTTATCAAATGAGCTCTTTAGCTCTTCGCTTAACTCAAACTTAACGGCGGCAACCCTACTGTTAATTTCTTTCCTTGCAACAGCATCCCCATCTAGTTCGCGCCTGTTTTTTTGGACGCGCTCTAGGGCGGCTAACTCCATACCTAATTCGTATACCTTAGCTGAGTTAGGCGCATAACCAATTACTACTGGCGAGCTAGTTGCCTTCTCAGAAAGAGTCTTTACTAGCCCCTTATTTTGTCTAGCGCTAAAGTCAGAGCTTGGGGCTAAAAGGATGAATTCTCCGGCTGAGCCAGGCTTCGCAGTAAAGTTAGCCAAGTAATCCTCGGCAGCCTTTGCTTCAATGAGGGTTCTTGAATACCAACGTAAGCTACCCGTTAAATGGTAGTGCCTCTTGGCAACAATAGGGTTAAGTTCTGATAATTCAATAAGTTGCTTAATAGTGAT
>CANGEC010000123.1 GCA_947452625.1 Burkholderiaceae bacterium
ATGCAGGCGTGCAATCGCCTCGCCCACGTTGTGTGCGTTCAACCCACCACTCAAAACGACCCGATGCGCGTTTGCGCTTACCCATGCTTGTGGAATTCCTTGCCAATCAAATGGAACGCCCCCTCCGCCATACCCTTCAACAAGGGCATCGAGCAAAAAGGCGCTTGCTTGACCATATTGTAGGGAAAATTCATCAAAAGCGAAGTCCGCACCAATTCTGGCGGCCTTCATCCATGGCCGCCCCTCGGCCAATATAGAACATTGTTCTGGAGTCTCGTCCCCATGAAACTGCCACAAACTAATAGGGGCAAGCGCCTTAATTTCTGCAAAATCAGCCTCAGAAGCATTAACCACCAGCCCAACTGCATCAATCCCAGCCGGTAGCCGAGCAATCAACTGGGAGGCAATATGAGGAGTCACAGCTCGTGGACTAGGAGGATAAAAGACAAAACCGACGGCATCTACCCCTGCTGCAATGGCAACATCAATGTCGGCCGGGGTCTTTAAACCGCAAATTTTGACCCGAGTACGTCCAGGAGAGTAAGTTAGTAAGGGCATGGGTGAATGATAAGGCTTAGCATTAATCTTGTAGCAGGCTTGGAGGTAGCCAAGAATTACTCAACCAGGGGTCGGGAATGGCAAATTCTGGTGGGTAGCTGATTTTGGCTAAATATAGCCCATGAGGGGCAAAAGTGGGGGCAGCAACACGCCGATCTTTAGCGGCCAGCACCTCTGCCATCCACTCTGGGGGGCGCTTGCCAGTTCCGACCATTAAAAAGCTACCAACCAGATTTCTGACCATGTGATGCAAGAAAGCATTGCCGCGAATCTTGAAATACAGCCAAGGCTGCATGGAAACAATCTCTATCGCATAAAGCGTCTTTACAGGCGTCTTACTCTGACACTCCGATGAACGAAAGGAACTGAAATCATGCTCACCGACTAGGCATTCACTAGCTGCCTGCATCGCCTCAATATCAAACCAGGTGTCGGCCGGCATCATCAAGTAACCCGCACGAGATGCAGCCATCGGCGATCTACAGGGCCCAGCATGTAAAGCATAGATATAAGTGCGTTCGTAAGCAGAAAATCGAGCGCTAAATTGATCAACAACGGGCTTAGCCCAATTCACCACGACCGACTCGGGTAAAAAAGCATTCACCCCTCTCACCCAAGACCAGGGGTTACGTTCTACTTTGGTATCAAAGTGCACCACCTGCCCTAAAGCATGGACTCCGGTATCAGTCCTGCCAGCGGTAATGACTTTAATGGCCTCAGAATCAACTACCGGATCGCCAACAAACGATGAAATGGCAGACTGCAAAGTATCTTGCACGGTATTGAGATCAACTTGTGACTGCCAGCCAAAATAGCCACTACCATCGTATTGAAGGCCAAGGGCAATACGCATCGTAAGCCCTTAATGACTGCGATGCTGTAGCTCAGCAAGCAGACTCTGAGCTTCAATGGTAATTGTAGGATCTACGGCATTGCTCATTGCCAAAATTTCTGCAAGAGATTTCTTGGCAGCAGAAAAATCTTCAATGGTGATGTAGGCTCGCGCTAAGTTTAGCTTCACACGTAAGGTATCTGCTAAAGGTCCCGCCTCCGCAACTTGGCGTTGCGAAATTGGTGAAGGCGTTTGTTTTTGACTGGATGGGGGTAGATTCAAATCAAGGCCGGCAAACAGGGCTTTAGCTCTCTCTGGCATAGCAATATTGCTGGGTGACGACTTAATTGGCACACTCTTCAGAGGTGCGGCAATAGCCTGCAATTCATCACGGCGAGCATGGCGCGCTAAAAACCACAAGAGTAAACCGGTCAGCGCGATCAAGCCAATGGCGACAACCGCGGGGGCAAAACTTCCCAGTCCTAAATTGGGTTCTACAGACTTTTGCTGCTTGGATTTATCGAGCAGACGTTGCAGATCGGCAATATTCTTTTCCAATTCCGCGACCTTAGCACGCGTCTGCTCCAAAACTTTTTCCTGAGCAACCAACTCCTCGGTGTAACGTTTTTGTTCTGCAGTGCTATCAGTCGATGAGCCGATTTTTAAACGATCTTTTGGCTGCAACTCGGAAGAAGTTACGGCGGCTTTACCGGCAACTGACTGACCACTTCTTTCAGCTTGCTCAGCACGCCACTCTTCACGAGATTGGGTGACAAATTGATTTGCTTCAGCCGGGCTAATAGAGCGCAATAAAGCGGCGCTCGGTTTAGTGAGCTCCACTCCGGCCGCTAGCTTATTGATACTACCGCTGGCAAAGGCATCTGGATTGGCTTTGAATAAAGCCATCATCGTTTGGTCTAAGGACGCCCCATCCAATTGCGACGCTAGTTGTGCAGCAATCTCAGAGAGGCTTTGACCAGGCTGAACAATAATTTTTTGCGTATCACCCAGTAATAGTGTGTAGGCTTTATTAATACTGCCAGATGCCCAGGTGAGGTTAATTAAGAGATCTAAAAATGGATCATCGCTCAGTGGGACAGACTCAACTGTCTCGACCAGAATGAATAATCGACCCTGCTTGCCGCGATAGATCATCGCCTGAGGATTTAGCTCTAAAAGTTTTCCCGAGATGCCAAGGCGCGCAAAGGCAGACTTATTCGCTATCGCAACTTGAAGAGTCTCTAATGAGGCCGCATCTTCTGCCGTTGTGCGAATCGGAATTTCAATACGTAAAGGCTCGCCAGGCCGAGACTGTTGTTGTGGCGAGCCTAGCGATAAGGCAGTGGCGACACTAGACCAACTTAGTAATACTAAGCAAACCGTCTTGGCAAAATATCGCAGGCTAGCTTGAAACATTAAGCTTCGAGCAAGATGCGCAACATGCGACGCAATGGCTCAGCAGCACCCCATAACAATTGATCGCCCACCGTAAACGCACCAAGGTACTCGGGGCCCATCGATAACTTATGCAGACGTCCAATCGGCACAGTCAAGGTGCCGCTCACAGCAGCTGGAGATAAATCACGCTCAGTGGTTTCCCGATCATTAGGCACAACCTTCACCCACTGATTGTCATTTGCCAGAATGGTTTCAATTTCCTTCAAAGGAATATCTTTTTTAAGCTTAACCGTCAAACCTTGGGAGTGACAACGCATTGCACCGACTCGAACACACAGTCCATCAACTGGAATGCTGCCTGGAGTCCGAAACGCTGGGCGACCTAGAATCTTATTAAACTCTGCCCCGCCTTTCCACTCTTCTTTAGTTTGGCCGTTATCAACCGGAACATCAATCCAAGGAATCAAACTACCAGCCAAAGCCGTATTACGGAAATTCTTTTTCGGAAAATCTGCGGAACGTAAGGTCGCGGTCACCTTACGATCAATATCCAAAATCCATGAAGATGGGTCCGCTAATTCCGCGGCAACGCTATCACGCAAAGCACCCATTTGTAAGAGCAACTCGCGCATATTTTGCGCACCAGCACCAGAAGCAGCCTGATAAGTCATGGCACTAATCCATTCAACCATGTCAGCTTTAACTAGACCGCCCATCGCCATCATCATCAAGCTAACAGTGCAATTACTGCCAATCCAATTTTTGCCACCAGCAGCCAACGCTTTATCGATTACCGGGCGATTCACAGGATCCAAAATCAGAACCGAGTCGTCCTTCATGCGCAATGCGCTAGCAGCATCAATCCAATGACCAGACCAACCAGCGACACGTAATTTAGGAAAAATCTCATTTGTGTAATCGCCACCCTGACAGGTCAGAATAATGTCACAACGCGAAAGCGCCGCAAGATCATTAGCATCTTGCAAGGTGTTTTCAGATTTGGTCACCTTTTGGCCATTAAGTAATGGCACAGCACCACCAGCCTGACTTGTACTAAAGAATACTGGCTCAATCAATTCAAAATCTTTTTCCGCCAGCATTCTCTCCATCAGAACACTGCCGACCATGCCGCGCCAGCCTACTAAACCGACCAATGGTGTATTTGTATTTGCCATGATTAACTATCTAAGGTTATGTAATTAAATTAAGCGAGTGCTGCAACTACTGCATTTCCCATCTCTACGGTAGATACTTTTTTCGTACCTTCGGTATAGATATCTGCAGTACGCAAGCCTTGAGATAACACGTTTTGTACAGCTGCCTCGATGCGGTCAGCCTGATCAACCATGCCCAATGAGTAGCGCAACATCATTGCAGCAGACAAAATCGTCGCCAAAGGATTGGCAATGCCCTGCCCTGCGATATCAGGCGCTGAACCATGGCTAGGCTCATATAGACCTTTATTATTCTTATCCAGGGAGGCGGATGGCAGCATGCCGATTGAACCGGTCAACATGGCCGCTTCATCCGAAAGAATGTCACCAAAAAGATTGCCGGTTACGACCACATCAAATGCTTTAGGCGCCTTAACCAATTGCATTGCTGCGTTATCCACATACATGTGCGATAACTCAACATCTGGATAGTCTTTGGCTACCCGAATCATGACCTCACGCCATAGCTGAGAGGTTTCCAGAACGTTAGCCTTATCAACGCTACACACTTTCTTGCCGCGCTTGCGAGCAGCCTCAAAAGCCACTCGCCCAATGCGTTCAACCTCTGGCTCGCTGTAATGCATCATGTCGTAACCCTCACGCGCACCTTTGAATAAAGGTAACTCCGAAGTGCGGATTCCGCGTGGTTGTCCAAAATAAATATCGCCATTGAGCTCGCGAATGATCAAGATATCCAGGCCACCCACAATTTCTGCTTTAAGGCTAGATGCAGCAGTCAACTCGTCATAACAAATGGCCGGGCGAAAGTTGGCAAATAACTCAAGATGTTTACGCAACCCTAAGATCGCCTGTTCTGGGCGTAGTTCTCGCGGCAAGGAATCATATTTCCAGTCACCAACCGCACCAAACAAAATGGCATCCGCTTTTTTTGCCAACTCGAGTGTTGCGGGGGGCAAAGGATGGCCAGCAACATCATAGGCTGCGCCACCGACGGGGGCGGTTTCTAGGTCAAACTTAGGGCCTAGGGCATTTAATACCTTAACGGCTTCAGCAACGATTTCCGGGCCGATACCATCGCCCGGGAGGACTGCAATTTTCATGAAAGGCCTTTAACTCAATAAAACTATGGCAATTGTGTTGCAAGCCAAGGCATCTTCAGAATGCGCTCAGCTTCATAAGCCTTGATTTTATCTGCATGACGCAGGGTTAAGCCAATATCGTCTAAGCCATTGAGTAGACAGAACTTTCTAAATGGTGCCACATCAAAACTATAGGCTGTGCCATCTGGCGCAATGACCTGTTGAGCTTCTAAATCAATAGTTAATTGATAGCCGCTGAATGCTAGAGTCTCATTGAATAAGTGATCCACCTGCATTTCAGTTAAAACAATGGGCAGCAGGCCATTCTTAAAGCAATTATTGAAGAAAATATCCGCAAAACTAGGAGCAATCACCGCTCTAAAGCCATACTGATCTAAGGCCCAAGGAGCATGTTCACGAGAGCTGCCACAGCCAAAATTCTTGCGCGCCAGCAAAATTCCAGCGCCCTTATAGCGTGGCTGATTTAAGACAAAATCGGGATTAAGGGGGCGATTTGTGCAATCTTGACCTGGTTCACCATGATCTAAGTAACGCCACTCATCAAATAAATTTTGACCAAAACCGGTTTTTTTAATGGACTTCAGAAACTGCTTAGGAATAATGGCGTCGGTATCTACGTTCTCCCGATTTAATGGGGCGACCAATCCTTTGTATACCGTAAATTTTTCCATGATGATCTTTGAACTAAATGAATAAGACAGATTTACTTAACTGGAGTCACCACAACATCTTTCCCGCTGGTTTGGGATTGATTGGTGTTGGGCGTTGTATTGGTTCCAGATCCACCCATTGAGTTGCCAATAGTTTGCATATCTTTGCCTAACCCTTCCATCATATTGCTACAGGCTGAAAGAATCATTCCGGATACGGCAACAATGAGTAATTTTTGAATCATCGTGAATCGTGATTTATTGGACACAGAACTTCCTTATGAAATCTTGCGAATGTCAACAAAGTGACCTTCGATAGCGGCCGCAGCGGCCATTGCAGGGCTCACCAAATGAGTTCTACCACCATTACCTTGGCGACCCTCAAAATTACGATTTGAAGTCGAGGCGCAACGCTCACCCGGCTCTAGGCGATCAGCATTCATCGCTAAGCACATCGAGCAACCAGGCTCACGCCATTCAAAACCAGCCGCTTTAAATACGCGATCCAAACCCTCTCGCTCGGCTTGAGCTTTGACTAGACCAGACCCTGGAACCACGATCGCCAGCTTCACATTGGCAGCTACTTTTTTTCCTAAACGATCAACCACCTTAGCAGCTGCCCGCATATCTTCAATACGACTGTTCGTGCAAGAGCCGATAAAGACTTTATCTACTGAAATGTTACTAATGGGTGTATTGGGCACAAGGTTCATGTACTCCAAAGCTCGCTCCATTGCAGAACGTTTATTGGGGTCGCGCTCTTTTTCTGGATCAGGTACGCGCGCACTGATATCCAA
>CANGEC010000124.1 GCA_947452625.1 Burkholderiaceae bacterium
CGCAGTAAACGGGCAGCCAAGCCGCCATCTGCTTGTTTTTCGAGTAAATGCGCGCGCCAAGCTTCAGAATGAACTGTCCACGCGGTAAGGGTACCCAGCCACTGACTAGGCATTACCCAGGTCATGGCCTCAATACAAGCAGTTTTAAGCGTTTGATTAGCTGATTCCAGATAGAGATCGAGGAAGGCAGCTAATTTATCTTCATGAGCACGATCTGCTTGGGGGTAGATATGCCAAATAAAGGGCTTTCCAGCGAGCTGCGCACGAATGAAGGAGTCTTCGCCCCGTACGATATTAAAGTCACATTGCGATAACAGCCAGTCATAGTCATCTTGCGAGATGAATGGCAGGGAGATGAGTTGTAAAGAAGGAGGGAGTTCTGACGCTTGACCACTTTGCAGGCGGAGAAGTTCAGTGTGACCGTGGGTCAGCAAGATATCAAAATTCTCTCCAGTAGAGCCAAGATCATCTAACCATTGCTTGAGTGGTGCTCCCGGATAGCAAAAGATGCTGATTCTTTTGGTGCTAGGACGCAGTTTTCTCCAAGTCGCTTGTAGGTGTTCGGGAATCTGTTGACCCATCTTGGCCCCGGTCTCGGGAATGGGGTCAAGCAATAGACCTCCAGCATCCTCTTGGAAGCCCGGAAAGAAAAAGTATTTTGGGATGCCATATTTTTGAGGGGATGCTTTTGCATGAAACTCGGTAATCCAAGGTTCTGCGCTGAGATATTCCAAGTTAATGATGATCGGTTTCTGAGGGGCAATAAAAAGCCCAGTGAGATAGCCGTCTGGTAGCGTGCAGCCAAAGGCTTCGATAACTACATCTGGCGTTACCACCGGGTGGCGTGCGTTATGAAAACTTGCTTCCCAGGGTTGAAGATCAATTCTTTGCTTAATAGCTGGATCTACACCAGAAGCGAGTAAATTGAGGGTTGGAAGGTTATCGCAGAAGATGCGGACATCTTGGCCATGAAGACTTGATAAGCTTCGGGCTAGACGCCAGCAAACGCCGGCATCTCCGTAGTTATCGACGATTTGGCAGAAAATATCCCAACGCATGAGTAATTCGCTTTTTGAAAACCTTCAGCAAGATGTTAAACGGCTCCCCGGACTGCCGGGGGTTTATCGTTTTTTTGATGAGGCTGGGCAGATTCTCTATGTTGGGAAAGCGCGCAATCTCAAAAAACGGGTATCGAGTTATTTTCAACGAACCCAATTGTCACCTCGTATCGCGTTGATGGTGGGCAAGATTGTTCGTTATGAAACAACGGTAACACGGACCGAGACAGAAGCCTTAATTCTGGAAAACAACCTGATTAAGGAGTTGGCTCCGCCCTTTAATATTCTCTTTCGGGATGATAAGTCTTATCCCTATGTCATGCTCACTGGCCATGAGTTTCCTCGTCTAGCCTCTTATCGAGGCAAAGTAGATAAGCGCAATCATTACTTTGGCCCCTTTCCCAATTCTTGGGCGGTGCGCAATAGTGTGCAGATTTTGCAAAAAGTCTTTCGTCTCAGGACTTGTGAAGATTCGATTTTTAAGAATCGGAGTCGTCCTTGTTTGTTGCATCAAATTCATCGGTGTAGCGCCCCTTGTGTAGGGCGTTTGAGTGCTCAGCAGTATGGCCAAGATGTGGAGCAAGCGACCCGCTTTCTTGAGGGTGATCATGGTCAGGTGCTAGCAGAGCTTGAAAAAGAAATGCAAGCCCATAGCGAAGCGATGGAATTTGAGATGGCGGCAGTGTTACGTGATCGGATTGCTGATCTTTCGAGTGTCTTGCAGCAGCAATCGATGGATGTGGTTGCGGAAGGCGAGGGTGATGTTGACATTATTGCCGTTGCGCAAATGGAAGGGATGATTTGTGTGAACTTAGCGATGGTTCGTGGTGGTCGTCATTTGGGGGATCGGGCGTATTTTCCAAAAGGGCGTCAGACCTCAGGAGATTTACTTTTGCCAGCCGAAATCTTGGAGGCATTTATTGCACAGCATTATTTGGATGATCTTGCTGAGGGTGGAGCTGCCAGCACCCATGTAATTCCTTCGGTCATGATTGTGAATCATCCTTTGCGCACTTCAGCTGATGAGGTTGGGGATGTCGCAGAAAATCCCCCAGAATATTTACAGGATCTTTTAAGTGCACAGGCTGGCAAAAAGATTACTTTTTTACATCAGCCTCAGGGGCAAAGACGTCATTGGCTTGCGATGGCTGAGGGTAATGCCAAGATTGCTTTGGCAAAACGTTTGGTTGAGACTGGCGGTCAGCTAGCGCGTGCACGCGCTTTAGCGGATGTGCTTGGTCTTGAATTAGAGAGTTTGGAGCAGCTGCGGATTGAATGTTTTGATATCAGCCATACTTCAGGAGAGGCTACGCAAGCTTCGTGTGTGGTGTATGCCAAAAATGCCATGCAATCTAGTGAGTATCGACGTTTTAATATTCAAGATATTACGCCCGGAGATGATTACGCGGCAATGCGTCAAGTGTTGCAGCGACGTTATGTGAACTTTCAGGAATTGCCACTTGAAAAGTTGCCGCAAGTGATTTTGATTGACGGTGGCAAGGGCCAGGTGGAAATGGCGCGGCAAGTACTTTCTGAATTCGGAATGGATATCAGCTTGATTGTGGGTGTAGCGAAAGGTGAGGGGCGAAAAGTAGGTCTTGAGACACTCATCTTTGCTGATGGACGCCCTCCATTAGAGTTGGGAATTGATAGTGCTGCGCTCTTATTGATTGCGCAAATTCGGGATGAGGCCCATCGGTTTGCGATAACTGGAATGCGCGCTAAGCGTGCAAAAGCGAGAACGATTTCTCGCTTAGAGGAGATTGAGGGTATTGGGGCAAAACGTCGTCAAAAGTTATTGGCGAGATTTGGCGGTTTGCGCGGGGTATCTAATGCGAGTGTTGAAGAAATTGCCAGTGTCGAAGGAATCTCAACCACGCTAGCAGAGCAGATTTATCGTCAACTGCATTAATCTCATTAGGGTATGCTTACGCTATGCCGTTTAATTTACCGATCGCTTTAACCTGGTTACGAGTTGCCGCAATTCCTTTGCTGGTGGCAATCTTTTATTTGCCCAATTCCTGGCTAACGCCTTTTGAGAAAAATCTGTTTGCCACGGTTTTATTTATTTTGGCTGCGGTAACGGATTGGCTTGATGGTTTCTTAGCGCGTCGCATGAAGCAAGAATCCGCTTTTGGCCAGTTTTTAGACCCCGTTGCTGATAAGTTAATTGTTGCAGCAGCACTCCTGGTTTTACTGAATATGGATCGGGTGCAGGTTTGGGTGGCTTTGGTGATTATTGGGCGTGAGATTACGATTTCTGCATTAAGAGAGTGGATGGCCTTGTTGGGTGCTGGCAAGAGCGTAGCAGTCCATATGGTTGGTAAATTAAAAACGACCGCTCAACTGATCGCCATTCCCTTTTTGCTACTCAATGACACTTTATTTGGTTGGCTAGATTGTGCTCGCGTAGGCACTTGGCTAATTTGGGCGGCATCATTTTTGACCTTATGGTCAATGTTTTATTACCTGCAAAAGGCTTTGCCACAACTGGCTGGTAAGGCAGATTAATCTCCCTGGCTTGAGCTGAATCGGGCTCTAGCCCAATCTTTATCAGCATCTTTACGAGTTCAAGGATGGTCTAAATTCTGTGTGGTTTAGGAAAAAATGCCTGATCGTAAATTGTTTGTTAAACTACTGCCCTGTTATGCGGGAATAGCTCAGCTGGTAGAGCGATACCTTGCCAAGGTATAGGTCGGGAGTTCGAACCTCCTTTCCCGCTCCAAGTTCGATGGGAAGCCCTAAAAAGCTTCCCATTTTTGATTCAGACATATGGCGCGTTGGCCGAGTGGTTAGGCAGGAGCCTGCAAAGCTTCGTACGGGGGTTCGATTCCCTCACGCGCCTCCAGGTGTAGAGATCTGGAATTGAGCACCCTTGACGAATAGGGCGCTTATCCTAAAATGGCTTCATTAAGTGACTTGGTGAAAATCATGAATCTAGTTTTAATTTCCAGGGCGATGATTGCCGCTACGCTCTTGGCGTTTTTGGGTGCTTGCGCATCTTCGGGCGATTCTCCAACGGGCACCCCCAATGAGGTTCAAGAAATTCAAACCCAGTTGTTGGGTGATATGCCGCTCCCAGCAGCTTCAAAAATTATTGGTTCAGATTCTTTAATTATTGGGCGTGGCGATAACTGGGTGGGTCGCGTTGTTCTATCTGGCGTGCAATCCCCAACCGATATTTACGCCTTCTTTCAATCTGAATACCCTAAGGCTGGTTGGACGACAGTGAGTGCTGTCAAATCCAAAACCAGTATTTTGGTTTTCACTAAAGGCGATCGCACCTCTACGATTGAATTAAATGAAGGCTCTTTTGCCGGACCCAAAACACTGATTACGATTACCGCCTCTCCTAAGAATGCAAACGTCGTGGCGCCAACTAAAAAATAATGATGAATCTTATTTAATGCACGCTCATTTACATTGAGTGTTAAATAAAAAAGACCTCAATAAGAGGTCTTTTTTATTGAGTGCCTTCGTTTAAAGGCCTTCAGCCCTGATAAGGCCTACAGCCTGACCTTCAATGGCAAAGTTTGTTTGTCGATCATCGACCAAAATATTTTTGAAGTCTGGATTTTCTGCTTGCAGTTCAATGACCAGACCATTAGGGGTCCTCTTTTGGTTCCAGCGTTTTACAGTGACTTCATCATCTAGACGAGCAACCACGATGTCGCCGTTGCGCACCTCGGTTGTTTTTCTGACAGCTAGATAATCGCCATCCAAAATACCGGCATCTCGCATACTCATGCCTTTTACTTTCAATAAGTAATCGGCACCCTTGCTAAATAAGCTGGGATCAATAGGCACCTGTTTTTCAATATGTTCTACGGCCATGATGGGAGAACCTGCGGCCACTCTGCCAATGAGTGGCAAGGTAAGTTGCTGTAGCGCACCAGATGGTAAAGACATTTGGCGGTATTGATTTGGGTTGTGCGATTGGTTAAAGCGCTGCGGAATACGAATGCCGCGCGAAGTGCCTGGCGTGAGTTCGATATAACCTTTTTTTGCTAATGCGCGCAGATGTTCTTCGGCAGCATTGGCTGAGGCAAAGCCTAACTTGGTAGCGATTTCAGCGCGCGTCGGCGGCAGACCGCTTTCGGAGATGGCGTTTGTAATTAAATCCAAAATCTCACTTTGGCGTGCTGTAAGTTTTGGGAGGGCAGCGAGCTCCTCAATAAAATCGACTGTATTTATGTCCATACTGGGATTGTATACAGCACTTTTTGATTATTCAAGGGATATCCGGAGGATAATCAGCTCATGAACGCAAATTTGTTGAATTCTGCACAAACTCCCCATATTTTGGTCTTAGGTATGGGAGGCACGATTGCCGGTTTGGCGGCCAATCCCGAAATCAAGCCTTTGGACTATCAATCAGGTCAGTTGGGGGTTGAAAATCTTCTTGGGCATATTGCGCAGGCGGTTCCAGAGGGGCTAACTCTTTTATCAACGCAGATCACCAATCTTGATAGTCGCAATCTTGCAGAGTCCCATTTGGCTTTGCTAGGTCGGGCAGTGCGCGAGGCCCTAGCCAGCCCGATGGTATTGGGCATTGTGGTGACGCATGGTACCGACACCATGGAAGAGACAGGAGCCTTTTTGCAATTCGCCTGTGGTAAACATGCTCAAAATTTAGGCAAGAGGGTTATTCTGACGGGCGCGATGCTTCCTGCCAATGTTCTAGGGGCAGATGGCCCTTCCAATTTGCTGGATGCGATTCGTTGGGCTGCAAGCCCAATCGACAACTGCCCTGGTGGAATTTTTGCGGTAATGGCAGGTAGGGCATGTATGGCTCTAGATTTGGCAAAGCGCCACACCACCGCACTGAATGCCCTCGTCAAAGACTCACCCAGTAGTTCGGCAGGCTTGATAAATCCCTCATGGTTATCAGGAGTTAAGGCGGTTGAGGCTGCGTGGTTAGAGGATTTACCTATTCCAGATGAAGGGGATTGGCCTTGGGTGGAAATTCTGACAAGCCATACAGGCGCAAGACCTGAAACGATTCGCCATTGGATGGATAGTGAAGTGGATGGTTTGGTATTGGCTGGCACCGGTATGGGAGGGCTTCACAAAGTCTGGGAAGAATCTCTTGGTTTGGCTGCCGCCCAAGGCATTGCCTTGGTCAGAACCAGCAGAGCTGGATCGGGAGAGATGGCGGCCGAGGGAAATATTCTGGCGACCGGGCATCTTTCTGCGCCCCGCGCACGGATTGCCCTGCAGTTGGCCCTCAATGCTGCAAAACAGGCCAAAATAATTGGTAAACCCCTGACTTGGCAGGATTTTTTTGCTAGAATAGCCGACTTACCGAAAATTCAGTAAGAGCTGTAAAAGTGTTGTAAGTCTTACCTACAATTTGTTACTACCTTGTCACACTGGCGCTAACTTCAAAAACCATCGGAAGTTAGCAAGAC
>CANGEC010000125.1 GCA_947452625.1 Burkholderiaceae bacterium
AATTCAAAACCTTGGGTACACCTTTAAAAATGCATGGCACACCGACTTCTATTCGTCAGGCTCCACCACTACTTGGTGAGCATACCGATGAGATTCTGCATGAATACCTGCAATTGAGTACAAGTGAACTAAGCGATCTAAAAAATAAAAAAGTGATTGCCTAAAAAGCCACCGGAGACAACATGAAACGCCGCACACTGATCAACTTCAAACAATATCTTATTGGATTGGCTATGTTGACGTGCCTTAATCCAATTGGATGGTCTCAAACCGATAGCTATCCGAATCGACCGATTAAGCTCATTATTACCTGGCCAGTTGGTGGCTTCGCAGATACGCTGGGGCGCACAGTTGCCAACCAGCTCACGACAATCTTAGGTCAACAAGTAGTTGTTGAAAATCGTGGTGGCGCCAATGGAATGATCGGTGCAGATGCGGTGGCCAAAGCAGCACCTGATGGCTATACCCTGATGTTTCAGTCAATTACCTCGCACGCCATCAACCCGACGATGTATGGCAAAACACCATACTCCACCGAGAAAGATATAGTGCCGCTTGCCGTAGTGGCCTCGGTTCCCATGCTCCTCGTTGCCAACCCCAACTTTGCTCCAAAAAACATTCAGGAACTCATCACGCTAGCCAAAAAAGATCCCGATGGGATTTCATATGCAAGTTTTGGCAATGGCAGCGCTAGTCATTTAGCGGGCGCCTTGTTTACCAATCAAGCAGGCATCAAAATGACGCATATTCCTTATAAGGGTGGAGCTCCAGCAATCACCGATACACTGAGCAGACAAATACCACTGAGCTTTTCCGCCTTTGGTCTTGCTCTACCCCATGTTCGCGCTGGCAAGCTGCTTGCTCTTGGTACTACAGGCTCTAGCAGGGCCAAACTGCTACCCGATGTTCCCACGATTGAAGAAGCCGGAAATCTCAAGGGTTATGAAATGTCGATTGTGTATGCCGTTTGGGCCCCCACTGGAGTTCCAACCCCCATCCTCAATAAAATCAATAAAGCATTAGAGCAAGTGACTGCTTCGGCAGCCTTTAAAGAAAAAGTGGCCAGCGATGGCGGCGAAGTAATGAATCTATCGACACCCGCAGAGAGTCAAATCTACTTTCAAAAAGAAATGCAGCGCTTAAGCAAGATTGTGCGAGACGGAAATATCAAAGCCGACTAAATCATCGCTCTAGCGTAATCACTATTTGTCCAAAAAATATTCAATCGGAACACATCACTTTGAAACAAACGTTATATCAAAAAATTAGCGCCACCTTATCAGAGCGTATTTTCGGCGGAGTTTATCCGCTGGGAACCTACTTGCCTACCGAAGTTGAGTTATGCAAAGAATTTAATGCAAGCCATCATTCTGTGCGCGATGCCTTAAAAATCCTCATTGAAAAAGGTTTGATCACAAGACGTGCTGGTGCAGGCACCAAGGTAATTGCCGCTAGCGAACCCACGGTCTTCGCGCACGTTGCTGGAGACTTGCGCCACCTATTTAGCTATCCACAAAATACCGTACGTGAAAATATCCTAGAAGAACATCTCACAACAGATGCAGCACTCTCTGAAGTTTTAGATTGTCCAATTGGCACCCCATGGTTTCGAATTGGGGCGTTGAGAAGATTAGATGGAAACTCTCAGATGCTTTGCTGGACAGACTTTTACTTGCTGCCCCGGTACTCCGAAGTGGTTAAGCTCAAGGAGCACTTTACAGTGCCCGTATATGAACAAATTGAAACGAGTTATGGACAACGCGTAGATAGCGCGACAGTGAGCATTTCTTTAAGCAGACTAGAAAAGAAAAGAGCTCAAGCGCTTGGCGTGGAAGCCAACTCCCCTGCTCTTCGAATTATTCGCCGCTACTATGATGCTCAGAAAAACGCTTTTGAGATTACTGTCAGCTATCACCCAGAGGGTCGCTATAACTGCGAACTAAACTTCCATCGCGAGTTAAGACTCAGATAATTTTGGCTTTTTAGATGATTGGTCGGGGCGAGAGGATTTGAACCTCCGACCACTTGCACCCCATGCAAGTACGCTACCAGGCTGCGCTACGCCCCGACGAAAACCAAGATTGTATCAGCAACTATTTAGAAAGAATTTGTAACACAGCTTGCAATTCATCGCGCAAGCGCAGTTCTCCGCGGGCTTCATCAAGACGATTTCGGGCTCCGCTGATGGTAAAGCCCTCCTCATACAGAAGTGATCTAATTTTTCGGATTAGAACGACCTCATGATGCTGGTAATACCGGCGATTACCACGGCGTTTTTGAGGGTTTAATTGGGAAAACTCCTGCTCCCAATAGCGAAGTACGTGAGAGCGCACACCGCACAAATCTGCAACCTCACCAATCGTAAAGTAACGTTTAGCGGGTATTGGCGGCAACTGCGAACTCAGCAGCACCGACCCAGAATCAAAGTTTGTCTTCTCGAGCATGGGACTCAACGACATCCTTGAGCTTTTGACTGGCATGGAAAGTGACGACGCGACGTGCGGCAATTGGAATCATTTCACCAGTCTTGGGATTGCGTCCAGGGCGGGCGGATTTATTGCGCAGTTGAAAGTTACCAAAACCAGAGATCTTTACTTCCACGCCAGATTCTAAGGATTGACCAATGCGATCAAAAAACGCATCAATCATATCCTTCGCTTCACGCTTATTGAGCCCCACTTGATCAAACAAAGCCTCAGAAAGCTCATTCTTAGTTACTGTCTCGTTTGTATTGATTTCGATCATTGCCACACTCTTTCGCAATACTTTTTTAATAATTTTTTAGCTCTGTTACCTTAATACTAAACCTAGCGCAGACGTGCCGCACATTTTTTTTCTAAGGTCGCCAATAAGGTGCTCATGACAGCATCTATCTGAGCATCCTGCAGGGTTTCCTGTGGATTTAAGAGTGTTACACGGAATGCCAAGCTCTTCTCATCATCAGCCATACTGCTAGAGCCAGCCTTGGGCTTAAACTCATCAAACAATTCAATGGAGCGAACAAAAGCCTGCTTGCTGCCATTCATTGCATCAAGCAAGGTTTGCATTGCAAGATTTTGCTTCACCACGACCGCTAAATCTCGCTGTACCGCAGGGAACTTGCTCAACTCTTCTGGCTGAGGCAAACCCAACTCTCGAATAACTTCCAGATCCAATTCAAACAGTACAGGTGCTTGCGGCAATTCATAGGACTGCTGTAAGGCTGGATGCAATTCACCCACCCAACCAACATTTAAAAGGCCTGTTTCAGTCTTTAAAAGAATATTGGCACTACGCCCAGGGTGAAGCGCTGGGTGATTAGCAGCCTGAGTGACAAAATGGAGCGGATCTAAAACACGCTCAAGATCACCTTTGACATCAAAGAAATCCACCGGACGAGTTTGGCTAGCCCACTGCTCCGGGACGGATGCACCATAAGCTAAACCACCAATCCGTTGTGGCTGAGAAAATCCAGCTACCTTACCAGCCTCTTCAAGCACGGACATATCACGTTTAAATACACGACCTGCCTCAAACAAGCGCACCCGAGCAGCACCTCTATTCAGATTAGCCTTGAGATTGCCTAGCAAGCCACCCCAAAGATTACTACGCATCACGGCATACTGATTGGCAATGGGATTTAAAACCTGAATCACGTTTTGTTCCTGTGCACCCGTTATCCGCTGCTCGCTTTCTAAATCGGTAAATCCAAAGTTCACCGCTTCTTGATAGCCTTGCAGCGCAAAACGTTGACGCAATAAATGGATGCCACGTTTAGCCTCAGCCTTAGCACTCATTTTTAATGTGGCGACAGGCGGCAAGTCGGGAATGTTTTCAAAACCGTACATGCGTGCGACTTCTTCAATCAAATCTTCTTCAATTTCAATATCAAAACGATAACTTGGAGGAGTGACAACAAAAACACCACCCTCTTGTTGAAATTGAAAACCAAGACGCTTAAATACATCAGCAACCACCTCGCTGGTAAGCGGAATACCAATGACTTTTTCAGCGCGAGCCAAACGCATTTTGACTGGTTTGCGTTCTGGCACATTGAGCACCTGATCATCCACTGGACCGGCCTGACCGCCACATACTTCCAAAATTAAAGCGGAAAGATATTCAAGGCAATTCACTGTATTTTGAGGATCAACACCACGCTCAAAACGATGGGCTGCATCTGTACTGAAATTAAAGCGACGTGCGCGACCCTGAATTGCTGATGGCAACCAATAGGCCGCCTCAACATAAATATTTTTGGTGTTATCACTAACTGCGCAATGATTGCCACCCATAATTCCCGCCAACGCTACAGGGCCAGTTTGGTCGGCAACGACCCCTGCATCTTGGGTCTTACCAGAAGAATCGGGGCCAACCAGGGTTACCGTTTGACCATTGAGAAGCTCAAGTGTCTCGCCGGCTTTAGCCCAACGAACACAAATATCACCCTGCAACTGATCGATATCAAATACATGCGTAGGTTGCCCCATCTCCAACATGACATAGTTCGATAAATCTACTAGAGCTGAGATGCTTCTTTGGCCAGCACGCGATAAACGCTTCACAATCCAGTCAGGTGTTTTGGCTTGTGGGTTAACGCCTCGGATAACCCGTCCAGCAAAACGGCCGCAAAGCTCTGTGCTTTCTACAGTTACTTTACGCTGATCATCAATCGATACTGCCGGCACATTCCGTGTAGGGTTGCAAAGTGCAGCGCCAGTAATAGCCGAAACCTCTCTTGCGATTCCCACTAAAGAAAGACAATCTGCTTTATTTGGGGTGAGCTTAATAACAAAAACTTGATCATCTAAATCTAGATATTGGCGAATATCCTGACCTACTGGGGCATCAGCTGGCAACTCCAAAATACCTTCGTGATCATCACCCAAGCCCAGCTCACGACCAGAACACAACATTCCTTGACTTTCAACTCCGCGCAATTTACCTAACTTGATGGCAAAAGGCTTACCCCCAGCTTCAGCAGGTGGTAGTTGAGCACCAACTAAGGCACAAGGAATTTTGATACCAGCACGTGCATTGGGCGCACCGCAGACAATTTGCAATTCTTGGCCAGTACCAGCATCGACTTTGCAAACTCGCAAACGATCCGCGTCCGGATGTTGTTCGGCAGACAATATCTCTGCAACCACAATCTTCGTAAATGCAGGGGCTACTGAATGTTGCTCTTCAACCTCCAAACCAGCCATGGTCATTGCATGACCGAGAGCATCGCTATCGAGCGCAGGATTGACGTACTGTCGAAGCCAAGATTCAGAAAATTGCATAGCGCGATCTAAGATGAATGAGTGATTATTTTTTATGCAGGGAACTGCGCTAAGAAACGAAGATCGTTTTCAAAGAATAGGCGAAGATCATCAACACCATAACGCAACATCGTTAAACGCTCCAATCCTGAACCAAAGGCAAAGCCGGTATAACGTTCGGGATCAATACCCATATTGCGCAAGACATTAGGATGAACCTGCCCTGCTCCAGAAATCTCTAACCAACGACCAGCTAGCTTACCGCTGGCAAAGGCCATATCAATTTCAGCTGAAGGCTCTGTAAAAGGAAAGTAAGATGGGCGGAAACGTACTTGCAATGCATTCGTTTCAAAAAAGGTTCTCAAGAAATCTGTATAAACACCCTTGAGATCAGCAAACGAAACAGTTTCTGCAATCCATAAACCTTCAACCTGATGAAACATCGGCGAGTGGGTTGCGTCGCTATCAACCCGATAGGTTCTACCGGGAGCGATCACTTTAATGGGGGGCATGACATCTGCGTTGGCATAACGCTTCACATGCTCACTCGCGTAGCGCACCTGAATTGGACTGGTATGAGTGCGCAACAACAAAGGCTTCCCTTGGGAATCTTTGCCATCAATATAAAAAGTGTCCTGCATTGAACGGGCAGGATGATTCTCAGGGCTATTTAAAGCTGTGAAGTTGAACCAATCAGTCTCAATTTCGGGACCATCCGCAACATCAAAACCGATCGAGCGAAAAATTTCCTCAACACGCTCCCAAGTGCGCATCACTGGATGCAAGCTACCCACTGCTTGACCGCGCCCGGGTAATGAAACATCAATTGCTTCGGCAGCAAGGCGCTGTTGCAATACGGCATCAGCCAGGGCTTGGCGACGTTCCTGTAAAGCAGCCTCTACCGCTGTCTTGATTTGGTTAATTTGCACGCCAGCACTCTTGCGTTCTTCAGGCGACATTCCACCAAGCGCCTTAAGACGCTCGGTGAGAACACCTGACTTACCGAGATACTTGGCTTTCGCGTCCTCAAGAGCTGCCGCATCGGCAGCCCCGAGGAAATCACGTTTAGCATCCTCGACAATTTGGTCGAGAGAAACCATTGCAGCTTAGTTTTTAACTGAACTAAGAATTAAGCTGCAGCGCTTACTACGGATTTGATCCGAGTAACCAAAGCAGCGAAAGCCGCTTTGTCAGCAATGGCCATATCAG
>CANGEC010000126.1 GCA_947452625.1 Burkholderiaceae bacterium
CGTTAGAGATTTAAGGAAACCAAATGGCTATTAATTACGGAAATTGGAATTACGGTACTGGTCGCCGCAAGAGTTCTGTTGCGCGCGTCTTCATTAAATCTGGCAAAGGCGAAATTACCGTTAACGGTAAGCCTATCGATGCTTATTTTGCTCGTGAAACATCACGCATGATTGCTCGTCAGCCTTTGGCGCTCACAGCCCACCTAACAACCTTTGATATCAAAGTGAACGTTACAGGTGGCGGTGAAACTGGCCAAGCTGGCGCTGTTCGTCATGGCGTTACTCGTGCTTTGATCGATTACGACAATGCTTTGAAGCCAGCTCTGTCTAAAGCAGGCTTGGTAACTCGCGATGCTCGTGAAGTTGAGCGTAAAAAAGTTGGTCTGCATGGCGCGCGTCGTCGTAAGCAGTTCAGCAAGCGCTAATTTTTTCGGTCGCTTAGTTTTAACGAAAAGGTCGCGCAAGCGACCTTTTTTGTTTCTACAATGAGGAAAATTGTCATAAAGAAGTATTAGGCTCTCAGACTTAAATAGACCGTGGGCATTTTGGAGAAAGACATGATTAAGGTAGGTATTGTTGGTGGGACTGGATATACCGGCGTGGAGCTTCTGCGTTTATTAGCGCAGCATCCCGAGGTCAAGATTGAGGCAATTACTTCGCGTACGGAAGCTGGTATGCCAGTAGCTGAAATGTTTCCTTCTTTGCGTGGTCGTGTTGATCTGAAATTTACTACGCCCGATGATGCTAAGTTGACTGAATGCGATGCGGTATTTTTTGCCACCCCCCATGGTGTTGCTATGGCGCAAGCTAAAGAATTGTTGGCTGCTGGCGTGAAAATCTTGGACCTTGCGGCCGATTTTCGCTTGCAAGATACCAAGGAGTTTGCCAAGTGGTACGGCATGGAGCATGCCTGCCCAGATATTTTGGCGGAGGCTGTTTACGGCTTGGCCGAAATTAATCGTGAGGCAATTAAAAAAGCTCGGGTAGTGGGTTTGGCGGGTTGCTATCCAACCTCTGTCCAGTTAGGTTTGGCGCCATTGCTCTCACCTCAGTCCACGGGTGGAAAGCAATTGATTGATGGCACTCATATTATTTCGGATTCGAAGTCGGGTACATCGGGCGCAGGACGCAAGGCGGAGATTGGTACCTTGCTCTCAGAGGCGAGCGACAATTTCAAGGCTTATGGAGTCAAAGGACATCGCCATTTACCTGAAATTGTTCAAGGCCTCAAGGCAATTGCTGGACATGATCAAATTGGCTTGACCTTTGTGCCCCATCTCACCCCCATGGTGAGGGGCATTCATTCAACCCTTTATGTACGTTTAACGGCAGCGGGTATGGATGTGGATTATCAAAAGCTTTATGAACATTTCTACAAAGATGAGCCCTTTGTTGATGTTATGCCAGCGGGTAGTCATCCAGAAACCCGTTCTGTGCGGGGTAGCAATGGCTTGAGAATTGCCATTCATCGCCCTGGTAATGGAGATACTTTGGTTATTTTGGTGGTTGAGGACAATTTAGTGAAGGGTGCCTCTGGGCAGGGTGTGCAATGTCTGAATTTGATGTTTGGCTTGCCAGAAACGATGGGACTTACTCAAATTGCTGTTTCCCCTTAGTTTGCTGAGGAGGGAATAAAGCCCCTTCAGCAAACTAGGTATTAAAAGCCTAAAATAAGATATTGCCTTTTGATTTAGGAGTGAACCATGACTCAATTAGCCGCTCAAGCTACAACACAGTCTGCACAAGATTTAGCCGAGCCACCAACCCCTTTGGTCTTCACGGATAGCGCTGCAGCAAAGGTAGCTGACCTGATTGCCGAAGAGGGTAATCCAGAGCTCAAGCTACGAGTATTTGTTCAAGGTGGCGGTTGTTCTGGTTTTCAGTATGGCTTTACTTTTGATGATGCTGTAAATGAAGATGACACTTTGTTTGAGAAAAATGGTGTCACACTTTTAGTCGATTCGATGAGCTTCCAATATTTAGTTGGCGCCGAGATTGATTACAAAGAAGATATCAATGGCTCACAATTTGTGATTAAAAACCCGAATGCTACAACTACTTGTGGCTGTGGATCTTCATTCTCTGCTTAAGTCATTGCTGATGTAATAGGGATTTAGGCGGGATAACAGGCACCTAGAATTCTGGGTCCTTTAGCACCGGTAACGGCTGGCAAATTTGCCGGCCGTTTTTCTTTATGAGCCCATGCGAGCCATGCAAACGCAAGTCCTTCAACCCATTGCGGATCAATACCAATGACTTCGCTGGTAGTGACTAGTAGAGGATGCTTAAAGAGTTGTTCTGCTTTAGTTTTGAGTAAGTTCATTAAGGCTATATTTTTTGCGCCACCACCACAAACAATGAGCTTTTGAGTGTTTGGGGCATAGCAACCCAATGCCTCTAATGCACTATGGGCGCTTAAGTGTAGAAGCGTAGCTTGCACATCTTCGGGGTCAATATTGTCCTGACCAATTTTTTCTTCTAGCCAGGCTAAATGAAAGTCGTCACGGCCGGTGCTCTTAGGGGGAATTTTGGCAAAGAACGGGTCGGCAAGCATGCGGTTCAGGAGATCATGATTCACTTGACCTTGTAGTGCCCAGCCCCCATCCCTATCAAATGGATGACCTTGTTGAGCACTGATCCAGGCATCCATGAGCAGGTTGCCGGGACCGCAATCAAAGCCACGCACTACCCCGGTAGTCGGTAAAAGTGTGAGATTGGCAATGCCGCCAATATTGAGTGCGGCACGCTCTTCAGTGTGAGAACCAAATTGTTGAATATGAAAGGCGGGGACCAGTGGGGCGCCATGACCACCAGCCGCCAAGTCACGACTCCGAAAGTCTGCAATTACATCAATCCCGGTCTCTTCGGCCAGAAGGGCGGCATTAAGCGTTTGGTGCGTATAGGCAAGGGTATTGGGGAGATGGGCTTGATGGCGGATGGTTTGGCCATGGGCGCCAATTGCGGTAATGTCGTTTGGTTGTAATCGTGCCTCTTGCAGCAATTGCTTTACGGTACTGGCATAGGCAAGGGCTAATGCATTGGCTGCCTGGTTTTCTCGATGGATCTCATTTTCGCCAGGGAATTGAAGGCTAGCCAGGGCATGGCGTAATTCTGGGCTAAATGGGGCGCTGACTGCCCCTTGAAGGCTTACTAGACCACTTGGCTCAATGCTTGCGAGGACAGCATCAATCCCATCTAGGCTGGTGCCAGACATCAGGCCAATGTAAAGGGAGTGGGTTTTCGTCATGCAGGATCTAGGTTTTGCTCTCAGTGATGCGACAATTATGCTTTAGCAATCTAAACACTAATTTAACCGAATCAGCATGACGGCTAAACCAGAACAAAAATATCCCTTAACTCCCGAAGTTTTCGCTGCCCTTGAGGTCACTAAACGTGGCTGTGATGAGCTATTGGTAGAGGCCGACTGGCTGGCCAAGTTAGCCCGTAGTCAAGCGACAGGGGTACCGTTACGTATTAAGTTGGGTTTGGATCCAACGGCTCCGGATATTCATTTGGGCCATACCGTTGTATTGAATAAATTACGACAGTTGCAGGATTTAGGTCACACCGTCATCTTTTTGATTGGTGACTTTACTAGCATGATTGGTGACCCATCGGGTCGTAATGCAACTCGTCCGCCGTTAACTGCAGAAGAAATCGCAGTCAATGCAGAAACGTATTATCGCCAAGCAAGCATGGTGCTCGATCCCGCTAAAACAGAAGTGCGCTACAACAGTGAGTGGTGCGATCCTTTGGGCGCGCGCGGGATGATTCAGTTGGCGGCTAAACACACAGTCGCGCGGATGTTAGAGCGTGATGATTTTACGAAACGTTATCGTAGTGGCGTACCGATTTCTATTCATGAATTTTTGTACCCATTGATGCAAGGTTACGATTCTGTAGCACTCAAGAGTGATTTGGAGCTTGGCGGTACTGATCAGAAATTTAATCTCTTGGTGGGGCGTGAACTTCAACGCGAGTATGGGCAAGAACCACAGTGCATTTTGACTATGCCATTATTGGTTGGCCTAGATGGCGTTGAGAAGATGAGTAAGTCTAAGGATAACTATATTGGTATTAGTGAGCCAGCCAGTGAGATGTTTGGTAAGTTAATGAGTATCTCGGATGATTTAATGTGGGATTACTTTACTTTATTGTCATTCCGCCCGATGACAGAAATTGATTTAATGAAGCAAGAGGTTGCTGCTGGTCGCAATCCACGTGATTGCAAGGTATTGCTCGCTCAAGAAATCGTTGCACGTTTTCATACGCAAGGCGCTGCTGAAAAAGCATTAGAAGATTTTAATCATCGTGCTAAAGGTGGTGTGCCCGATGAGATTCCAGAAGTGACTCTTACTGGAGCTCCAATGGGAATCGCTAGCTTACTCAAGACGGCTGGACTCGCTCCGTCGACCTCAGAAGCTATGCGCAATATTGAGCAAAACGGTGTGAAAATTGATGGCACAACTGTTGCTGATAAGCAGGCAAAAATTGCAGCGGGAACTTATGTAGTGCAAGTAGGTAAGCGTAAATTCGCTAAGGTAACGCTAAGTTAATGTCTCTATAGATCTAGGCTAGCGCTACCACTTGGTGGGGTTAGGCCGAAGTGTTCATAGGCTTGACGTGTTGCTACTCTGCCCCGTGAGGTGCGCTGCAAATAGCCTTGCTGAATAAGGTAGGGCTCCAAAACATCCTCAATTGTGTCGCGCTCTTCGCCAATAGCTGCCGCCAGATTATCTATCCCTACCGGACCACCACCAAATTTATGCAAGATGGCTTCTAATAATTTTCTGTCCATGACATCAAATCCGCTCGGATCAACGTCTAACATCTTGAGGGCGGCATCCGCCATGGCTTTAGTAATGGTACCGGTGCCTTTTACCTCAGCATAGTCACGCACGCGGCGTAGTAAGCGATTGGCAATCCGTGGAGTGCCACGTGCGCGTTTTGCAATCTCAACAGATCCTTCGGGATCAATGTCTGCTTTCAGAAGACTCGCTGAACGTTCAATAATCTTGGTGAGCTCTTCAGTAGTGTAGAACTCTAGTCGGGCCACAATGCCAAAGCGATCACGCAATGGGTTTGTGAGCATGCCAGCTCTTGTGGTCGCGCCAATTAAGGTAAAGGGTTTGAGGTCAATTTTGACGCTGCGAGCTGCTGGGCCTTCACCAATCATGATGTCAAGACTGTAGTCTTCAAGTGCTGGATAGAGGATCTCTTCCACTACCGGAGAAAGGCGGTGGATCTCGTCAATGAACAGCACATCATTGGTTTCTAAATTAGTGAGTAGAGCTGCAAGATCACCGGGTCTATCTAAAACAGGGCCACTCGTCTGGCGTAGGTTAACACCCAGTTCGCGAGCAATGATATGCGCCAAGGTAGTTTTGCCTAGACCAGGCGGTCCAAATAACAAGACATGATCTAAAGCTTCTGAACGAGCCCTGGTCGCGCTGATAAAAATCTCTAGTTGCGCGCGTGCTTTGGTTTGACCAACATATTCATCCAGTTGTTTTGGGCGAAGTGCTCTTTCAAAGACGGCTTCTGTATTACCAGCAGAGCCGCTGACGATGCGATCACCCTCTTCTGGTAAGTCATCTGGGATTGAGCTAAGGTCTTCGGTGTGGATTGCCATACTGCAAGTGTAGTGGGTATTGGTGAAAGTTAGCGAGAGCTGGCTTAAACCTTAGAGAGGTATTTGAGGCCTATTCGAATGCCATCAGAGACTGATGTATCGGGCGGAATTTGTTTTAACGCTAACAGGGCTTCTTTCTCGGAATAACCTAAAGCCAGCAGGGCTTGTAAAACTTCACTGCTTGCTTCAATGACGTGAGGCTTGCCACTAGCGATTCCTAAATCCGGAGCCAGTTTCCCCTTAAGCTCTAAACAAAGACGTTCGGCTGTTTTCTTGCCTATACCGGGAACTTGGGTTAATCGCCCAGCTTCTTGTAAAGCGATTGCTTGGGCCAGTTCATTAACACTCATGCCAGAGAGTAAGGCTAAGGCGGTGCGAGAGCCCACTCCACTAATTTTGATAAGGGCTCTAAAGGCTTCCCGCTCGGTTTCTGTCGCAAAACCAAATAACTGTTGCGCATCTTCGCGCACCTGGAAATGTGTGAGTAGCGTAATCTTTTGGTTTACTTCGGGAAGTTGATAGAGGGTGCTCATGGGTACATCAATTTCATACCCCACGCCTTGGCAATCAACCAATAAGCGGGGTGGGTGAACTGAAACGAGAATGCCTTGAATGCGACCAATCATAGACAGATCTTAACCTTTTATTTAGTACGCCTCTTGCTAGTGAGCACACTACTGATTGCTTGAGGAATTTGTGCATGGTGGGCAGCGCAGATCGCGACACCGAGAGCATCGGATGCGTCAGTCCCCGGGGCGCGGTTTAA
>CANGEC010000127.1 GCA_947452625.1 Burkholderiaceae bacterium
CAAAAAAATATTACTAGTGCATCTGCTGCTGTCGATCTGCAAAAAGCATTAGGTATAGTCATTGATCAAAAAGTGTTGATTGAAATTGAAGCTGGTAAAAAGACATCAGGTAAGTCGACATTGGGCCTTACGCAAGCGATGCCAAAAGTACACCAAAGTCCTTGGCATACCAAATTACCTCAAGAGAGTGCTGCAGCGCTGAAGTTGTATTCCAATAATATTCAGCTTGTACGTGAGTTTGCTTCTGACCACGAAGCACTACGCGTGGTTGCGCTGAAAAATTCAAAAGGATTGCACCTCTTTGACTTTAGTACCGCGGGCGGATTTTTGGGCCTCACATTGCTGAGTATTTTTGGTTTGATTGGCGCAGGTTTAGGTGGAGTGTTGCTGGTTAAAAATAGCCGTATTGTTCAGGGTGAGGGTCAGCGTACCACCAAGCTTGCAGCTGCTGCGGATGCATTATTGGGTTCAATTGATTTGGGATTAAATAAATCAGCCAATGCTAGTGGGCAGGATGCGTCAGTTAAATTAGAGCCTAAGCCATCAGCCTCTGCTCAATCAAACGGCGACAAGCAAGAATTGGCTAGCACGAGCATTACAGAGCCAAAGACTGTGGTCAATGTCATTACCGAGTTAAGCCCAGATTTAAAGGAAAAATTGATTGGCATTGAGTCCCGCATCAAAGTGCTTGGTCAGTTGGGTAACAAGTTGCGTCACTCTGTCAATACATTGCAAGATAAAAGTGCTCAAATGCGGTCGGGTGCAGGCGATCAAACCGAGGGATCTTATGGCACAAGCTCTAATCCTAATCGTGATGGACCTTTGGAGCAATTACAAGATGCATTCTTTGCCCTAAAACAGCAAGGCGTTCGCTTGTATTTGGCAATTTTGGATAACCATTCGAGCAAGCAGCTGGCGGTTGAGACTGAGCAATTAAATTTACTGGTTGAGCGAGTTGAAGCTACGGTTTCTAAAATGCGTAGCTCATTGGCACAAGCCCTTGATCAGGCTGCTGATGCTCAGGCTAATGCTCCCCAAGTTTCACCTGAGGTGATTGAGTTATTGAATATGGATGCAAAGCAGGTGGTGCGTGATCTGGATTTATGGCAAGAAGAGTTTGATGGATTGGGCCGTGCCTTTAGTGATCTAAAGCGCGAAATTAAAGTTTGATTGATTTAACGGTACATTAAACATAAAGTCACATGGCTGAAGAAAAACCCCTGTTTTTAATAGACGTCGATCGCGCCATCGAAGGGCTGTTGTCGTCAACGCCTAAAGAAGCTTCTGGGGCAATCAAAGTTGAGTCTATTGTGATGCATTGTGTTGACTTAGCTAATGCACTTGATGGGGCGGGTCTAGAGGATCTCTCGGAGTTTGCGCAAGAGCTTGCGAGTCAGTTTAAGAAAAATCAAACACAATCTCTGTTACTAGTGAATGACTTTATTGCCCTGACGAATGCTGGTGTTGCGCAAATTCATCCTGGTGAGTTATCACAATCTGGTATTAGCGATGAAGTATTGCAGACTGCTAAATCGGCCTTTGCAAATAAATTAACACAGCTAAAAGCGGGTGCGCCAATTTCTTCTGAGCCTGTTGCGGTTGGTCAGGAATCTGAATCCCAGCCGACTGAGCCAGTCGAGGTGCGTGCGCAGTCCAAGCTGGCTGAAGAAGATACCATCGTTTTAACAGATAAAACGACGTCAGCAGATGAAGAGCTTGAGGATGCTTTCCCCAATCAAGAGTTTTCTCCTGGGCTCTTCCGCCATTTGCAATCTATCAAAGTTGAGGATCCTACACCCGCAATCATGCCCGAGGCTCCTGCGCAAGAATTGATTGCTCAGGAGGCTACTTTGCCAGAACAAGCCCAACTGCAAAGTCTTGAGCGTGCCGTTCACGAGCTTAATCATTTGTTTGCGCCAAGAAAAGAGTCTCCACCAGTTTTATTTACACCTCCGCAGTCAAAACCTTTTGCTTTGCCGGAAACCCTCACTAAACCAATTGACCGTGAGAGTAGCTTTGAATATACAAGTCAGGGTCGTCATCTTGATAAGCATTTTGCTTTGGACCGCTCGGTCAATTTAAATCGCATGCAAAAGGCGCGTAGTCTTGTCGGCAAGGGTGATAACTGGAGTGGGGTTGAGGTTGACTTTTTGCTTGGTCGTGAGCAAGATGAATTGGTGCGCTCTGGACAGCAATCATTGCGCCATATTTTTGAAAACTTAACAGACGAGTTGTTGATCGATGAGGTTTATGCGGATCCAGAGATTGCTCAGCAGCTCTTGACCATACTCAGTATTTTGCCGCCGTGCCCTAGTATCTTTGCCGTTCAGCAAGAGCTCATGATTTTTATCGACTTAGATCATGTAACACTTTCTGATGAACATCTTTTGGCCGTCAGCAATATGATGGCTGAGATCGGCGGCTCTTTAGAAATTCATCATGATGGTGTGCGCTTATCTTGTCCATCGAGCCTGCTGCGAATGCCAATGGCCTTTTTTACTCGTCATGGAGAACAATATGCGGTTTCAGCCATTCAGTATCTTGGTGAAGAGCCGCTGACCAAGACTGCTGACTCTAAGGTTGATTTTTTGGGTGAGATCATTCACCCCGCTAGAAGCATTTATGTTCGCGCCGGTCATCAGGATTATGTGATTTATGCCCATGAGTTTTTGGGCGTCCAAAATATGAATGTGCATCAAAATTTCCCAAAATCCTTAGAGCGACCTTATTGGATGGCCGGTGTTGCTTTGGACGGTGCCAATAATGTTTATTCTTGGATTGCTTTAGACCGGTACACTCGATAATGCGTTTCCTGGGGATTGTTCTAGCTGCCTATTTTTTGGGCACAAGCGCTCAAGCAGCTTTACCACTAGATGTGGAAAGGGATATTAAGCGTTTTATTCAAAAAAGCCCTAGTGTGAATGGCTTGCGGGTGGAAATTGAATTTTTAGATGCCAATCTGAATGTGCCTGCCTGTTCGGGTGGGGCTATAGAGCTGAGCGCCAACCCAGGAACCCGGATTTGGGGTAAAACGACCTTGCAAATGCGCTGTGCCAAGGCGGCTTGGATGATTAATGTACCTCTAAATATCCATGTATTTGGCGATTATGTGGTGGCAAGCCGCTATCTCCCCTTTGGGCAAAAGCTGGAGTCTAGTGATATGCGCGTTTTAGAAGGGGATTTAAGCCTAATCCCGGATGATGTCCTGAGAACCCCTAAGTTAGCCTATGAAAGGGTCCTGGGGAAATCACTACAAATGGGCTCTCCAATTGGGCTAAACGATTTGAAGGAATCATCCGTAATAAAAGCAGGAGATCCAGTAAGGCTCATATTAACGGGCAAGGATTTTGAGGTATCTGGCGAAGGCACGGCCCAAACTGCTGGTATGGTTGGCGATATGGTCAGGGTGCGCTTGCTTGATGGTCAGATATTGCAGGGCAAAGTGTTAAGGCCATCCGTGGTGTTGGTGAATGTTGAATAGAGGCTTGTAAAAGGTAGTTTTTGCGTTAAAGTTCGCTATAGAAGTCAAAGCGCAAAGCCTGCTCTTAGGTAGTAAAATGGCAGAAGTAGATAGGAGAATGAGATGAAGATTAACGAGAATACGGTTGTTATTCCGCAAAACTCAGGAATTGCTAAGACCAATTCGGGCTCAAACTCGGCTACTGTTAACCCGGGTGCAAATAAAGTGGCCGATGCCGTTGTTACTGGCCCAGCTGTCAATCTTGATATTAGTCTTACCGCTAAATTGGCGGAAGTACAAAGCGATACTTCAAGCAAGGTTACTGACGAGGCTTTGATTGAAAAATTGCGCAATCAAGTTGCTAACGGCGAGTTTAAGATTGATTACAAAAAGATTTCTCAGGCAATGCTCAAAGATGTCGTTGCTGCTATTGGTCAAAAGCCTAAACAAGCCTAAAACTCTTGCTGTCAACGCTCCCAAGACTTCCTGTTAGCATCAATTAATGTCAGCTGAGCGCCCATCAATGTCATTTGATGGAATGCAATCTTTTTTGTTAAAAATTGCCCATGCTGTTGCAAATCTGCGTTCTGCATTAGAGGCTAACGATATGGATCGATTGCCTAGGGCATTAGATCAAACCAATGTTGCCTTAGAGGCCATTAATCAGTATCCCGGCGGCGTGCAAAAACTCAAAGAAGATGTTGGACTGTTTCCGGAAGAGGAAAAACAGGTCTTACTTAATTTATTAGATGAGGCGTCGGTGAATCATCAAATCAATGGTGATTTAATTCGCCTCGCTATGCAACGCAGTGCAGCGATGCAATCATTTATTGCTCAGCAAGCACCAAGTGCCACTTATGATAGCGAAGGTGGTGTTCCAGGTTCTGTAGGCGGAGTTCTATCACGTAAAGTCTAAGCGTTGCTCTGATAACAATAATCAACCTAGATATTTTTTGGAGCCTCATTTGATACTAACTTCATAAGTAAAAAATGCAATTTTTTGATAATGCTCGCCTTGATATTGCCAGGCAAAACCTCAATCGGGGCCGTTATCAGGCCGCCTTTGAAATATTTTTTGAGCTCGCGGTTCATGATTTGGATGAGGAAGCGCAATTTGCCCTCACTAAGATGTGTTTTGATGGGCATTTGGATGCCGAGCAAATACACAAGCTATTTGAGTGGATGAACTCCAATAGTAGTATTGGTAATGGTTATGCTCTTTTTAATGTTGGCTTGATGTATGAGCGCGGCATGGGCGAAATTAAACAGAGCTATAAAACTGCAATTGAATATTACGAAAAAGCCATTAAAGAAGAGGTGATCGACGCCTATTGCAATTTAGGTAATATTTATGCATTAGGTCTTGGTCTAGAGCAGGGCATCCCTAGGGATGTGCCCAAAGGAATTTGGTATCTTGCAAAAGGAGCTGAAGAAGGTAGCCGCCAGGCTGCTTACACATTGGGCTGTCTATATGAGAAGGGTGAGTACATCCCCCAAAATCATAGTAAGGCATGCTACTACTTGGTGTTAGCAACCCTAGCCGGACATGATCAAGCGCACCGAGTATTAATCATATTCCAGCATACCAATAAGGGCGATTTCAACAAAGAGTTTGATGAGGCTGAATTACAGTACGGAAAAATTCAAAATATGCGCAAGCTCTATAAATGCCTATAAAACAAGTTTAGATTTATTGAATTTTGAGCTTGGCCCGTATGCGAATCATGCCTTGGGTGTGAATTTGGCTAATGCGCCCTGGGGTGATATTCATTACTTGTGCAATCTCCCGATAGGACAGGTCTTCTTGGTAGTGCAGTGCAAAAACCAGTTGCTCGTTTTCAGGTAGGCCCTCCAAAATCTTGGCAATACGGTCTCCCAATTGACTCATAGCAACTGCTCTCATTGGGTCAGAGGTATCGGTATCTGCCGGCAGTAAATCGTCAGACAGATCATCTAATGGCATCAGGTGAACCATATTTGCCATGATGGCATGATAGGACTCAATACTCATTTCTGCGCCAGTCGCAATTTCTCGTTCCGAAGGGTGGCGTCCTAAACTTTGCTCAAGCTTGCGAGTAATCTTTTCAAGACCCTCTAATTCATCGCGCTGATTCCGAGGCAGAATATCGTTTTTGCGGCATGCATCGTAAATTGCTCCACGAATCCGGGTGCGCGCATACACTTCAAAGTTGAGATTTGCTTGTGGCTCATAGCGAGTTAAGGCATCTAGCAGTCCGGTCAGACCTTCTTGAATTAAATCATCTACTTCCACGTTAGGTGGAAGTCTTGAGCATATTTGATGGGCAATTCGCTTGACCAATGGCAAATGTTCTTCAATCGCTAGATTGAGATCAATGGATTCAGAGTAACTCGATGGTTTCAATTGCGGTTCACTAAATAAAGGACTGGGATTTTCTTAGGCTGTGATTTTGGCCGAAATCGCTTTAAAAAAACCATGGGGGAGTACAAATTCATGACTAGTCCCCTGGCTAACAGGGTTCAGGCTCATATCATCTAGATCGAGTTCTACGCGTTGTGCAGTGAAAGCTTTAATCCAGCCGAGCATTTCCAGAGTTTGCTCCAAGGCAGTGTGCGCAGCTGCTTGTAACTGCTCAAAGGCTGCTAGACCGGCCGCCTCATCTTCTCCACCCACAATGAGTACTGCCAGTGGCTCATCAAGTTGTAATTCAGCCATTTGCCGAACCATCACCAAAGCTTTCTTTAGATTGGCCGCTTCCGTGGAGGTCACCAAAATCCGTTTTACATTGCTGCCATAGTAGGCCACGATATTAGCCTGCGGATCTACTGTCGGAAAGATTACATAATCAATATCAATCTCATGCCTTATCAAGCGCTCATCAAGTTGCGGATATTTTGCATAGCGACTATTAATTTCTGGGCGAAGCTTAGCGCTCG
>CANGEC010000128.1 GCA_947452625.1 Burkholderiaceae bacterium
AGTTCTAGAAAAGCTAGAAGAAGCCGATGAAGAAATCATTGCAGAGGATCAGATTTCTCAGTCATCAACATTGGGATCAGAAAAAGTACCGCACTCACAACAGCTCGATTCTATGAAAGGGGTAGTCCACGATAGTCATTTGGAAAACTCAGCTAGCCTAGAGAAAGTGAAATGGCAAGAGGTCCTAGTGGAAAAGGTGGGCGGAGTTGTACATGAAAACTCTCATGGGAACTCACCTTCGAGTTCAAAGGCTCGGATTTTTGTGCTCATTGGAGCATTGGCAGTCGTAGGGGTCTATGGCCTAGGTACCAAAGGAGATGTGATTGGAAGGCTGTCCAATTTGTTTGAAAAGCCTGACAATAAAATCGAAGTCAGCATGCAGACTCCTTTGGACACAAAAGAGCCTGAAGAACCATCTGCTAAGGACGACGTATCAACCCAAAACGTCAAAGAAGTACCAGCTAAAGAGTTGAATCCCGCCGCGCCTTTAGTTGTAGCATTGCCGGTTTCGTCGACTAATTGTCCTTACAAACCCGATACGCAGATTCAAAGTTATCAAGCAGTAAATCCCTCTAAGCCAGGAGATGTGGTCAATATTAAGATGCTAGTCAAACAGGTCGTTTGTGTGACTGATGGCTCAGGCAAGCAAACGATTGCAAATATAGACGCAAACACAGCGCAGTCATTTAAAGGCACGCCCCCATTTGTCATCATGACGCAAGACTTGGATAATGTTGAAATGTTTTTTCAGGGATGGCGCGTTCGCCCTGCAGTTGCAGGAAGCAAGCAGATCAAACTAGTAGAGATTGCATTGCAATAATTTTTTATGCGGCGAGCCGTTTCTTGAGGGTAAAAATACATGTTTGAATTTACTAAAAAAGCGCCATTATCCGACCTACAGTTGACCTACTCCAGCACCATTGGGGAGGGCTCAGTTATTGTGGGAAACTTTTCGCATTTGGGAAATCTCTTGCTATCTGGCCATCTGATTGGAGATATTTTTGAGGAGCATCCCCAGTTACCTGAGTCAACTGAATCAACTGTGGTGATTGGGCGTTCTGGATTCTTAGAGGGGGATATTCATACATCCCATGCAGTGATTGTTGGCAGAATAGAAGGTTCTGTATTTGCAAGTGGGCGGGTTGAGATTTATCCGGGCGCCATTGTTTTAGGGGATGTGACTTACGGGCAGCTCAATGTACATCCAGACGCAAAAGTAAATGGCACATTAAAGTGCTTACTTGAAGATGGCATTTTGGTGCAAGCTTCAGAGGATCAAGGAAATACCGAAGATGTCACGATGAATGTGTTGCCGATGGTCAAGGCAGAAAGCCAGTAATCTAGGATGACTGATCACATTCCAGAAGAGCAGATACATCATCTTAAAGAAGCGATGGCTGAAGACTCTTTTAGAAATAAAATTCCTATGCTTGCGCTCCTCATTTTTATTCTACTGGCAATATTTGGCGCTACTTTGTACAGTTATTTTCACCGCGATTTACCAAAATGCAGTGATGAGAATGTGCAAATTATGCTCAACCAAAGCATACGCGGCAATGACCAATTAATTAATGGCGCCACAACAATTGCATTTAATCAGATTACTGAGTTAGCTGGTGACAAGACGGTAAGATCTTGTCAGACAAAATTAGTTACCAGCAAGTTAAGCTACCTTGTTCGGTATCAAGTGGTGAATCAAGCTAAGAATCCCACTTTTTTTAATACATTATTCGGAAAAGTCGACTACTCCGTTGAGATTTTGGGGGTAGATCTATTTACTAAATAATGGGGATGCAAATGAATCATCCCTACAAGAGGTCATTTATTTAGGATAGGCTACGTTTTTTTGAAGGTCTTCGGTTTTCCAGGTCTTACTAAGATCACCGGTAGGTCCAAGCACAACAAAAGCATATAAGCAACCCAGCACTATTCCGGCAATTCCAATAATTTTGAGGATAGTGTAATCACGTTTTTTGGGGATGCTTAGCAGTGGAGTTGAGCGGCGTGGAGGGAGGCATTCATCATAAATAAGCTCAATAAGCTCATTGGCATCTTTCACTTGCTTATAAATCTCAACCTCAGCATTTCCTTGAATAATACCTAGCGAAGCATTCTCATATGACTTACTTGCTGTGTGCAAAAGCTTGGAGATATGCAGATATCGTTTTTGGCGGTCAATTTCTTCAGGCGTCATAATTTTCTATCGCAGGAGGATTAAATTGATTTTAAGAGAGCAATAAGAACTTCGTAACAACGTAAAGCATTAGGCCTGAAATAGCTAGATACGCCGTTAATTTAGCAAGAGCTCTTTCCACTCCCCTTTGGACAATTTTATTCTGAATATTTTCGTCCGCTACAACATTTTTGATATTCCATAAGTCTTTTCTAATGACATTGAGACTTTCGTCAGACTTTTTGTCTCTTTGATTAAGGTTAGCGCTAATAACGGCTAAATGAGCGTTAATTTCCTTTAGCTCCTTAATTGCGTCATCAAGATTGCCCATCACATCTCCAAGTTGGATATAAATGCAGTAATACCAAGCGAGGTGAAAGTATCGCCCCTATTGCTCGATTATTACAAATCTTTCATGATCCGCAAGAACTCTTCACTGCAGTGCTTTATTAGTGGCTTTTATGAGTTTGCGGATGTTGGCTAGGGGGCATTTTGGGATGAGTAAGCGCTTAAAATTGACCATTCTTATTTTTACCCTTGTGTGGCCCATATTGAGTGAGCTATTTTGGGCTGAAATTTAATATATAGTGGTGCTTAAGTTTTAATCTCGCTAGAATCCCAACAATTAATAGCCGAACGGTAGTATGGATTTAAGTCTAAAAACACTTTTTATGAGCATTGGCTCGCTTGGCAGTAAGTTGCTAAAGCTCCTTGCTGCCCTCATTCTTCTTGGGGTGATCTCCTATTTTGGGTTTAAAGGCTGGGAATACAAGTCCGAGTTAGATGAAAATGCGCACCATGCAGAGTTGCAAGCTCAAGAGCAAAAGAGGTTTGCAGTTTTAAGTCGGCATCTAGCAACTTATGCGCCCCTCATGGTGGGAACTTCCTCCCTGGGATTTATTCAGGCCGGCAATGGAAAAACCACTTTTGAAATCTTAATGGGCGAGGATTACTCAGCCCTTCTTACCGCGATAGGAAAAAGTAAGCAGATGGTTTATGTGGGGCCACAAATTCTCGGTGTTGGCTGTGCAAGTGAGGATTGCCTAAGTACTCAAGCTGCCTTTGTAATTGATCCTACTCTTGGAAAAGTCTACGCTGCCATTACAGAAGATGGCAAACCTATTTATTATGGCCTTGTTGACGGCAGCCCAATTCCCCCAGCATTTGAGAAATGGAATGGCTTTCAAAAGATGGAGGCTAGCAGGTGAACATTCATTTGTCGAGCAAAGCTCTGGCACCCATATTTTTTTGTGTAGCAGTACTCTTGCAGACTGGTTTTGCTCATGCGAATTCATCGCCAGAGCAATCCCACCCAGTCAAAGAAAAGTCAAATCATTCTGCTCCTGCAGGAAAGGCGCATGCAGCTGCGAATGATAAAGATCTTATCCTTGCTAAAAATACCTTAACAACTCAATACTTGTTATCAGGCTGGGGTAAGGTAGACGGTCCTTATACCTGGTTTACTGTTTCGACTCACTTTAATAACGATCAGATTTCACCGAGCGGTAAATTATTTAATCTAGTGAGCGCGAGTGGCGCCATGGATTGTGATGCCAAATCTTACTTCTATTACAGGATGTCCTATTTATTTTTTGATGCTAAGTCAAAAACATTGGCTGAGGTTTACTCTGAAAAAAGCAAGTCCGAAGTTATGGCGATTGACGCGTCGACTTTAGAGTCAAGCGTTCAAGGGATTGTTTGTAAGTAGTTTGAAAGATAAAGCTTATTTATTTTGCGACTTGTCTGCAGGATTTATAGTGGCCTGATCTTCTGCTTTGGTTTTGTGAAGATCAGCAAGTTTTTGTAAGATGTTATGAGCCATGGGCGATAGTTCTTTTTTAGGGCGCACTTCTACACTCCTTTTTTTTCTTAAAAGAGCTTGAAGTATTGTTTGAAATAACATTGCCGTTCCTGAAGATAAAAAACTTGCTGGTATGACGTTAAATATACAGGAATTAAAATCGGCAGAATAGCCGATGATTGAGATAGAGATTTTTGGAGATTATTTTGAGCAAAAAAATACAGCCGTCTAAGTTGGGTATTCGATTACCGGATTTCTTATTTATTTGCCTAGTGTTAGCTAACCTAGCGTTAGTTGGATATCTAGGTTTTGGTGATTACCAAAGAGGTCGACTGGTTGCTGATTCGCAGCAAAATGGAGAGCAAATCTTGGTGTGGTTTGAGGATTTAGCTTTAAAGCTTCAGGACGGCTCCACTATTAGCCCGCAGTCCTGTATCCCTTTTTCTGAAGAAGTGCCTGGCCAAAAGGGCGCCAAAATCAATACTTGGAAGTCCTGTGTTGAGGCTTTGTATGGCAGTAATGGACCCTTTCATCAATACACCAATCTACTGATTCCCAGTGCTCCTGCCTATGCAGCTAAATGTGACAAGCATGAGCTTGACTCTAGCGGGGCTTTTATTTTTGAAAAGTTAACAGCCAATCCAGCCGGTCCTCCATCTGCAGGACCTATGGAGTCAGGCGAGAAGCTTTTGGAGGGTATCAATATCCGTTTAAGTCTTTGCGATACCGGTTATTACCTCATTAAAATTGGCGAGTTTAAGTTATGAGTATCAATCCCATATCTGTTTCTCAATTGAACACGAGACTTCGTAAGTGGGTCTATGACTTGCTATTTAACGATCAAATTAAAAACAATCTTCACGTTCAGTTTGAGCATTTCATCACCTATGTAATCGTGCTCAATATGGCAGGTCTGGTGCTTGAGCATATCCCTATTATTTACGATACCCGGCAAAATATCTTTCATTTTTTTGACGTTATATCGCTGATCATTTTTACGATTGAGTACATCTTACGAGCCTACGTTGCTCCAGAGAATCCCGCTTTTAAGTCAGCAAAAATTCCGCGACTTGCTTTTTTTAAGAGTCCTTTCGCCTTAATTGATTTAGTGTCAATTTTGCCATTCTATTTGGGGACATTCTTTGAGGCTGATTTACGTGTGCTCAGGGCATTACGCTTGTTACGACTCTTTAAGTTATTTAGAGCGCTGACTCCAGCAGTGCGCGAGTTTCTTGAAAAAAATAAGGGTAAATCATTCCGTTACAAAATTTATGCTTTGGTGAACGACACGCCAACCAGCGGTCATTTGCATCACATCTTTGATTTTTTTATTGTCCTCTGGGTCATTATTTCTGTATTGGCGGTGATTTTAGAGTCTGTTCAAAGTGTCAACTACTACCTACACACTGAATTTATTATTTTAGATGTCATTGCGGTGGCGGTATTTTCTACTGAGTATTTGATGAGGCTCTATAGCTGCACGGAGGATCCTAAGTACAAAGCTTGGTTGTCTGGGCGCTTGCGGAGTGCTAAAAATCCAACCAATGTGATTGATTTATTGGCCATTCTGCCTTTTTACCTAGAGAGCATTCTGCACCACCTCTTTGACTTGCGTTTCTTGCGAGTTTTCAGGTTAATGCGTTTATTGAAGTTGGCTCGTTACTCTGGGGCTACTCAATCATTGTTTATTGTGATTAAAAGAGAGTGGCCGGTCATGAAGGCCTCTGCATTCATCATGATGTTATTGGTCATGTTGGCTGCATGCTTGGGCTATCTGTTTGAGCATGAGGCCCAGCCAGATAAATTTGAAAATATTCCCCAGTCGATTTATTGGTCTGTTGTTACGCTTGCCAGTGTCGGATATGGTGATATCTCTCCAATTACGCCAGCTGGTCGCGCCATGACTATTGTTTTGGCTTTATTGGGTATTGGTATTTTTGCCATCCCAGCTGCGATTCTATCCTCAGCATTAAGTGATCAGTTGCGCATAGATCGCGAATCTATGATGACCGAGCTCTATAGCATGCTAGAAGATGGAATAATTTCTCCAGATGAGCAAGAGTTAATTGAAGCAGAAGCGAAGAGGCTTCACCTTTCCAAAGATGAGCTTAACCGCCTACTGGAAAAGGCCAAGGTGGATATGGGTCTTGAGCAGTCTACCGATAAAAAAGAGCAGCAAGCTAATTCGAAGGAGTTTAATCTTGAGTTTCTGTCTAAGCATGCCGATGTGGCTGCAGAGCAACTCAAGATCACTATTTCGAAATTGCAGCAGATTGTGAGTGTCTCAGATACCCAGAAGTTGATTACATACTTTGGTAACCCTAATCATGCAACACCATTACAGGGGGCCATGTTGAATTTACTTTTACAGAATTCACAAGCGCAACCACAA
>CANGEC010000129.1 GCA_947452625.1 Burkholderiaceae bacterium
GTCATCAATCAACACGGGGTGACGGTGCTCACTTACACGCCACTTCGAATGATCAAATGCAAATCAGACTCCGTTCATGAGTAAGTTCGAATCCTCAGCCAAATCCGAAAACCCTGTCAGTGGGCCACTTGCAGGCATTAAAGTATTGGACTTAAGCCAATTCATTTTGGGTCCAATTTCAACTCAGATCATGGGCGACATGGGTGCGCAAGTGATCAAGGTAGAGTCTCCAAGTGGGGACATGAACAGGGACATTGGTCCACAACGCCATGAAAAAATGTCAGCTCTTTTTTTGGGCATGAACCGAAACAAGCGCTCAGTGGTGCTAGATCTTAAAAATCCAAAAGCACTCCAAGCGCTGTACAAGATGGTGAAGGACTGCGATGTTTTCATTCATAGCATGCGAAGAAGTGCGACTGAGCGCTTAGGTATTTCCTACAAGGATATCAGCAGTATCAATCCACGCATTGTTTATGCAGCGGGTCAGGGCTACAGCTCCAACGGAACTGACGCGGAACGTCCAGCTTATGATGACGTGATTCAAGGTGAGAGTGGCATTGGCGGCATCAATCACCTCTTTCACGGAGAGCCTTATTATTTCCCAATGGCTTTTTGCGATAAGTTTTGTGGTTATGTTCTGGCCTCTTCTGTCGCCATGGCTTTGTACCACCGCGAAAAAACAGGTCAAGGTCAAGAGGTGGAGGTTCCAATGCTTGAAAGCGTCCTCTCCTTTAACTTGATTGAACACCTTTGGACAGCCCAATTCGACAATCCACAAGGTGAATTGGGCTATCAGCGCGCCTTGATGAAAGATCGCAAACCCTTTGCAACACAAGATGGGTATGTATGCCTCATGGCCACCAGCGATGATCAGTGGAAACGACTCTTTGGGGCGCTTGGTCAGCCAGAAATGGCTTCAGATCCACGTTTTGCAAAACTCGTAGACCGCTCCTTGCATTTTCCAGAACTTTATGCGTTTGTGGCCAACAAACTCAAAACGAACACCACCGCCTATTGGAGGGAGGTTTTAGATCGTTCAGATGTCCCCAATGGCAAAGTAAGAATGCTGGCCGATCTACCAACCGATCCGTATCTCAAGGACTCTGGATTTTTTCACCACTACACTCACCCCTTAGCGGGGGATATGGTCACGCCCTCAATTGCCGTCAAATATTCTGCATCTCCTGGCCAAATCCGAACACCCCCGCCGACTTTGGGCGAGCACACATTTGAGGTGTTGCAAGAGTTTGGGTTCAATGACGCTGAAATTCAAGAGATCACCATCATTTAACTATGCGTTTTAACAAAAAGACACCTCCCCTACCTCGCCGTTATGTCATCAAGGCATTGGCTGCTTGCTTGGGTGCGAACTTGTGGAACACGAACTCGGTGTCTTATGCTCAAGGTCAATTTCCCAATAAATCTATCCGCTTGGTGGTCCCTTTTGCACCTGGTGGTTCAACGGATATATTGGGTCGTCGAGTCGCACAACGATTGACCCATTTACTGGGCGTCAGTGTGGTCGTTGACAACCGAGCTGGTGCAGCCGGTGCAATTGGTTGCGCAGAAGTAGCTCAATCCAACCCGGATGGTTACACCTTGCTCATAGGGACAACTGGCACCCATGCCATCAACCCCTTTACCATGAGCAATCCAAGCTACGATGCAATCAAGGACTTTGCACCCATTGCACTCTTGGGTACGCAACCCTTTTCATTGGCCGTTCATCCATCTCTTGGCGTGAACAATCTCAACGAATTGGCCATGTTGGCGAAACAGCAACCCGGAAAACTGTCCTACGCCTCTGCTGGTGCTGGAGGAATTGCTCATTTAACAGCGGAACTCTTTAAACAAATCGCTGGGAACTTGGATATTGTTCACATCCCCTACAAAGGAGGCGGTCCCGCCATCCAAGATGTGCTGGCTGGCCATGTAGCCATTATTTCAGACTCCTTTAGTACGACCTACCCCTACCACAAGCAAGGAAAATTAAAAGTGCTGGCAATGACTGGAACAACACGTTCTAAATCAGCACCCGACATTCCCACAGCGATCGAACAGGGGTTTACCAAGTTCACCTCAGGCACATCGGGCTTGCTTTTAGCCCCTGCAAAATGTCCCAACTCAGTGATTGAGACACTTTACAAAGCCATTGAAAGATCTTTTAGCGATCAGACCTTTTTAAAAGAACTTGAAGCAATCGCCGTTGACCCAAGTGTGGGCTTCACCCCTGAAAAAACAGCTCAATTCATAAAGTCTGAAATGAATAAATGGGGTCCGGTCGTCAAAGAAACAGGCACCAAGATGGAGTGAGTCACTCAGTCGACCATACAAAATGAAGCCACAAACTGAAAAAGTTGCATTGATCACAGGATCAACCCGAGGTATCGGCTTGGCAGTCGCTCAACGCCTTGGCCAAGATGGCTACAAAATCATCTTAAATTCAAGTCAAAAAGAGGCCGTCTTGGAGGCGACTCAATCCATGGGCAAACAAATTGGAGCAGAGCGCGTCTTTGGCGTGAGCGCTGATGTGTCCAATGAACAAAGTGTAGAAGACATGTTCACACGCATCAAAGACCGGTTTGGAAGACTGGATGTTCTCGTGAACAACGCAGGTATATCTCCAAGACTCAATGGCGAGAAACCCACTGTAGAGACGACGCCATCGGAGCAATGGTTGCAAACAATTGCCATCAATTTGACAGGCGCTTTTTACACATGCAAGTACGCCCTGCCACTCATGAAACCTCTTGCTTGGGGTCGAATCATCAACATGAGTTCCCAAGCGGGTCGAATGTTTACGGGGTTTGCCAGTGCGCATTACTCCGCCAGCAAAGCTGGGATTATTGGATTTTCCAGAGTCCTGGCCGGTGAGGTCGGCGAGTTTGGTATAACCGTCAATTGCGTATCACCCGGAAAAATTCAAACCTCCATGGCCGCCACATATGCCAAGTCCAAGGAAGTTGAAGAAATTTATCGCTCTAGAAGCCCTTTGAAGCGAGTGGGAGACGTACAAGATGTGGTGGGGGCTGTTTCTTTTTTGGCCAGCACGGATGCTGACTTTATGACGGGTTCAGTGCTTGATTTAACGGGTGGTTTTTACATGCCATGAAGCCATATTTTTGTATTCACTGACGTCTCGTCCCCCGCAGCCTTTATCAAAAACTTTTATCAAAAAACCAATACATGGGTCCTCTCGCACACCTTAAAGTGATTGAAATGGCTGGGCTTGGACCGTGCCCCATGTGTGCCATGTTATTGGCTGAAATGGGGGCACAGGTCATTCGAATTGATCGATTACAAGAAATCGATTTAGGCCTCAAACGCCCTTTAAAGTTTGACCTGCTAAAAAGATCCAGACGAACCATAGGCCTAGATTTAAAAAATGCCGACAGCATTGCATTGGTTCTTGATTTGGTCAAGAACGCGGACATTTTGATCGAGGGGTTTCGACCAGGTGTCATGGAACGCTTGGGCTTAGGGCCAGAAAGTTGCCATAAAGTCAACCCAAAATTGGCATACGGACGCATCACCGGTTGGGGACAAGATGGACCACTGTCTCAGGCGGCTGGTCACGATTTGAATTACATCGCGCTGACTGGAGCGCTTAACGCAATTGGACAAAAAAGCCAATCTCCATCCATTCCACTGAATTTACTAGGAGATTTTGGCGGTGGTGCACTCTACTTGGCCATGGGAGTCCTGGCAGCAACGTTGGAAGCTCAACGATCGGGGCTGGGCCAAGTGGTGGATGCAAGCATTGTGGATGGCGTGTCCTCCTTGTCCACCATGTTTTATGGGTTCATGGCCGCAGGCATGTGGTCCAAGGAACGAGGGAGTAATTCAATTGATTCTGGATCCCACTTTTGCAACGTCTACGAATGTGCTGATCAACGCTTCATCAGCATCTCGCCAGTTGAAGCTCGGTTTCATGATTTGCTGTTAGAGAAATTGGGAATTGACAAAAATACCTTTGGCAACCAAATGGATGCCAAAGAATGGCCACGCATGAAACAGGTCTTGACCGATATCTTCAAAACAAAAACCCAACAAGAGTGGTGCAACTTACTTGAAGGCACAGATGTCTGCTTTGCACCTGTCCTCTCTTTTGATCAAGCGCATACTCACCCTCATATGGCTGAGCGTCAAACCATTGTTGAAGTTGATGGCGTTTTGCAACCCAATGCTTTTCCCAGATTCGATCGAACACCGCTTGGGTTACCAACACCACCTGAGAGCATCAATGCAAAAAATACACGTGACGCTTTATCTGCTTGGCTCAATGCTCAAGAACTCCATCATTACACAAAACTAGGTGTCATCACTTAAACACCCGTACCTTTAGGAACCAACCATGATATATGTTCAAAAATTTCTATTCTTGTTGTGGTCTGTCTTTTTGGTATGCGCAATGGAGCTTCATGCCCAAACTTACCCAAACAAGCCATTAAGACTCATTGCACCTTTACCTGTAGGAAGCGCAACAGACACGGTCGCTCGAATTCTCGCCATTGAGCTTTCTGCCAATCTCAAACAAAATATCCTGGTAGACAACAAGGTGGGTGCAGATGGTGCCATTGCTGCCTCAGAGGTCAGTCATGCGGCCCCAGATGGATACACCCTCCTTTTTGGAACCAATAGCCCCATGGCAGCAGTACCCGCTTTAAGAAAAACCCCACCCTATGACCCCATCAAGGATTTCACGCCCATCACACTGATTGGACGGTATTCCTCTTTCTTATGGGTCAATGCCAAACTGCCTATCGTCAACTTAGCAGACTTCATTGCTTATGCAAAAGCCAACCCCAACAAACTCAATTACGCGACAGGGAACACGGGGGGAATCGTTGCCATGGCGCAAACCTTGTCTCTTGCAGGAAACTTAAAGCTCGTACACGTGCCCTACAAAGGTGAGCCAGCAGCCCTCATTGACTTGGTGTCGAACAATATTCAAGTCATGTTTGCGACACCAACCACTGCTCAGGCTTACGCCAGAGAGGGAAAATTAAAGGTTTTAGCAACCACCCTCCCGCAGCGCAGTCCTGGCGCGCCAGAGGTACCGACCATGGCTGAGGCTGGACTCCCCAAGTTCTCGATCTCTCTTTGGGCCGCCCTTTACGGCCCTCCAGGTATGCCTCAAGCCATTGTGGATCAACTGGCCAAAGAGATGGGGCATGTCCTATCCCGATCAGACGTTCGAGAAAAACTTGAAGCACAGCAATTTTTTGTACAAGGCTCCACACCCAAAGAGCTGGAGATCTTTACGGCCGAACAACTTCAAGTATATGCTCGCACCCTTCGCGAGGCTGGCGTTCAAGCTGAATAAGCGCACAGGTCAAACCAAGCCCAGTTGAATTCAATTGAAATGAATCATTTAAGGATAAAGATATGCGGCCCGTTTCTATACTTTGTTTGAGATTTGTTTTATGCTTATCGATTGGCACTTGGCACATATTGACCTGTGCTCAGTCCTTCTCCCCAAGCAAACCAGTCAAACTCATCGTCTCTTTTGCGCCTGGAGGCTCCGTGGATACAAGTGCACGCTTTATAGCTGCTGCTCTTGGGGAACATTGGCATCAAGCGGTGTTGGTTGAGAACAAACCAGGCGCGGATGGCAACATTGCAGCAGATTTTGTAGCCAAGAACAATCCCGATGGATCTGTTCTTTTGATCACTTCGAACGCCATCACCATCACACCGGCCCTGAATACTTTGCCCTTTGATCCTTTGAGTGACTTAAAACCCATAGTCAGGGTGATGTCAATCCCAAATTTTTTGGTCGTTCATCCCTCTCTTCCCATCTATAAAGTGCAAGACTTGATTGAGTATGCAAAACGCCAACCCAGTCGCTTGAGTTTTGCGAGCAGTGGGACAGGAACGACTCCCTTCATGGGCATGGCACTTCTACAATCGGTAAGTGGTATCCAAATGACCCATATTCCTTTTAAAGGCTCGGCTCCTGCAGTTTTAGCTACCCTTTCAAATCAAACTCAACTCATGTTTGGAGATTTAAATTCAACCATGCCTCACATCAGGGCAGGTAAATTTAGAGCCTTGGGCGTGAGCGGCTTACAAAGATCAGCTCTAGCCAGCGATATTCCCACCATTGCAGAATCTGGGGTGAGTTCACTCGCTGGGTTTGAGACTTCGACATGGATTGGAGTTTTTGGTCCAAAATCAATGACACGATCTTTGGGTCAAAACATCGCGCAAGATATTTCTTCGGTTCTAAAGAGCAACATGATTCAAGAAAAAATTAAGACCATGGGCGCTCAAATGAAC
>CANGEC010000130.1 GCA_947452625.1 Burkholderiaceae bacterium
ACTGGATCTGAATTTTGAATGTATTGATGATTTAACCACAGCAATTTTTCAGGATTGTGCTGAGCTGGTGAGCGACCCAAATTGTCAAGATCGAACCAATCTACAAATTGCTCTTTTGAAAATACTTCGGCATCACCATGTGACCAACCAAGACGTGCCAAGTAGTTGAGAATAGCCTCAGGCAAATAACCAGCCTTTTGATAATCGCGCACACTCATGGCGCCATTCCGTTTACTCATTTTCTCACCAGAGTCATTTAAGACTGTTGGCAAATGCGCATAGACTGGTGGTGATCCACCAAGCGCTTTCATAATATTAATTTGTCTTGGGGTGTTATTGACATGATCATCGCCTCGAATAACATGAGTGATTTTCATATCGAGATCATCCACAACAACACAGAAGTTATAGGTAGGCGTGCCATCCGGCCGAGCGATCACCAAATCATCTAGTTCATCGTTGCTAATTTCAATTCGACCTTTAACCGCATCATCCCAAATTACCGAACCACCAATAGGGTTTTTGAAGCGAATTACTGGTAATACCCCATCTGGTATTGGCGGCAAAGTTTTGCCTGACTCAGGGCGCCACAAACCGTTATAGCGAGGTTTCTCTTTGTTAGCCATTTGCTGGTCCCGCAAACGATTGAGTTCTTCTTCACTCATATAGCAAGGATAGGCTAAGCCGCTATCCAGCATTTGCTTAATCACTTCACGATAACGATCAATCCGCTGCATTTGGTAGATCGGCCCCTCGTCAAGGTCTAGACCCAACCAAGCCATACCTTCAATAATGACGTCTACCGCCTCTTGAGTAGAACGCTCTAAATCGGTATCCTCAATCCGCAGAATAAAGTCCCCCTTATTGTGGCGGGCAAAAGCCCAGGGATATAAAGCGCTACGGAGGTTGCCCAGATGGATGAAGCCCGTGGGACTAGGGGCGAAGCGTGTACGAATATGCATAAGGCCTATTATCTCAGGTCAAGCAAATCTACCCAGAATTTTTAAAAAAGTGGATACTTTCCTCCTATGAATGAACTACTCGTTTTTATGTGTGATGGCGCCCCCGTGCGGGGTGAAATTGTCTCTATTAGTACTGCCTGGCAGGCTGTTTTAGAGAGGCGCAACGACCCACCTGCGATTCGCAAGATTTTGGGGGATTTTGTTGGCGCAGCCACCCTTCTGAGTGCCAGTCTAAAGTTTGATGGAACCCTGATTATTCAGGCCCAAAGTAAGGGTCCCATTCAGTTGCTGGTGGTTGAATGTAAGTCTGATTTGTCGATGCGGGCCACTGTAAAGCTATCTGTAGATGCTGCAGATATCGCCGATGATGCTAGTTTAGGGGAATTGCTTGATGCCAGTCATTCAGGCCGCCTGGTGATTACACTCGACCCCACAAACAGAGAGCCCGGACAACCTCCGTATCAAGGCATCGTAGCGCTTCAAGATCATGCTGGCGCCGTCATTAGACCGGTCACTAGCGCAGCCCAGGCAATTGCCTTGTATATGCAGAATTCTGAGCAACTCGACACCAGAATTTGGCTAAGCTCGAATGACACCCATGTGGGCGGTTTGTTGTTACAAAGATTGCCAAATTCTGGTGGGCATGCCAATCTTGATCCACAAGAAGCAGCCGAAGGTTGGAATCGCATTCAGGCACTAGGTGAAACTATTACGGATGAGGAGTTGTTGACCCTTCCCCCTGAAACCATTTTGCGTCGCCTATTTTTGGAAGAATCCACTCTGTATGGCGTACGCAGTTTTCCAGCAAGAAAAATTCAATTTTCCTGTCGTTGTTCGCGCACTAAAGTTGCCGATGTATTAAGAATGCTGGGGGAAGCAGAGGTTGAGGATATTCTTGCTGAACAAGGTATCGTAGAGACTGCTTGCGACTTTTGTGGCAAGTTATATCGCTTTGATGCAGTGGATTGTCGTCAAGTCTTTAAAACCGATCTATTGAGCGATGCCACTCGTCCAGCATCAAGCGGCCATTAAGACTTATTGAGGGCTCAGGCTTTTCAGGCCTTCGCCTTGGGTTGTAGAGCTATTTTTATCATTGGGTAGGATTTGCACAAAGAACTCACCCTCTTTAATCATCCCGTGCTCTACCCTAGCGCGCTCTTCAATGGCGCGCGTCCCATCCTTTAAGTCTTTAACATCACCAGACAGCTTGGCATTGCGCAGACTCAGTGCACCATTTTTAGCCTCTTGTAGCTCAAGCTGCCTTTCCATCTCATAAACCTTAAGCCATCCACCCTTCCCTAGCCACAGGGGGTACTGAATTGCTATTAGCAATACCAGCATAGAGTAGATGACAATGCGCATATCTCTGCGTGACTCAGTGACTAGTGAAATTAACGCTTCAGGTTATAGAAAACTGATTTACCAGGATAGCTGGCTACATCACCCAGATCTTCTTCAATGCGCAATAGTTGGTTGTATTTCGCAATACGATCTGAGCGAGACAATGAACCCGTTTTAATTTGACCGGCATTGGTGCCCACAGCGATGTCAGCAATCGTACTGTCTTCTGTTTCGCCGGAACGATGAGAAATGACAGCCGTATAGTTGGCGCGTTTAGCCATCTCGATAGCTGCAAAAGTTTCAGTTAGGGTGCCGATTTGATTGATCTTAATGAGGATTGAGTTGGCAATATCTTTCTCAATGCCTTCTTTGAGAATGCGAGTGTTAGTCACGAATAGGTCATCACCGACAAGCTGAATTTTCTTGCCTAATTTCCGAGTGATATCAGCCCAACCATCCCAGTCGCCTTCGTGCATGCCATCTTCAATTGACACAATTGGGAATTGATCGGCTAAGTTACCAAGGTAATCAGCAAACTCGCTGGAAGTCAGTTGCAAGCCTTCACCAGATAGGTGATATTTACCCTCTTTGTAGAACTCGCTGGCTGCGCAATCAAGAGCCAACAAAACATCTTCGCCTGCTTGATAGCCTGCACCTTCAATCGCTTTCATGATGGTCTGTAGGCATTCATGGTTACTCTTGAAGTTGGGTGCAAAACCACCTTCATCGCCGACAGTCGTTGGCATTCCCTGTGCGCCAATAATCTTTTTTAACTCGTGGAAGATTTCAGCGCCACAGCGCAAGGCCTCGCGGAAGCTGCGCGCACCCACCGGCATGATCATGAACTCTTGTATGTCTAAGCTATTGTTTGCATGAGCGCCGCCATTAACGATGTTCATCATAGGCACGGGTAGCTGCATAGAACCTGAGCCACCAAAATAGCGATACAACGGCAGTCCGGCTTCTTCTGCAGCAGCGCGCGCTACAGCCATTGAAACGGCTAGAGTCGCATTGGCTCCAAGGCGCGCCTTATTGTGAGTACCATCGAGTTCATTCAAAGTGTGGTCCAAGAAGGCCTGTTCGGTTGCATCTAAACCCAAGATTGATTCTGCGATTTCAATATTGATGTTCTGCACCGCCTTTAAAACGCCTTTACCGAGATAACGCGCTTTATCACCATCACGCAATTCAATAGCTTCCCGGGAGCCGGTCGAAGCGCCAGACGGAACCGCAGCACGACCCATGACACCCGACTCAAGCAAGACATCGCACTCGACTGTGGGATTTCCACGTGAATCCAGAATTTCTCTACCGATGATGTCAACAATAGCGCTCATCTAACTTCTCCTCAAAACAAAAATGAATAGGTAAATTACTTAAGACTGTCTTCTAAAAAAGAGCCTGATTTTTTAACGGTCGCATCAATGGCGACTAACGATTCAAGCAACTCACGCATGCGATTTAATGGCACAGCATTTGGGCCATCAGAAAGTGCCTTTGCTGGCTCTGGGTGGGTCTCCATAAACAAGCCGCTAATACCCACAGCTACTGCAGCACGCGCCAAAACAGGGACAAATTCACGTTGTCCACCGCTTGCATTACCTTGACCGCCTGGCAGTTGTACCGAGTGAGTTGCATCAAAGACGACTGGCGCTTTGGATTCACGCAGAATAGCCAAGCTACGCATATCAGAGACTAAATTGTTATAGCCGAAAGAGGCGCCCCGCTCACACACCATAAATTGATCAGGGAGATTCATTTCAGCAGCCGCAACTCGGGCTTTTTCAATCACATTGAGCATTTCATGGGGTGATAGAAACTGCCCTTTTTTAAAATTAACCGGTTTGCCGCTTTGCGCACAAGCTCGAATGAAGTCCGTTTGGCGACAGAGAAATGCAGGGGTCTGCAAGACATCCACCACTTGTGCCACTGCCGCAATTTCACTAATGTCATGAATATCTGTCAAGACAGGTACGCCAATCTCACGCTTTACCTTTGCCAAGATCTCTAGACCCTTTTCCATACCCAAACCCCGAAACGAGGTGCCAGATGAGCGATTCGCTTTATCAAAAGAAGATTTGTAGATAAAGGGAATATTCAGCGACGAGGTAATTTCTTTTAACTGGCCAGCAATATCCAGAGCCGACTGCTCTGATTCAATCACGCAAGGTCCTGCAATCAGAAAAAAACGTTGGTCTAGTCCAACATCAAAGCCGCAGAGCTTAAATGTACTCATACACCCTCCTTAAGCAGATTTCTGCATGGTGGCATCCTGGTGCGTCAGAGCAGCCCTAATAAATGCAGAGAACAAGGGATGCCCATCACGCGGGGTGGAAGTAAATTCAGGGTGAAATTGCACACCAAAAAACCATGGATGCATATTGCTTGGCAATTCCATCATCTCAGGCAAGGATTCATTAGGTGTTCTAGCTGAAATGACCAAACCTGATTTTTCCAGGCGCGGTACATAGGCGTTATTCACCTCATAGCGGTGACGATGACGCTCATTCACTTCAGCACCATAAATACGGTGCGCCAAAGTGTTCTCTTTGACTGGGCAACGCTGCGAACCCAGACGCATTGTGCCGCCCAAGTCTGAATCATTTGTACGCTTTTCAACACGTCCTTCACGATCAAGCCATTCGGTAATTAAGGCCACTACAGGATGTTCGGTCTCAGGATCAAACTCAGTGCTATTCGCATGGGCAATATTAGCTACATGGCGCGCAAATTCGATCACTGCCAGTTGCATACCTAGGCAAATACCTAAATAAGGTACTTTGTTTTCGCGAGCATAGCGAATTGCTGCAATCTTGCCTTCTGTACCGCGCTTACCAAAGCCGCCCGGCACCAAGATAGCATCGAGCCGAGCTAAACAATCCACACCGTCTTTTTCAATTTGTTCTGAATCTATATAAGTAATGTTGACGCGTGTGTGATTGTGAATACCTGCATGACGCAAGGCTTCAATCAATGATTTATAAGACTCAGTGAGCTCCACATACTTACCTACCATGCCGATGGTTACTTCATGTTGTGGGTTAGCCATTTCATAAACCAGCTTGGCCCACACAGAAAGGTCAGCAGGTTTTGCCTCGATATTGAGTTCACGGCAAATCAGATCGTCCATTCCTTGTGCATGAAGCATCTCAGGAATTTTGTAAATCGTGTCGACATCCCAAACAGAAATCACAGCCTCTTCACGCACATTTGAAAAAAGCGAAATCTTGGCGCGCTCATCTTCGGGAATGGGTCGATCAGCCCGACATAATAAGGCTGTAGGCATGATGCCTATCTCACGCAATTTTTGTACAGAGTGTTGGGTAGGTTTGGTTTTTAGTTCACCGGCACTACTGATGTAAGGCACTAAGGTGAGATGCACAAAAGCGCAGCTATGCAGCGGCAGCCGCAAACTCATTTGTCTTGCAGCCTCTAAAAATGGAAGCGATTCAATATCACCAACTGTGCCGCCAATTTCGCAGATCGCAATATCGGCTTTGCCATCATGGCTTGCTTTAGCGCCACGTTCTACAAAGGCCTGAATTTCATTGGTGATATGGGGGATGACCTGAACCGTTTTTCCCAAATACTCCCCACGGCGCTCTTTGCTGATGACGGATTCATAAATCTGCCCAGTGGTGAAATTATTGCTCTTGCGCATCTTCGCAGATACAAAGCGCTCATAGTGACCAAGATCTAGGTCTGTTTCAGCGCCATCTTCAGTAACAAATACCTCACCATGCTGCAAAGGACTCATGGTCCCGGGGTCAACGTTGATATAGGGGTCTAATTTTAGGAGGGTGACTTTCAGGCCGCGGGATTCGAGAATCGCGGCAAGCGAGGCAGCTGCAATTCCTTTCCCTAAAGAAGAAACCACACCACCAGTGACAAAAACGTATTTGGTCATCGCTTAAGCTCTGTTGGAAAAAGTAATTATAACGA
>CANGEC010000131.1 GCA_947452625.1 Burkholderiaceae bacterium
CGAGCTGCCAGACTGCTCCACCCCGCGTCTGAAGCTGAAATTCTACCATTTTTTGGGGGTCCCTGTCGAGATATTCCTGTAAATAACGCATAAATAAGGCGTTTTATCGAAGAAATTCTCGTTTTAATCACTGCCCGCAAGGAGTAACATATTGCCACGCAACATCACGCTAAGGTTTATTAATGTCAGTTAGCAATCCTGAGTTTTCAGAATCATCCTTATTACGGCCAGTAGAGATTTCTCGAGAGGATCATCCTCACAAGAAGGGCGCCTCGATCTCCCTTATGTTCGCTGCTATCGGCGTGGTCTTCGGAGACATTGGCACAAGCCCCTTGTATGCGTTAAAAGAATGTTTTAGCCCCGATCACGGCATTCCGTTTTCCGCGGATGCTGTCTATGGTGTGATCTCGATGGTTTTTTGGGCTTTTGCAATTGTGGTGTCGCTGAAGTATGTTTTATTCGTGATGCGCGCAAACAATCATGGTGAGGGTGGTATTTTGGCGCTGATGGCTCTAGCTTTAAGAACGGCCCCTGTCAATTCTAAGCGTTCACTTCTAATCATTATGGCGGGTGTGTTCGGCGCCTGTATGTTCTACGGTGATGCCATCATTACCCCAGCAATTTCTGTGCTTTCTGCTGTTGAAGGTCTTGAGGTGATATCCAGTGATTTAACGCGTTACATCATACCAATTACTATTTTTATTCTAGTCATCCTCTTTTTTATTCAGAAGACCGGAACTGATTTGGTTGGCAAGCTTTTTGGCCCGATCATGATGGTCTGGTTTATTGCAATTGGATTGATGGGAGTGCATCAGGTTATTCAAAATCCAGCAATTTTTGCTGCCATTAATCCGCTATTTGCTATTCGCTTCTTGATTGAGCACTCGCTACAAGGCTTTATTGTTTTGGGCGCAGTCTTCCTGGTGTTGACTGGTGCTGAAGCTTTATATGCCGATATGGGTCACTTTGGACTCAAGCCTATTCGTATGGGTTGGTTTTTTATTGTCATGCCTTGCTTGCTCTTGAATTACTTTGGGCAGGGTGCGATGTTCTTAAGTAACCCCGAAACTATTACCAACCCATTCTTCTTAATGGTGCCCGAATTCTTGGTATTTCCGTTGGTGATACTGGCCACTGCTGCAACGGTGATTGCTTCTCAAGCGGTGATTTCTGGCGCTTTCTCGATGACTAGTCAAGCTATTTTGTTAGGTTTTGTGCCGCGCATGAAGGTGCGTCATACCTCTGATAGAGAAATTGGCCAAATCTACATGCCCCTGGTGAATTGGGCTCTATTGATTCTGGTAATCGCCGTGGTCCTAGCATTTAAGAAATCTGAAAATTTAGCGGCTGCATACGGTATCGCTGTTACAACTACGATGATCGTAACGACTTTCTTGGCCGCTATTGTGATGCGCGTGGTATGGCGTTGGAATACGCTATTAGTCACTTTGGTTATTAGTGCTTTTTTAGTGGTGGATTTAGCTTTCTTAACCGCTAATCTTTTAAAGATTATGGAAGGCGGCTGGTTCCCGTTGCTACTCGGTGCCGCATGCTTCTTATTGCTAATGACTTGGTATCAAGGACGTAAGATTTTGCGCCACAACGCGATGAATAACGGTATTGAGCTTAAAAGCTTTATTGAGGCTTTGATGCAGCATCCTCCGCATCGTGTAGAAGGCACAGCTGTTTTCTTGACAGCCCATGTTGATTACGTACCAGTTTCTTTCTTGCATAACTTGAAGCACAACCACGTATTGCACGAGAGAGTCTTTTTCCTGAAGGTTAGTATTTGGGATGTGCCATATGTAAAAGATAGTGAGCGCATTACCTTGCGCGACCTTGGCAATGGCATCTACGTTGTGCGTGCGGTATACGGCTTCAATGAAACGCCAGACATGGGTCAAATTATTGAGTTAATTGAAAAATCCTCCGATTTGAAGTTTGATTTAATGAATACTTCATTCTTCTTGTCGCGCGACACCATCGTCTCTACTGAAATTCCTGGCATGGCTATTTGGCGCGAAAAATTATTCTGCTGGATGTATCAGAACGCTGGACGTCAGTCAGACTTCTTTAAGATTCCTGCAAATCGCTTGGTTGAGTTGGGCGCGAAGGTAGAGATTTGAGAAAAATGCTTTCTATCCGCTCAAAAATATTGATTTCGATATTTTTGTTTGTCACATCCTTGAGTGGTGTTGCGCTAGCCACTCCAGCGGAAGAGGCTGAAGTCGAGCAGTTGGATAAGATTGAGCAAGAATTAGAGCTTCAGCGTGAGTGGGCTAAGTTCCGCTGGGGCAAAGCATCCTCTGAGTGCTACCAGAATTACTGGGTCAATTCTTGTCTGAGAAGTGCTCGCGCAGACTATCGCAAGGAAATCGATCCGATTCGTGAGCAAGAAGTAGCTTTACATGAAGTGCAGCGTAAGCTTCGTGAAAGTTTAAAGACTCAAGAAGATGCTAAGCGTGCTGCTGAGAGGGCGTCACCCGAAAAAGTGGCTGAGCGAGCAGCCAATCAACGTGAGTTTGAGCAGAAACAAAAAGATGCTGCAGCAAGAGCGGCTGACCTTGAGCAACGACGCAAGGATGCCCCTAAGCGCGCACAAGAAAATAAAGCGGGCACTCAGCTCGATTAATTTCTATTTACTTATTTTTTTATATTTCATTAGGTAACTCTTGGCTAAAGTCAAAACGGTTTATATCTGCCAGTCTTGCGGTGGCACCTCTGCCAAGTGGCAGGGTCAGTGCCCATCTTGTCAGGCCTGGAATACCTTGGAAGAGGGTTTGCCTGAGACGACATCCAATGCTCGCTTTCAGGGCTTGGCGCAATCACTACCAAGACAAAAGTTATCCGCTATTAGCGCTGAAGACTTGCCAAGATTTAGCACTGGAGTCGAAGAGTTTGATCGCGTACTAGGTGGTGGATTAGTTCCAGGCGGTGTAGTGCTTCTAGGTGGTGATCCCGGCATTGGCAAATCTACTTTGTTGCTGCAGGCATTGGCGGAGATGAGTTCTGCTGGCATGAATGTGCTCTATAGCAGTGGTGAAGAATCCGCCGCACAGATTGCTCTGCGTGCAAAGCGTATTGCTTTAGATGCGCCACAGCTTGAAGTGTTGGCGGAGATTCAGTTAGAAAAACTGATTTCTATTATGGATACCGTGAAGCCACAAGTATTGGTGGTGGACTCGATTCAGACTTTGTATTCTGAGGTATTAAGTTCAGCTCCTGGTTCTGTAGCGCAGGTGCGTGAGTGTGCGGCTCAATTAACTAGGGCTGCTAAATCAAGCGGTATCTGTGTGCTGATGGTCGGGCACGTTACCAAGGATGGTCATCTTGCTGGCCCTAGAGTCTTAGAGCATATCGTCGATACCGTTTTGTACTTTGAGGGCGATACGCATTCCTCTTTCCGCTTGGTGCGTTCGATTAAGAACCGTTTTGGCGCTGTCAATGAGTTGGGCGTATTTGCGATGACCGAAAAAGGTCTGCGCGGCGTAACGAATCCATCAGCAATTTTTCTGTCACAACATGAGCAAATGGTTCCGGGCGCTTGTGTATTGGTTACACAAGAGGGCAGTAGACCTTTGTTGGTAGAGATTCAGGCTTTAGTGGATACGGCGCATGTGCCTAATCCCCGTCGTTTAGCTGTTGGCTTAGAGCAAGCTCGTTTAGCTATGCTCTTGGCGGTACTGCATCGCCATGCTGGTGTAGCTTGCTTTGATCAAGATGTTTTCTTAAATGCAGTAGGTGGCGTCAAGATTTCTGAACCAGCTGCTGACTTAGCTGTTCTTCTAGCCATTCAATCATCCATTCGAAACCGCGCATTGCCAAAAGAGTTGATTGTCTTTGGTGAAGTTGGCTTGGCTGGTGAGATTCGTCCTTGTCCTCGTGGTCAAGAACGTTTGAAAGAGGCTGCTAAATTAGGTTTCACAGTGGCCATCATTCCAAAAGCGAATATGCCAAAGACCAAGATTCCGGGGTTGAAAGTAATTCCAGTGGAGCGAATTGATCAAGCCATTGCTGCTGCTGCTGAGCTCAGTTAATTTCTTAGCGTAAGTCTTCTGCTTGAATCAATAAGACTTGCTCTTCGCCTGCGGAGACTTCCATCCAGATTGCTGGAATTTGTGGAAATGCCTTTTTGAAGTGCTCATACTCATTGCCAATCTCAAGCAAAATAGCGCCACGCTCAGATAGGTAATCAGGCGCTGCAGCAATGATGCGCCTGATGATGTCCATGCCATCGTCTCCGCCGGCTAAAGCTAATTCTGGCTCAGCGTGATATTCAGCAGGAAGCGCATTCATGGAGGCGGCATTTACGTATGGTGGATTGCAGATGATTAGATCAAAAAGGTTATCTTCATTGGGTTCTGGCAAAGCATCCCAAAGATCGCCATCTAATAGCTCTACTTGAGAGCTGAGACCGTGACGATCTACGTTACGGGCGGCTACAGAGAGTGCAGGCATGCTGATATCGCACGCACTCACATGAATATCTGGGCATGACATAGCCAAGAGAATTGCTAGCGAGCCATTACCAGTGCAAAGATCAAGCGCTTTGCCATCAGCTGGCAACCAGGTCTCTAGTGAACCATCAACTATGAGTTCTGCAATCCAGGAGCGCGGAACAATACTTTGCTCGCTGCAGAAAAAAGGCACGCCCATGAGCCAGGCTTCACCTAAGATGTAGGCGAGTGGTTTACGTGTCGAGATTCTGGTATCGGCAATAGCGGATGCTTTTTGCTGTTGCTCATCGGAGATTGCATCATCTAGGTGATCCAAAGCTTCTGCGGGGCTGAGATTAAGCTGTTTGCTCACAATCCACAAAGCTTCACTTTGGGCATCAATTGCCCCGTGGCCGTAATGTAATTTTGCCGCTTCGAGTGTTTGTGCAATCTGATTGATGCACTGGTTTACGGTAGGATGTTGCTGAGACTCAGGGTCCATGATGTGGAGTTCTTTAGAAGAAAAGTCAGGTGCGCAATTGATCGATCAAGCGATTAACTGTTCGAGGGTCTTGCGATAGATATTTTTGAGTGGCACGACATCGTCAACAATGACACACTCATCAATCTTGTGACTAGTCGCATTGAGGGGGCCAAACTCAACTACCTCTTTACAAATCTTGGCGATAAAGCGGCCATCACTGGTCCCGCCGGTAGTAGAGAGTTCGGTATCAATATTGACTTCAGTTTTGATGGCCTTGCGTAGGGCTCCAGCCAAGTCGCCGTCACCAGTAATGAAGGGGCTACCGCCCAATACCCAGTCAATCTCAAACTCTAAACCAGCATCCTTCAGAATCTTTTCTAGACGCTCACGGAGTTGCTCTGGCTTACTCTCGGTGGAGAAGCGGAAGTTAAAGTCGATTACCAACTCACCAGGAATTACGTTATTGGCACCGGTGCCAGCATGCACGTTGGAGATCTGAAAACTGGTGGGCTGGAAGTATTCATTACCTTTGTCCCACTCGGTTTCTACTAATGCAGAAATTGCTGGCGCCGACAGATGGATTGGATTCTTGCCGAGGTGAGGGTAGGCAATGTGCGCCTGAATACCTTTCACCTTGAGCTTGCCTGACAGTGAGCCACGACGACCATTCTTAATCATGTCGCCAAGCCGATCAACTGAAGTCGGTTCACCAATAACGCAGTAGTCCAAACGCTGACCTTGTTTTTGCAGGCGATCGCACATGATTACTGTGCCATCGTTAGCGGGACCTTCTTCATCGCTAGTGATTAAGAAAGCAATAGTGCCTTGATGATCTGGGTGTGTAGTGACAAACTCTTCTGTAGCGACCACAAAACCAGCGAGGGATGTTTTCATATCCGCTGCGCCACGACCATAGAGCATGCCGTCACGAATGGTTGGGGTAAAGGGATTGTTTGTCCATTTCTCTAATGGGCCTGTAGGCACTACATCGGTATGGCCTGCAAATACCAAGACTTTGCCTTGATCGCCGGACTTACCCTTTTTAATAGCCCACAAGTTGGTTACCTGGAAATTTTCAGGACCACTCACCACACTCTCGGTATGAAAACCAATTGCTTGGAGGCGTTTGGCAATTAAATCTTGGCAGCCACCATCAGCCGGCGTTACAGAATGGCAAGAGATGAGAGCTTCGGTTAGCTCAAGTGTGGCGCTCATAGATTTAATTTAGTCGCG
>CANGEC010000132.1 GCA_947452625.1 Burkholderiaceae bacterium
CATTGCGATTAATAAATCCAATGCCAATAGTCCAGTGGGTGTGCTTGATGGTCCACGTCAGTCCATCACAATTTACGCAAACCCACAGCTGGTTAAAGCCCAGGAATTTGGTGATCTCGTTATTAGCCAAAAAAATGGTTTGCCGATCTACCTCAAAGATATTGCCGAGGTTAGCGAGAGTTACGAGGATGTCAAAACTTGGGCAACCGCCGGCGGCGAACGCTCGATTGCCATTGCGATCTTGCGCCAGCCTAGCGCCAACACTGTTGAAGTAGTGCGCTCAGTAAAACAATTGCTGCCGCAGCTGCAAAAGCAAATGCCTGATTCCATCAAGCTGCAACTTTTGAATGATCGCTCCTTATCGATTATTGAAGCGATTCATGATGTGAACTACACCCTAGCCTTAACAGTATTGCTGGTGGTGTTGGTGATCTTTCTATTTCTTAAGCATGTTTCAGCAACCGTAATTCCTTCAGTAAGTTTGCCGATTTCATTGATTGGCGCTTTCTTCCTCTTGTATTTCTTGGGTTACAGCCTCGATAACATCTCACTACTAGGCATCACACTCGCAGTTGGACTGGTGGTGGATGATGCCATTGTGGTGCTTGAGAACATCATGCGCTATGTTGAAGAAGGCATGGATCCCCTTAAGGCTTCCTTAAAAGGCAGTAAAGAGGTTGGCTTCACCATTATTTCCATTTCGATCTCTTTGGTGGCCGTATTTATCCCCCTCTTCTTTATGCCGGGCCCAATTGGCTTACTCTTCCGAGAGTTTGCTGTCGTGGTATCACTTTCCATTCTGGTTTCTGCTGTTGTCTCGTTGACGGTTGTGCCTATGCTTTGCAGCCGCTTCCTGCCTAAGCCTGGTCAGCACGCCAAGGAATATGCCATCAATAAAAAGTTTGATCGCGTTTTTGAGTGGATGCTCAAGACCTATATTCACTTTCTAGATTTGGCGTTACACAACCGCAAGAAAGTATTGTGGGGGGCTTTGTCTACTTTTGTGATCACGGTAGTTCTGTTTATTAACAGTCCAAAAGGATTCTTCCCGGAGGAAGATATCGGTCAAATCCTTGCCACTACTGAAGCTTCGGAAGATATCTCCTTTAAGGCAATGTTAGCCCTCCAAGATCAGGCGGCTGCTTTGGTAAACGCAGATCCGAACGTTGATAGTTCTATTTCTGTGGTGGGTGGCGGTGCTAGCTCTGGAACCAATACTGGTCGTATTTTCATTATCTTGAAGGACAAATCTCAGCGCCAGAAGATGTCCAAGGTGATGGAAGGTTTGCGTACCAAGTTCAGAGAAATTCCCGGGCTTCAGGTGTACATGCGTCCGGTGCAAAACTTACAACTTGGCGGCAAGAACAGTAAGAGTCGCTACCAATTTATTTTGCAAAGCGTTGGATTTGAAGGCGTGAATGAATGGGCCGATAAATTGATGCAAAAGATGCGCGCCGACCCCATGTTTCGTGATGTCACGAGCGACTCACAGCTCAAGGGCTTGAACGTCAAGATTGATATCAATCGTGAAAAAGCAGCGAGTGCGGGTGTCTCTATCTCCGATATTCGTACCGCCCTCTACTCAGCCTATGGCGAGAAACAGGTCTCGACCATCTACACACCCGTCAATACCTATTACGTCATTCTGGAGGCCTCTGAAGATGACCGTCAGTATGAGACTGACCTGAACAAAATTTTCGTGCGCGGTCGAGCTACAGATAAGCTCATCCCCCTCTCAAGTCTTGCCAGCTTTACCCGCAGCATCGGACCTACTGCCGTAAACCACCAAGGTCAAATTCCGGCGGTAACCCTGTCATTTAACCTGGCCCCCGATGTCTTCTTGGGTGATGCCACCAAGAAAATTGAGGCGTACACCAAAGAAATTGATCTACCACCCTCCATCATTACGAGCTATGGTGGTGATGCTGCGGTATTTAAGAGCAACCAATCCGGTCAGCTCATTTTGATTTTGACCGCCCTGGGAGTGATCTACATTCTCCTGGGTGTTCTCTATGAAAGTTATATTCACCCACTCACCATTTTGGCAGGCTTGCCATCAGCTGCAATTGGTGCAATTCTTTCTCTACGGATCTTTGGCTTTGAATTAACCATCGTTGCGTCGATTGGTATCTTGCTGTTAATTGGTATTGTGAAGAAGAATGCGATTTTGATGATTGACTTCGCGTTAGATGCACAACGCAATCAAGGCATGACTCCAGAAAAAGCGATTCGTGAAGCCTGTATTTTGCGCTTTCGTCCTATTATGATGACGACCTTTGCTGCTTTGATGGGTGCCCTGCCAATTGCATTCGGCATTGGTGCTGGTGCGGAATTGCGCCAACCTCTGGGCATTAGCGTGGCGGGTGGATTGATCTTTTCGCAATTTGTGACCCTGATCATCACTCCGGTCATTTATCTCTACCTTGATAAGTACGCCGGCAATGGTCCGATGGAAATTCCGGCTTCGGTACTTGAGGGCACTTAAATGCGGCAGGTGATCTTAGATACGGAAACTACTGGCTTAAATCCCGCCACAGGCGATCGCATTATTGAAATTGGCTGTGTCGAGATGGTGGGTCGTCGTTTGACGGATCGCAACCTGCACTACTACATTAATCCTGAGCGCGATATTGATGCTGGCGCATTTGCTGTTCACGGGCTCTCACGTGAGTTTCTCTCGGACAAACCCGTCTTTGCCAACATCGTTGACGAGCTCATCGAATTTGTGGATGGCGCTGAAATTGTGATTCATAACGCAGCCTTCGACTTGGGCTTTCTGGATAATGAATTTGCCCTACTAAAGCGCCCTCCCTTTAGAGGGCTGGCTGCGAAGATTACCGATACCTTGCTAGATGCTCGGCAAATGTTTCCAGGTAAGCGCAATTCTTTAGATGCACTCTGCGATCGCTTTGCGATTAGCAACACCCACAGAACACTTCACGGCGCTTTGCTCGATGCCCAGCTTTTAGCTGAAGTCTATTTAGCCATGACCCGTGGTCAAGAAGATCTCACGATCGATTTGGTTGACTACACGGTAGCCACCAATGCCGCCGGCGATATTAAATCCCTGCCCAGCAACTTAAAACTCTTGAAGGCTAGCAGCGAGGAATGTGAATTGCACGAGAAGATTTTGGCAGAGATGACCAAGAAAAATAAAAAGGACTCCGTGTGGAGTCCTGTAATGCAAACTGGTCAGTAAATATTGCGCTTACTCAATCGCTGCAGCAATCGCCTTACCCAAATCATCCGTTTTTGCCTTACCGCCAACATCAGGCGTCAAAGGAGCATGACCTGGGCCAGCCGCTAAAGTCTTCTCAATCGCGGTAAAAATAGCCTTGCCAGCCTCTGGATAGCCCAAGTGATCCAACATCATTGAGCCGCTCCAAATCTGCCCAATCGGGTTAGCAATCATCTTGCCGTAAATATCCGGTGCAGAGCCATGTACTGGCTCAAACAAAGATGGGAATTTACCTTCTGGATTAATACTGCCTGATGGTGCAACAGCAATCGTCCCAGTGCATGCCGGACCTAAATCAGACAGAATGTCGCCGAATAAATTACTAGCCACCACTACATCAAAACGATCTGGGTTCATCACAAAATGCGCCGCCAAAATATCAATGTGGTATTTGTCGGTTCTAATGTCAGCGAATTTCTTGGACATCGCTTCAACCCGCTCATCCCAATAGGGCATAGTGATCGCAATGCCGTTGGACTTAGTTGCTGAAGTGAGATGCTTTTTAGGGCGGCTCTGGGCCAAATCAAAAGCGTATTGCAAAATTCGGTCGACACCTTGACGTGTAAAGATGGATTCTTGAATCACAAACTCGCGATCCGTATCGGGGAACATTTTTCCACCAACGCTTGAATATTCACCTTCGGTGTTTTCGCGAACCACAAAGAAATCAATATCGCCAGGCTTACGATTTGCTAAGGGGCAAGGAATGCCTGGCAATAAACGCACAGGACGCAAATTAACGTACTGATCAAAACCTCGACGGAATTGGATCAAACTACCCCATAGGGAAATATGGTCAGGCAAAACATTCGGCATACCAACCGCACCAAAAAAGATGGCGTCATACTTCATTAAAGTATCAAACCAATCGTCGGGCATCATCTTGCCGTGCTTTAAGTAGTAATCGCAACTCGCAAAATCAAAGTAATCAAATTGCATCCCAATGCCATACTTGCTGCTGGCAGCCTCTAAGGCGCGCACGCCCTCTGGCATGACTTCTTTACCAATACCATCACCAGCAATCACAGCGATTTTTGGGTTTTTAAAGATCTTTTTTGCGTTCATTTTTTAGTCTCTTGAAATAAATTATTCTCATTAATTTAACGATTTTACTAGTTTATGCCTTAGCTAATTGCCCGGCGAATCTCATCACCCTTCGATTTTTCACCCTTGATCGACTCGCTATCGTGCTCAGTAGTATTTTCAATTGTCTCCGGCACCGCCTCTTGCATCCGAATATTGTCCTTAGGGCAAATCGGAGCGCCATAACTTGCCCAGCGCTTTAACAGAGTCACCTCATAGCCACACTGACCGCACTTGGCCTTGCTACGGCTGGCATTACTTGGACGTGGGGGCGGAAAAACGATGGCTTGGTGTGGATAAGGTCCCAGCTCTTGGCTGATCATCATGAGTCTTACCATCAGCTCCTCAGTGGCATGCGCCATCCGCGCTGGGCCCTCTAAGCCAACTGTCTGAGCAATGCCCTTGAAGTCTTCGCCGTGCCCACTAAAGCAATCGTCGACAGCATGACAGAGCTCATGAACCAAGGTGTCCAATAATTGCACTGGGTCATCCAACTTGGGTGAAATAAAGATTTCATTTACGCCACCGCCAGAACGCTCGCGTGGCCAGCATTGGCCAAGGGTAGTTCTGGGGCTACTAGAGGCCGGAAAACCGCAGGAAACCCGGACCGGAGGGATGGCATAGCCAGCTTTTGAGAAGACTGGCTCTAGATGCCGTACAGCGTCTTCCAGCCATGCTTCTCTTACAGAATGTTGCTTCATCTTGCGTATTTTTAAAGGTTATTAATAGAGGTGAATTGCGATCATACGCCACCAAAAGTAGAATGGGCCTATGAAAGATCTAGAAAGCCTGACGGCATCCCAAGCAGCCCAGGCATTGGCAAAACGCGAGATCAAGGCGGTAGACCTTCTACTTGCCTGCCTGGACCGGATTGGGCAACGAGAAAACATCATCAAGGCATGGGTTAGCCTAGGTAAAGAAAATGCCCTAATGCGCGCCAAAGAGCTCGATAAAGGCTCCATCAAAGGCCTATTGCATGGCCTACCCATTGGCGTTAAAGACCTGTACGACACCTACGACCTGCCCTCCTCTTACGGCTCGCCAATTTATAGCAATCACTATCCAGCTTGTGATGCAGTCTCAGTCGCCCTACTGCGTCAAGCAGGCGGCATCATCCTGGGCAAAACCGTGACTACGGAATTTGCCGCTTTTAAGAGCGCTGGAACCGCCAACCCACACAACCCCAAACATACCCCCGGTGGATCTTCCAGTGGCTCTGCTGCAGCTGTGGCTGATTTTATGGTGCCCCTTGCGACCGGTAGTCAAACAGCAGGCTCGATTATTCGTCCCGCATCATTTTGTGGAGTGGTCGGCTTTAAACCCAGCTTTGGAAAAATTAGCCTAGCAGGTGTTAAAAGCCTCTCACCGAGCCAAGATACTTTAGGTTGTTTTGGTAGAAGCGTTGGGGATGTCGCCCTCTGTGTCGCCGCAATGAGCGGTGATCATGCGCTTGCCAGAATTGAAGACCTTCATAGCAAATTGCGCATTGGGATTTGCAAAACTCCGGATTGGGCCTTGGCGCAAAAAGAAACCGCTGCTGCGCTAGCGCTCGCCAGATTTGCAGCTGAAGGTATCGCCAAAGGTGCAGTAGGTGATTTGCAACTACCACCACCAGTTGATGAGCTTACTAAAGTGCAAGCCCGTATCATGGCGGCTGAAATGTCTCGCAGCCTCACCTTTGAACGCATGCGCTTTCCCAAAAAACTCAGTTCACAAATCCTGAAACAATTGCAAGATGGCGCAGGCATTACTTATGAGCAATATGCGAAAGATTTACTGATCACTCAAGTGGGTCATGCCGCAATACAAGATCTGTTTGCCAATCA
>CANGEC010000133.1 GCA_947452625.1 Burkholderiaceae bacterium
GATGTAATTCAAAAAGTTTAAGGCGATCTTGTGGTCTGAGAAGGCGCGCCAAAATAAAGGGTGAACCTGGATAGATGCCAAGCTGATCAGTAGCGTTCTCGGCCAGAATGCAATCGAGATATCTTTGCAGGCTTTTGCCGATGGGACGTCCTGTAGCGCTCGCTTGGCGGGCGAATGCTTGTAGACGAAGGATGCCGCCAACCGCTTCTTTGCTTACGGCAGCAAAGCCATCCTCAAGACTGTAGATACCGGCTCCAGCATGGGTATCTACCATCGTTAAAGCACCAGGCTTTTCTTGCAAATACTCCACCAAATGAATTAAGGTGAGATGTTTAAGAATATCCGCATGACTGCCGGCATGAAAGGCGTGGCGATAACTAAACATGATGACCTAGTGCGAACATTTAAGCGGCCTGATGAGTCTATGCTTTTATAAAAAAAGCTAAGGTGATAGCAATAACTGCAGCGCCTAGATATTGAAAGATTTGATTTAAGTCCAGATCTAGGTTTTGGGTTAGCAGTACGTAGATGGCAGCGATACCACCTAAGGCAACAATGCGGGGACCAATTTTATTTGGCAGTAGCTGATTGCCCGGAATGACTTGAGCAATGCTGGCTCCCAATAAGCCACACCATAATCCTACACCGGCACCCGCCAATACATCCGTAAGCCAATGGGCGCCAACGGCAATTCTGGAGAGGCCTACTAAGCTAGCAATGATGAAAACTGGGAGTAGTGATGACCGCTTATTTTTGTCTAACGAAAAATATAAAGCTGTGGCGATAGCAAAGGCGGTAAGCGTATGTCCAGAAGGGAAGGCCTTATAAAGCAGTGCATCACCGATGCGATAGAAACTGCCATCAGTTAAGGCTCCCGCTGGCCTGGGTAAATCAAATAATGGTTTGAGGGTGGAGCTGGCAATGGCGGAAATCATTCCAGCCAAGATGCCCGCACTCAGTAAGCGAGGCGCCAATAGTAGCAAAGGAAAGGCGACCGCAAAAATACCCCAGCCATTACCCAAAAACGTGAGGCCTGCCCAAAGAAGATCGGGAAATTGCTGGGTGGCATGATTAATCGCTAAGAAGCTGCTAGTTTGTAGATTGCCGAAGTAGAGCCAGCAAGCCAGAGCGATTGGTAAAAGTGGCATAAGCCAAACTGCTAAAGAAAAACGCTCCGTTCTCATGCGGGCTTAAGGGGCTTTCGCGCGAGCGGCGCTCTCAAGCTGAATGGTCACTTTATCTAAGACCTGATCAACAGTAATAGCCTGCATGCAAACGTTGTCATGGCATGGTGTTTTACGATGATTTGCAGCACTAACGCAGGGCGAGCATGCAAGATTGGCAGTGATGGCAATAGAGTTGCCTACTGAACCATATAAAGCAGGCGTTTCAGGCCCAAATAGTACGACCGTTCTTAAGGGGGTCACTGCTGAAAAATGCCCTGGCCCAGAATCATTTGTCACCATGACATCGGAAAGTGTATAGAGCGGGGGTAGCTCAGCAAAGCTCACTTGTCCAGCGAAGTTAAGCGCATTTTTGACATTGGCCACTCCCCGAACTTTTTCAACATAATCAAATTCAGCGGGTGAGCCAGTGATCAGAATCAAGTCATTCGGAAAACGCTGATGAATGGCGACGATGAGTTCTGAGAAGCGTTGCTGGGACCAGCGGCGCTGAGGGAGGAGATCACTTGCATTGGGGTTTACTAAAATGAGCTGCTCTTTACCTTGGGTAAAAGAAATGCCTGCAGCCTGAGCAAGTTTTTCAATGCGCAGTCTCACTTGATCTTGCACGTCGGGATTAATGATGGCTTGCTCTAGGCGAACCTCAGCATCAGAGATATGAATTTTGCTAAAGGGTACTTCTAGCTTATTAGCAAATGCCGCATGAATTAACGATAAGAAATTCTTGGTAATGTGGATATGCGGGTTGTAGTGCACTTTGCGGGTGAGCATGGCGCCACGCCATAAGCCTTCACCATGAAAGATGTGATAGCCGACTCGACGGCGAGCGCCGCACAGACCAGTGAGGAGTGCAGTAAATCTGGAGAACAACTCTAAATCAATGACAGTATCAATTTGATGGCGACGTGCCACAATTAAAAAGCGTAAGGTGTCTTTAATCAGGCCGCCTAAGCTTGAAGAATCAATCGTAAAGATGTTTTCAGGTTTGACGGTGTTGAGTAGTGTCAGGCTAGCCCGATTGCTCTTGAAGATCAGAAAAAATAATTCTGCACCACGCGCTTGCGCATTGCGCATGGCGGGATCAACCAAAATTGCGCTACCCATTTCAGATAGCTCAATGAAGAGTAATTTGCGCGGTTTTTCTGGGCTGCGTGAGAAGCAGTTTTTGATGGCATCCGTTAGGGCGACTAACGGGGTTGCCACAGCGCAAAGTGGAACGCCGACCCAGTGGTCGATAGCGCGCATGGTATTGACACTAATGCTCATGTTTGGACTCTATGGATTATTTGCGTTTTAATAAATAGTAAGCGCCTGGCAGCACGCATAAGACCGTAATTGCACCATAGCTCATAGAGGCTAAGACAGTCAGAGAGGGATTGACTCCCCAGAGTGCCAAAACGGACGATAGAGTTGCTTCGCGCAAGCCCCAGCCAGAGATGCTAATGGGTAGCATCAGCAAAAGACTTAACGCCGGTAATCCAATCATCAGACTTTCGAGTGGCGCTTCTGCACCGTAGGCCTTTAAGCAAAAACCCAGCGCAAGAATGGTTAAAAAATGGATGCCGATCGCAAATGCAGCTTGCGCAAGATTTATGGGCCAGGAAAAGGCGAGATCAATTCCAGGTAAGGCGTGCGACATATGCATTCTATTTAAAAGCTTTTGCAAGAGTGCTCGGGCTGGAGTCCACGCCAGGATCCACGCTAGTACCAGTCCACTCGCTACCATGATTGCAGTAACGCCATAACCCAATTGGGTGCCCCAGGCTGCCAGCGTCGCACCCCCAAGGATCAAACCAATGCCGCCCAGTAAATTATTACCAGCTAAACCTAAGAGGCGATCGACCAGCACCATGGAAAAACTGAGGCGCAGTTTTGGGGTGGCGTGCTCAAGATCAACTGGGTGATGTAATTCTTCATCCAGTTTCTTGGTTTCACTAAGGTGTCCTCGGCCGGTTAGGTGGCTGGCGGTAATGGCGCGATAACTATCACCCCCGAGCGTGCTGGGAAGTCCTTGATTGATTAAGCCGCCGGCAAAGTAGAGGGCAACATATTCCATAGCACTTCCAGGAAAGCCAACCTTGTGCATCAAAAAGCCCCAACGTAAGCCGCCACAAATGAAGGCTAGAGTAATGGCCGCAGCTGCCGCCAAGAACCACATGGGCTGCATTTTGATTTCTGAATGCAGGAGGGTGTGCCAATCAATTCCGCTAGTCGCTTTCCAGAGTAGGGCGATCGACAGTAGGATGCGAATCGTTGGCCAGGCGCGCTTGAGGATTCTTTTCCACCCAGATGTGGCTTTGGGGATGGCTTGGGGTTGTGAACTCATAGGCGTAAGGATAATGCCTTGGGTGGCTAAGGTCTTGAAATTGAACTAATAAAGCTTAGTTTTGCCAGTTGTGGCAAAGGCTAAAGTCAAAATGGGATAAATTTCGTCCAAAACGGTCAATTTGAAGATGTTCTAGGGGATCACAGCGCTCAAAGCCGGGTTTACTGCCTGTCGGGCTATCAAAAGACATGCCTGACCAATTAATCAATAAAACATTTGCGCCAGGAGTGAGTTTGCCTGACCAAAGGTCAAACTGATCTTGGCGCTGATCCAGAATAAATACAGGCAGAGGGCTGGTATACCAAGCAGCTCTGCTGCCCAAAGTCCAGTTCTGCACGGCAATACCAGCAACACCATGAGTTGCGGCTAGTTCTGCAGCTCTAGAGCCAGCCAGTTTCCAGCCATACAGATCTGCAATAGGGTTGGATTTGCCGGCGCCACCAGAAATGCCGCCAGCCAATACAAAACCAAATCCCAGCAAACACAGCCCCACTTGAATGATGAGGAGCGCTCGTATAAATAGTCGTTGGTGTATGGACCAAGCTTTTGCTAGGCCAATACCAACAAAGGGGGCAAGACAAAACCAAGCGGGGGTAGTCCAGTGGGGTAAGCCGCCGCCGCCAGATAAAGCGGCAAAGATCGCAAAGGGGATGGCGAAGAAGCCGAGCAGTGCTAACAATGGCAAGCGCGGATGGTGCAGACAGTTTTTTAAGAACATCCAAGCGCCAAGCAGCATGAGTGGACCAAAGCAGGCAATCTGAATTCCAAGAAAGGCAGCAACCCTGCGCCATGCCCAAGTACTTCCGCCCCCATGGGCAATCTGATACTTAAAAGATGCCCAATCATTAAGCCAGTTCCAGTAGAGCACTGGAGTAATGCAGAGTGAGGCAATGAGCACCGTAAGCCAAAAACCAGATTGAGCAAAGAGGCGTTTTTGGGGCGCACTTAAAAAGGCGAGCAGCAGTGCGAAGGCGGCAAATACTCCAGTGTATTTACTCAATCCAGCCAGTCCTAACAGAATGCCGGTGATGAGCCAGTCTCTGAGCTGAAATTGTGCCTGCCGGTGCCAGCGTAAAGCCATCATCATCAGACCCAGGCTTAATGGCGCCAGTAAGCTATCGGGTAGCAGTCCAATGGCGAGGATGTGCGGCAAAGGCGCTGCAATGATTGCGAGCACCGCCATCAGGCCACAATTGCTGGCCGCTGGTAGAGCGCTTGTCAGATAGCTGTTATTGCGACCTTGTAGCAGGTGATGCACTTCAACGGTAACTTGAAATACAAGATAAGCAGAAATCACCCAAAGTAGTTCTGGAATGATGCGGATGATGCCTTCGGTGGATGTGATTTGGATCAAGGGCCACTGAATCCATCCCACTAAGGGTGGGTGATCAAAATAGCTCCAAGCCAAATGTTGCGCATAAAGCGCGTAGTGCGCTTCATCAACTGAAAACTCGATGCAAAAGCCCAATGCAAAATGGATTGCAGCGGCGATGCCGATGCAAATTGCTGCCCATCTTGAAGGTGAATAATGTGGCATTAATGACTTTATGAATATGGCTCAAACGATTTTAGACTTACTTGGTGTTTTCTTTGGGACAATATCTATATGTGCCTAAATCAGTTGTTTGTTGCTCACAAATCTCCCTTTGCTTCTTTGAGGGTGTGCTGCCTATTTTTGTTAATTGCTGCCTTGTTGGGCAGCTGTGCTGGCCTCTCTGGGGATTCAGTGCAGGGTGAATCTGGCCAAGCGCTTTCCTTGGATCAGTTGCCAGCCCAAGAGGATTTGCCAAAGTTTTCTGCTGAGACGGCTCGAGAAGGAATGCCGGCGGGTTGGCACTTTTACCGCATTGCCCCCTATAAAAAGAATACGGTATATCGACTGGAAAACTATCAAGGCAGAACAGTCTTAAGTGCAAACTCAAAAACTGCTGCTTCTGGTTTAGCGATTAAGCTACGCCCTCGAGCAGCACAAAACCTGTGGTTGCAATGGGAGTGGAAGGCAACTGCAGCAATGCCCGAGGCGGATAACGCGGAGCGCAATCACGATGATGCCCCCTTGCGTATCTTGGTGGCCTTTGATGGCAATAAAACCAAGTTGCCTTTAAAGGAAAAAATGACCTTTGAAATGGCCAGTCTGATTAGTGGACAAGAAATGCCTTATGCCACGCTGATGTATATCTGGTCTGGTAAAACGCCAGTCAACACTTTGCTAGATAACGCACATACTTCACGCATCAAAATGATTGTGGTGGATTCGGGTTGGGATAGTTTGGGTGAGTGGCATAAGCATGAGCGAGATCTTGCTGCTGACTACAGGCGTGCCTATGGAGAAAATCCAGGGCCAGTCATTGGGATTGCACTACTCACGGATACTGATAACACCAAATCCGAAACCCGAGCGCTCTATGGTGATATTGAGTTGATTCGTAAAGGGGGAAAATAACAATAGCCCATTGCATAGCTCACCGAAGAGCCCAGTCAATCGGAGTATCTATTTACCCCCGAACTCCTTAAAGCTGTTTAATTTGTAGCTTTCTGAACTTGATGGGACCACCAGCAGACTGCAGGGCTATAAAGCCTTCTGAAAACTTGCTGTCTTCACCATCACCCACTGTTACCGCA
>CANGEC010000134.1 GCA_947452625.1 Burkholderiaceae bacterium
AGTGATCGAGATTAATCGCCGAACCGCTGAATTATCAAAAAATCTGTGGCAAGAAATTTTGCCAATTGCGCATACCCAAAGCACGCCCACCATTGCATTAGCAGTCTCAGGGATGAATGATGTGCTGAACTCTCAAGGATTTACACAAGCAGCTTGGTGGAATCGCATTCCTGCTGCTGCTTGGGTCTTGCTGGCGGCAATTGCGGTTTGCGCCAACCTCTTGGTGGGCTTTGGCGCTAGAAACTTTAAGCACAATATCGGTCTTTTTTTAATCTTTCCTTTTATCACTTCAATATCTTTCTTTTTGATTGCCGATATTGATAGTCCACGCGGCGGCATTATTCGAATTGAGCCTCGCAATCTGATAGACCTGAAACAAAGTTTTGATGCGCCCACATCACCCATTAGCCCTCAATAGGCGGTAAATATGAAACGAGTAGTAGATGTATATAAAAATCGTGGCCGCGATTTAATTTGGACTTATGTGATTCATCTTGGGAATCAGGAATTTCATCCGGCGCAAATTGACTTTGAAGTTGAAGCCTTGAGACTGTCTCAGCTCGATAAACGCGGAACAATCAATGAGCTGAGCGCCAAAGCGCGCTTACCTAACTAAACATGCGCTCTTGTGCGGGATAATATTCGCCATATCAGCAACAGGAATTGAATCATATGAAACCATTGACTAAAAAAGCCAAGATCGCAGTAGCCTGGACCACCCTCATGACAGTGATTGGCACCGCCATGCTGCATCAATGGCAATTCTTTGCAATGGGCCTTGCATCAGTGGTGTTGCTACTCATCGCTAACCACTTCGGCTTACTTCAAGATCCTGACAATAAAAATTAAGTCGCCCTCGAAGGAAAGTGAGCCTATCGCACCCCATCTCTGGGGTGCTCACTTACCTACAAAGTTGGGTAGTCGATATAACCCTCTTCCCCGCCACCATAGAAGGTTGCGCGGTTATAGGGATTGAGTGGAGCGCGCTGTTCAAAACGCTCGACCAAATCCGGATTAGAGATATATAAACGGCCATAAGCTACTGCGTCCGCCAAGCCTTCCTCCAAGACCTTTTCACCTGAAGCTTGGTCATACCCACCAGCACTGATGAATTTACCTTGATATGCCTTACGGAACAAAGCAGAAGTTACCGGGGCATCCTCATTGACTTGATCATTGCCACCCGCACTAGTAGAACGAGGCTCAATCATATGCAGGTATGCCAAGTGGTAGCCATTTAATTTGTCAACTGCTGCCGTAAATAAAGCCATTGGATCGCTATCGCCCATGTCATTAAAGGCGCCATAAGGAGAAAGACGAACACCGATTCGATCGCTTGAAAATACTGTAGCGACAGCCTCAATCACCTCACCAAGTAAACGTAGTCGATTCTCAACAGAGCCCCCGTAGTTATCGGTACGTTGATTGGTCTTATCTTGCAAAAACTGATCTAGCAAATAACCATTTGCCGCATGAATTTCCACACCATCAAATCCTGCCGCCTTTGCATTACGAGCCGCTAACTTATATTCACTTAAGAACCGTGCAATATCTTCTTGAGTCATCGCACGCGGCGTTTCATAATCGTGCAACTTCCAATCGGCACCATAGGTTTGACCTGCGGGCGCAATTGCAGAAGGCGCTTCAGGCAAACCTTGCTCCGGATGCAAGGAGGAATGCGAGATGCGGCCAACATGCCACAGCTGCGCCACAATCGAACCACCTTTTGCATGCACTGCATCCACAATCTTTTTCCAGGCAGCCGTTTGTGCAGCGGAATATATTCCTGGTGTAGCTGGGTAACCCATACCCAATGGAGAGATCTGGGTAGCTTCGGTAATGATGAGTCCGGCACTGGCACGCTGAGCATAATATGTTTCCGCCAGGGGGTTTGGCACATCTCCAGCAATAGCACGCATACGAGTTAACGGCGCCATCACTAGGCGGTTCTTTAATTCAATGGCGCCAAGCTTTACAGGGGTTAATAAGATTTCTTTTTTAGACATTACAGACTTTCTGGTTATTCAACATATTCAAAATAAAGTGCTAACTGATGGTGCTTTTGCTTAGACGCGTGTTTCCTTGCGCACTGTGCGCGCCCCCTTAGGGCGGCTAAAGCGCCCCTGAATGCAATCAGAGAGTGCTTGAAACTCCGCAGCATGGGCAGTTGATGCGCGGGCTACTAGGGCAATAATTCTTTTAGGTGCAGGAGCAGCCAAAGGTCGCGCGACTAAATCGGTACCGTTCAATAGGCCGCCCTTCACTGCCATCTCCGGCAACAAGGCAATTCCCATTCCGGACTCAACCATCTGCAATAGGGTTAGCAAACTGGTAGCCTCCATCCCATCCGCCTTGCGAATATCAGAACGTTTACAGGCTTGCAAACTATGCTCACGCAAACAATGCCCCTCTTCAAGCAGTAGCAATCTCTCGGCCATCTTGGCAGGCAAATGAACCTCTTTACCTTTGAGCGCAGGATCACCCTCCAGGGCGACCAGACAAAACTCGTCATCAAACAACTCTTTAACCAGCAGGCCATCTACATCGTAAGGCAAGGCTATCAAGGCAAAGTCCAGTTGATGGTCTGAGAGACGTGCGAGCAAATTGGCACTCAAATCTTCTCTTAAGGTAATTTTCAACTCTGGAAATCGTTTGCGAATTTCTGGCAAGACATCAGGCAATAGGAATGGTGCGATAGTTGGGATAACCCCAAGGCGAATTGTTGCCGTCATAGGCTTGCCCGCACCACTGGCGTATTCAATTAAATCCTCTGACGCCGTTAATATTCCCTTGGCTCGCTCTAGAATCTCCAGACCAATCGGCGTAATCGAGACATTTTGGCGATCTCGTTCTACTAAACGCACACCCAAGCCCTCCTCCAACTCCTTAAGACCCGCACTCAGAGTCGATTGCCCCACAAAACAAGCCTCTGCAGCACGGGTAAAGTTGAGCTCTTTTGCCAAGGCGGCAAAGTAACTAAGTTGTCGTAAAGAGGGTAAATAGGCCATATTCTCTTATTATCCAATATTTCGATAAACAATATCATTACTATTCATTGGACTGATTAATGCTTTAGGTCCAGAATCCATCCCATGGTTGAGTCAGCATGCATTTGAGCAAACTCTTCCCCTGTTATGAATTTTTACACTTTACCCGGAGGCATCAAAATGGCACGTCCAGAAATTAAAACCATCCAAAATCTCGAGTCAGCGTTTGCTGGGGAATCGATGGCGCACATTAAGTATCGCTACTTTGCCAAGTTGGCTCGCGCTGCAGGTGATGAAGAAACCGCAAAAATCTTTGAAGCCACGGCAGATCAAGAAGTCATGCACGCATTTGGCCACTTGGACTTGCTCTATCCCGCCAGCACCATTACGCCAACCCGCGCCCTGGAAATTGCGATTGAAGGTGAAACCTATGAATACACCGAAATGTATCCCAGCTTTCGTAAAACTGCCGTGGAGGAAGGCAATTCTGCAGCCATCAAAGAAATTGATGAGCAAATAGCGGAATCCAAGGAACATGCTGAGCAATTTCAGGCGGTATTAGCAAAAGCCGCTAAACGCTTTGCAGCCCTGGCCAACGTTGAGGAGCGTCATGCCAATCACTATAAGCAAGCCTTAGAAAAAGCCAAAGTGTTTGCCAGTAAATAAACCGAATTACCCAATTAAATTTAAACTATTCACCCATTAATAAGGAAATATTATGAAATCTTGGCAATGTATCGTATGCGGCTTCATTTATGACGAAGCTAAAGGCCTTCCAGAGGATGGTATAGCCCCAGGTACGGCCTGGGCAGACGTCCCTGAAGACTGGGAATGCCCTGACTGTGGCGTAGCTAAATCTGACTTTGAAATGGTCCAAGTCGGTTAATAACAGCCCGTTTTTTAATATCTCACGTTTTATCCTAGGAGCCCAGTTTTGAATCAAGATACTCAATCATCACAATCCGCCATCGTCATCATTGGTAGTGGATTGGCTGGGTTCACAGTCATTCGCGAAATTCGCAAGCTTGATAAAGCGATCCCAATCACTCTAGTCACCCGTGAGCCAGGATATTTTTATTCCAAACCCATGCTCTCAACGGCCTTTGCCAATAAAAAAGAGGTTGAGCAACTCATCTCTACGCCACTTGAAGGCATGGCAACTCAGTTAGACATCACCATCATGGCCCAGACTGAGGTCAATAGCATTGATTCTGAAAAACAAATCGTGTCGACCAGCAAAGGCGATCTCCCATTCGCCAAGCTAGTAATGGCAGTAGGTGCAGATCAAATTCAACTCCCCATTCAGGGCAATGCCGCTACTGAAGTGCTGACCGTAAATGATCTGGAAGACTATGCGAAGTTTCGTCAAGCCATTGCTGGTAAAAAGAAGATTGTCATACTCGGCGCAGGCTTGATTGGCTGCGAGTTTGCCAATGATCTAGTCTTGGGCTCTTACGAGGTAGATGTGATTGATCTTGCACCCCAGGCACTAGGAAGACTATTGCCTACCGAGGCAGCACAAGCTTTACAAAGTAAGCTTGGTGAGGCTGGGGTGCGCTGGCATTTCGGCACCACTGTGCAATCAATTGAGCGCGACGATGATGGGTTGCAAGTCACTTTAGCCAATGGCGTGACGATTTCAACGCACGTCGTACTCTCTGCTGTAGGTTTAAGACCCAGATTGGATTTGGCAAAAGCTGCCGGCTTAACTACCAACTTAGGTATTGCAGTGAATCGCCAATTAGAAACAAGCGCCAAAAATATTTATGCGATCGGAGATTGCGCAGAAGTCGAAGGGCTGATCTTGCCGTACGTCATGCCAATCATGCAAGCTGCCAGAGCACTTGCGCCCACTCTGCTTGGTCAGACTACCGCACTGAGCTACCCTGCAATGCCGGTCATGGTAAAAACACCAGCCCTTGCAACGGTAGTTTCACCACCCGCTAAAGGTGCGGTCGGTGAATGGAAAGTTACTTCCAAAGATGAGGGGCTTGAGGCGCGCTTTGAATCTGCCGATGGAAAACTACTCGGCTTTGCCCTGCTTGGCAGCGCAACAGCCCAACGTGGTGCGCTCACTAAAGAGTTGCCAGCGATATTGCAATAAACCACATCTAGTGACAATGAAAAAGGCCCGCAATTGCGGGCCTTTTCTTCAAACGAATACTGCGCTCTTAAGCGACTACAACAAACCAAGTGGTGTTGTGTGACTGAGCTACCATCAAAAACAGCATTGGTACTGACAGCAATGTATTCAAGCGGGAAGTCAACATTGCAACACGTGCGGACTTTGCTTTCACATCAGCTTCAACAGTCACGATACCAAGCGCACGTTTTTGATTTGGCCAGATGATGAACCAAACATTAAAGGCCATAATCAATGCAATCCACATGCCCAAACCGATCGCACGGAATGGTGCTTGCAATGTGAAAGCTTGATGTGCATAACCATTTAAGGTGGCAACAATCACGCCTGTAACAACCGTGAACAAGGCTGCGTAACGGAACCAAAACAATGCCTCAGGAGCAATCACTTTGCCAATAGCTGGCTTTTGCTCATCTGGAATTTTTGGCATGGATGGGATCTGCACGAAATTGAAATACCAGAGCAAACCAATCCACATCACACCAAACATCACATGCAACCAACGGAATACAAAAGGCAACTCAGCTGAATTGAAATTACCGCCTAAAGCCAAAATAATCAAAACGAGCAGCACAAAACCGGCTAGCACTGTACGTCCCAAAGAAGTCAAAATTGAAGCCATGAAGGGTTCTCCTATATATAAGAATGCCGTGTAACTATAAACGATTCTGCTGTTTTTGTTTATCTTAGCCAAAATCGGAAAATCTTACTTAAAATGAGTCCCTAGTCGACTTTTTGCCCTATTTCTGGATCTTTATGACAAGCGAATTGCGCTCTACCCCCAATCGGCGGATTTACCTACAAGAGGTTGTCACGCGCGATGGCTTTCAAGCAGAAAAAGCCTTTATTCCGACCGAGGAAAAAATTGCGCTTATTAACCGCCTTAGCAAAGCCGGTTACGCCAAAATTGAGGTCACCTCTTTTACCAGCCCTAAGGCCATCCCTATGCTGGCCGATGCTGAAAACGTCATGCAAGGAATTGAGCGTGTACCC
>CANGEC010000135.1 GCA_947452625.1 Burkholderiaceae bacterium
AATCCACAATCACAGCAGCGCCTCCAATACCGTAACCTTCATAACGAATCTCTTCGTAATTCACACCCTCAAGCGTCCCAGCACCACGTTTAATCGCATTCTCAATATTATCTTTTGGCATAGATTCAGCTTTAGCTTTATCAACTGCCATACGCAAACGTGGGTTAGTCCCCACATCAGCACCGCCCATGCGCGCCGCCACCGTAATTTCCTTAATTAGTCGCGTAAAAATCTTGCCGCGCTTAGCATCTTGACGACCTTTACGATGCTGAATATTGGCCCATTTGGAATGCCCTGCCATGACCTAACCCTCAATTGCTAAAAAATAATTTAATTTTAACATAAAGCTACTAGGCTTTTTAATCCTGACCCATCGCTGGTTCTATTTCTTCATGCGCTCCCATGGCATGAACGGAAATCAAACCCAGGGCAAGCCCAATCAATAACATCCCAACGATTTCAAGGCTAGATGGCGCTTCTCCAAGATGGACCCATGCCGCTAAAACACCAATGAGCGGCGCCAGCATTGAGGTCATGCTAGCGACGCCCGCCGTTAATCTTTGCAAAGCATAAAGCCACAATAGCCAAGCCAAGGCGTTACAAAGAATGGCATTAAATCCAATCGCTGCAAACAACCTAGGGGACCAATGAATAGGGGGAGCGTCCACCATAAAAGCCACCACCACGAGTGGTAAAGACCCAAAAAACATCTGCCACGCAGTCAGAGAAACTAAATCCAAATGCGGGGCCCGGTGATGTAGTTTTTTAGCCAAGATCACTGCTAGCGCCCAAAATATGCCGGCCATGACCGCCAAAGACATACTAAAAAAATCACTCCCTAAATGCAGGGGATCAAAAATAATAATTAAACCAAGCAAAGATGAGAAGACCGCCAACCACTGAATGCCCCGAATTTTTTCCCCCAATAAAGGCCAAGCCAATACCATGACCCAAAATGGCATAGTGTAGGTTAATACCGCAGTCTTACCCGCTCCGCCATGAACCAATGCCCAAATAATTAATCCAGTGAACCCACAAGTTTGTAAAACGCCAAGCATGATAAGTGTTGGCCACTCTTTAGGCTTGAGAGGTTTTTTCATAAGCCTCATGACCAACATTAAGCACAGAGCGCCGAAGAAAGTTCGCATTGCGCCAAACTGAAAAGCGCCGGCGTCTAGTAGCGCATATTTCATGACGACCCAGTTGTAGCCCCAGAGCACTGATAATAAGATCAATGCGCCAAATGCCTTTATTTTTATGGATTGTGTGATTCCCATGTACCTAATATCTTTATATGAACGTTGTGAAGAAAACGAGGAGTAATTGTTTACCAATTATGGTGAAGGCCATGTTATTTTAAAACAGAAAGTGTATATTTATTGATGCAGGCATCATAACAATAAAAAGCCGTTATTTGCAGGAGGAGTCGTCATGAAAACAGCAAGTCAATTACTCGCCATCAAAGGTAATCAAATACTTTCCATTTCACCAAATAGTGATGTTTATGAAGCACTTGTCATCATGGGGAAACACCATGTCGGTGCGCTATTGGTGCTGGAGGTGGAGAAGTTAGTAGGAATTTTTTCTGAGCGTGATTATGCACGCAATGTCGCTTTGAAAGGAAAAACCGCTAAGAACACCCTGATTTCTGAGGTGATGACATCAAAGGTCATTAGTATTAGCCCTGAAAAGACGGTCGAAGACTGCATGAATGTGATGTCAGAGAAACGAATCCGCCATTTACCTGTAGTAGAAAAGGACCATGTAATCGGCGTGTTATCAATAGGCGACTTGGTCAAGGAAACAATCACCTACCAACAGTTTTTAATTAAACAATTAGAGAGCTATATTCAAAGCTAATCATAAATTAGCTAAATAAAAAAGGCGCGAATTTAAATATCCGCGCTTTTTTTATTACTTAGAAATTGCTACAAATAACGCGCCAACATGGCGTTTTTGAGATCGGCTGCCGGCATCGGTAATTTTACAGAAATTCCGCTACCAGCCGCTTCTGTAATGGGCTCGCCTTTTTTATTGAGCAGTGTGTCCACCACAATCTCACGATTACCACTTGGATGTAGGATTTCCAAACGATCGCCCACTGCAAAACGATTTTTGACCGCAATGTCTGCTAATCCTTTTACATCGTCGTAACCTGTAATGTCGCCGACATACAAACTACGGCTAGACTTTGAATAGCCTTGCATATAATTTTGATGATCTTCTGTGTGATGACGCACATAGAAGCCATCGGTGTAACCACGATTCGCTAAGCTTTCCAGCTCGCCAAGCAAACGCATATCAAAGGGCAGCCCAGCGACAGCATCATCCACTGCACGTCGGTAGGATTGGCAAGTTCTTGCCACGTAATAGCGTGATTTGGTACGACCTTCAATCTTGAGGGAGTCTATGCCAATCTTTGTGAGACGTTCAACGTGCTCAATGGCACGAAGATCCTTACTATTCATGATATAAGTGCCGTGCTCATCTTCCATGATAGGCAATAGCTCACCGGGACGATCTTTTTCTTCAATCAAATAAACTTTATCCGCTTCCGGATGACGCTGCATGCTGCCACAACTGGATAGATTTGATTTTCCCATTTCCGCATTGAAGTCAAAATCTTGTAAGCGAATCACCCCTGCAGCATCCTCCGCAGCATCATGGACTTTGTAGTCCCAGCGACAGCTATTGGTACAAGTGCCTTGATTGGGATCACGGTGATTAAAATAACCTGATAATAAGCAGCGGCCGGAATAGGCAATACACAAAGCGCCATGGACAAACACTTCCAACTCCATGTCTGGGCAAAGTTGACGAATTTCTTCAATTTCATCAATCGAAAGCTCACGTGACAAGATCACACGCGTTAAGCCCAAAGATTTCCAGAATTTGACGGCCGCATAATTCACCGTATTGGCTTGAACAGATAGATGCACATCCACTTCAGGCCACTTTTCACGGACCATCATAATCAAACCAGGATCGGCCATAATTAATGCATCTGGCTTCATCGCAATCACTGGCGCCATGTCTGCCAAGTAGGTTTTAATCTTTGCGTTATGAGGCAGAAGATTGCTCGCGACGAAAAATTTCTTACCTCGCGCATGGGCTTCATTGATGCCTACCTCAATGTTGGCCATTGAAAAATCATTATTTCTTGCACGTAAACTGTAGCGTGGCTGACCTGCATAAACCGCATCTGCACCGAAATCAAATGCAGTCCGCATGCGATCTAAGTCGCCAGCGGGTGCGAGGAGTTCTGGAACTCTCATTAAATTTAAACCTTAACTTTATTCACCAATAATTTTGACTAATACCCGCTTCTTACGGCGACCATCAAATTCACCATAAAAGATCTGTTCCCATGGGCCAAAATCTAATCGGCCCCCTGTAATTGCAACCACGACTTCACGGCCCATAATTTGGCGCTTCATGTGGGCATCGGCGTTATCTTCACCGGTATCATTGTGGCGATAGTTGCGAATTGGCTCATGCGGGGCTAAGCGTTCTAACCACTCTTTATAATCGTGATGCAACCCTGATTCATCATCGTTAATGAAAACACTGGCCGTAATGTGCATTGCATTTACTAATACCAAACCTTCGTGCACACCGCTTTCACGCAAGCATTCATTAATTTGGTTGGTAATATTAATCAAGGCTACACGGGTAGGTGGATTAAACCAAAGTTCTTTACGATAACTTTTCATAACTTTCTATCCTAAATATGCATTCATGCTATCTGCATGATTTTTTTACTGTGCAATCTCTTTTACAATAAACCAATGCCCATTTTCAATCTCAAATCTCAACACTTTGTTAACCGTATCACTTATTTTTCCACTAGCGTAATGTTGCACAAAAGTCGCTTCAGCATTTTCAGCATCTGCAACCACGTGCACTTTATCTAGAACTAAAGTAATTCTAGCTGGGTTACCCCCTACGCGTTGTTTACGTTGATTAATCCAAGCTTTCTGACTCATACCTTCTGGCTTAAATTTAGCTGAGTAAAAACTTAGGTAAACATTGGTATTCTTAGTGCGCCAAGCATTGGCCCAAGAATCTAATGTATTAATTACGGATTTTTGATACCCAGGTACCTCATTATTCACTTTGACTGATACGATTTTTTCGGGCTGCTCTTCCATCTGAGCAACTTCCTTAACCCTCTCTTGCAAACCAGCCGCTGAAAGCTCTTTATCAACTTCAATCACTGGGCTCACAAGTTTTGGTTCAACAATCTTAGTTTCCAAAACCACTGGCACAGAGGCTTCTTGCTTGACTGGCGCCAATGGATCTAAAACCTTTACTGGCTCAGCAGCTATTGTTTTCGAAATTGATTGAACAGGCTTTGGCTGCTCATCACTCTGCCAAAACTTTAATTTATCAAACCAACTCTTTTCAGAAAGTTGCTTAGATTCAGTTTTTGCAACGTCCGCCAGCTTTTTCAATGCCTCCGGCTTTAAAGTAACTTCTGTTTTGACAGCTGCTGGTTCAGCTTTAACTGCTGAGCTCTCAACCTTCGGCTCGATATTGGTAAATTTCAAAGCAGAGCTGTTTTTACAAGCAACATATTTAGTCGTTTCATTCACTTCCAAGGTCACATCATTGGCCGTTAAATTTAGTTTACTAATACCATTTGAATAAACCTTACTAGCGCCACTTTGCGTAAGCAATACTTCACGATCAGGCATTATCAGCCATACAGATGCGCCATTATCTAAGGTGCGAACAAAGAATTTTTTATTGCCTTCGCACAGATATGGCGTTGAATTGACTGGCTGATAAACGCGCGACGTCTCTACGTTACTTTCAAACGGCCACAGCTTAACATTTTCCAAGTCTTTCATCGTGCTGCAAGCTGCCAATGCACCGATAAATAAGAAAAGCATCGCAAGTAGCAAAATATTAATGACCTGTTTCATTTAAACCTCTCAGACTTTATAAAAGTCAGTGTAATTTTCATATGCAATTATATCGAAAAGCATGGTGAATGGACTCTTTCGGAACCTCTACTGCTCATTAGGGTATCCAATCAAACCTAAAAATATTCGCATTATCTCAAACGCAAACCACGAAGTTAAGCGCTTTCTTAAACTTCTATGCTGCCAAGCCTCATGTGCAATTTTAAATCCCCCATCCTCTATAGTCTTCAAGATGTCAGCTCTGAGTTCATGCGAGAATTTTTTATCCAAAACAATAACGTTAGCTTCTCTGGCTAATAACAAGCTAAATGGTTCAATATTAGAAGAGCCCACGGTCGCCCACTCTCCATCAATGACTGCCACTTTACTGTGCATAAAACTTTTTCTGTACTCAAAAATCTCAATCCCATTTTGCAAAAAGAGGCTGTAGAAGGCGTGCGTTGCAAACATCGCAAAATACTCCACGCGACCCTGTAATAGCAATTGAATCCGGACGCCCCGCAGTGATGCTTCTATCAACGCTTTACGAAAAGCTCTACCAGGTAAAAAATAGGCATTTGCAATAATAATTTCTTTTTTTGCATTGGTAATGGCTTCTAAATAAGCCTCCTCAATATCTCGACGATGCATGATATTGTCGCGCAACACTAAAGCTGCCTGAATACCATCATGGACCAAAGAAGGCTTCTCATGCTGCTTCATTCGACCCTTGGATACCGGGCGCATTTGGGACCACGCAATACGACGCCAAAATTTAGCGACACTATCATGGAGCATCGTAAGCAAAGCGCCTTCTAATCGCACCGCATAATCTACACGCGGGGTCGCGCCTGTCGGCACATCATAATCATCAATGATATTGATGCCACCAACAAAACCAATCTTTTGGTCAATCACCACGACTTTACGATGCAGGCGGCGAAGACGATTCCGCTTGAGAGTCCAAGGTGAGATTCTGGCCCGATAAAACATGACCTGCACCCCACCCAAAGCTAAACTTTTAAGATAGGTACTGGGCAAATCCTTACTGCCAAAACCATCTAACAATACATAAACGGAAATACCACGTTGCGCGGCGCGAATCAGCGATTGGCCTATTCTCAAACCCACATCATCCGCTTGGTAGATATAGGTCTGCAGATAAATCTCATGCTTGGCCTCATCAATATCGGCTTCTAAGGCAGGG
>CANGEC010000136.1 GCA_947452625.1 Burkholderiaceae bacterium
GGCGAAGAAACCGCGCTGATTGAATCAATTGAAGGCAAAAAAGGGCAGCCACGTTTTAAGCCGCCATTCCCAGCCAGTTATGGTGTATTTGGCAAGCCAACCAATGTGAACAATACAGAATCTTATGCGTCTATCCCATGGATTTTGCAACATGGTGGTCAAGCATTCCAAAACTTAGGGGTGGCCAATTCAGGCGGTTCTAAATTGTTCTCAATTTCAGGCCATGTTCAAAAACCAGGTAATTATGAAGTGAATATGGGTATCCCATTTACTGAATTGCTTGAGATGGCAGGTGGCGTTTGGAAGGGTCGCAAGTTGAAGGCAGTGATTCCTGGCGGCCCATCGACTGCAGTGATGCCAGCATCTGCAATTCTAGGCGCGACCATGGACTATGATGGCCTCTCTAAAGCCGGTTCAAGTCTTGGGGCGGGCTCCATGATTGTGATGGACGAATCCACCTGTATGGTTAAAACCCTGAAACGGTTATCTTACTTCTTCTATGAAGAGTCTTGTGGTCAATGCACGCCTTGCCGTGAAGGGACCGGCTGGGTCTATCGCATCATTAAGCGCATTGTTGACGGCCAAGGCAAGATGGAAGATTTAGATTTACTCACGGATTTAAGTGCCAATATTTCAGGCCGCACAATTTGTGCACTAGGTGACGCAGCCGCGACCCCAGTATTGAGCTTTATTAAACACTTTAGACCAGAATTTGAATATTACATTCAGCATGGTAAATCCATGGTGACAGGTAAATAATATGTTGAAGATCGAAATAGATGGCAAGCCAGTCGAAGTCGAACACGGCACAACGATTATTGATGCGGCCGACCAGCTTGGTGTCGCCATTCCTCGTTTTTGTTATCACAAGAAATTGTCGGTCGCAGCGAACTGTCGAATGTGTTTGGTTCAAGTAGAAAAATTTAACAAGCCTTTGCCGGCCTGTGCAACGCCTGTGGCGGACGGGATGAAGATTTATACCCGCTCTAAATCCGCCATTGAAGCGCAAAAAAGCGTCATGGAATTTTTGCTGATTAACCACCCACTCGATTGTCCAATTTGTGACCAAGGTGGCGAGTGTGAATTACAAGACATTGCAGTGGCTTACGGATCCAGCGGTTCACGTTATACCGAAGAAAAGCGTGTCGTCTTTAATAAGAATATTGGTCCATTGGTGAGCACCGACATGACGCGCTGCATTCAATGTACTCGCTGTGTGCGCTTCTTAAAAGAGGTGGGCGGGATGCAAGAGCTTGGACTGGTTGGTCGCGGCGAACATGCAGAAATTACCGCTTATGTTGATAAGAGTGTGGACTCAGAACTTTCAGGGAACATCATTGATTTGTGTCCGGTTGGCGCCCTCACGAGCAAGCCATTCCGTTACTCAGCACGTAGCTGGGAACTCACTCGTCGTCCAACCATTGCTGCGCATGACGGCCTTGGGTCCCACTTGGAAATACATGTGAAGAATGACCGCGTGATGCGTGTGGTACCTCGTGAGAAAGAAAGCATTAACGAGTGTTGGTTATCTGATCGTGATCGCTATTCATACGATGGTCTAAATAGCCCAGAGCGCCTCACTAAGCCGATGATTAAGCATCATGGCGAATGGCATGAAGTGGATTGGAAGACGGCCTTAGAATTTGCAGCGCGTCAGATTAAAGAGACGGTCGAAGAAGATCCAGCGGGTTTAGGATTCTTGATCTCGCCAAACGCCACTATGGAAGAAGGACACCTTGCTAAGAAGATGGCAAGGGCCCTTGCCTGTGGAAACATCGATCATCGTTTACGTCGTAGTGACTTCCGTTTAGATGGGCGCTTTCATGGCACGCCATGGATGGGCTGTAATATCAACGAAGTTGAGCACATGGACCGTCTCCTGGTCGTGGGCAGTAATTTACGTAATGAGCACCCACTCCTTACGCAGCGAATGCGTAAAGCGGTTGCCAATGGCGCTGAGTTATCACTCATCAACCCAATGGATGATGATCAACTGATGAAGGTCAGCCACAAGGCGATTTGTTCACCGAATGACATCGTGAACGTGCTCGCACAAATCTTAAAAGCCATGTCTGGCTTACAACGTCTTTCACTATGCTTACCTAAATCGATTAACGATTTGCTAGAGGGCGTGGTGGTTCGTGAGAATACGCAAGCGATTGCGGAAAGCTTGGCGGGTCATGGTAAGGACTATGACTTGGTCAATCCTAAGAGCGCGCTCTTCTTGGGCAACATTGCGCAATATCACCCACGTTATGCGGAAATTTATACGCTGGCAGAAGCCATTAGCGCCCTTTGCGGCGCAACCTTTGGGGTGTTGTTTGAATCATCCGATCGCGTCGGTTTAGATATGGTCCGTGTAATCCCAGGTCAAGGTGGCTTGAATGCGAGAACCATGCTTGAGCAACCAAGAAAAACTTATGTGCTCCTTAATGTTGAACCAGAATTTGATTGTGCAAATCCTGCGCTGGCGAAACACGCAATGGAGCAAGCTGAATGTGTGATTGCGCTTACTTCATACAAGTCGGCTGCCCTTGAAAATGCAGATGTATTGTTACCGATTGCGCCATTTACGGAAACTTCTGGCACCCGTATGAGCATGGAAGGTCGTGTGCAAAGCTTCATGGCGGCTGTGAAACCGCTAGGTGAAAGCCGCCCTGCTTGGAAGGTGCTTCGCGTATTAGCGAACACCCTCAACCTAGATGGCTTTAATCATGAAAGTAGTGATCAGATTAAAACGGAAATCTTTGGTGGTGAAAAACCATCGACCATGGTGTGGAATCGATTAAATAACAACTTGCGTATTTTGTTTGACGTAAAGGTGCAAGAAAAATCTAACGTGCTTCAACGCTTAGGAGAAGTCCCGCAATATTTGATGGACTCTGTCGTGCGCCGCTCAAGTCCATTGCAAAAGACAAAATTAGTCAGTGAGCCAGTAGCTGGTATGAATGCAAAATTAATGGTCCAACTCGGCGTGCAAGAGGGTGACCTCGTGATCGTTAAACAAGGTATCGGTTCTGCTAAATTAAAAGTGAAATTAGATGCAGGGCTCGCTAAAGGCACTGTGCGCGTCCCTACCGGTTATGACATCACTGCTTCCTTGGGTGAGCTCATGGGTGAGATTGAGGTGCAAAAAGTATGAGCACATGGATTGACGCTATTCTAGCCTTGGGTGCCTCAATTTTTGGCGGGTATTGGCCTGCTGTTTCACTCACGGTGTGGACGCTCCTTAAGATCGTGGCGATTGTCTTACCTTTGATGGGTGCTGTCGCCTACCTCACGCTCGCCGAACGTAAAGTCATTGGCTACATGCAAGTCCGTATTGGACCTAACCGTGTAGGATATTTTGGGTTACTACAACCGCTAGCGGACGGTATTAAGCTCCTCATGAAGGAAATTATTATTCCTTCAGAGTCTAGCAAGGCTTTGTTCTTGATTGGCCCAGTCCTTGCGATTGCCCCAGCTTTTGCTGCCTGGGCTGTGATCCCATTTGATCCGGATTTAGTGCTCGCTAATGTCGATGCAGGTTTACTTTATATCCTGGCAATGACTTCTGTGGCGGTTTATGGCGTCATTATTGCGGGGTGGGCCTCTAACTCTAAGTATGCATTCTTAGGTGCACTGCGTTCTGCCGCGCAAATCGTGTCTTACGAAATCGCCATGGGCTTTGCCTTGGTGGGCGTGTTGATGTGTGCGAATTCACTCAATCTCGGTAAGATCGTGATGGCGCAAGCGGGCGGCATTTTTGAGTGGTATTGGTTGCCGCTTTTTCCACTCTTTGTGGTCTACTTTATTAGTGCGGTCGCTGAAACTAACCGTGCACCTTTTGACGTGGCTGAAGGTGAATCGGAAATTGTGGCAGGTTTCCACGTCGAGTATTCAGGCATGACCTTCGCAGTCTTCTTCTTAGCCGAGTATGCCAATATGATTTTGGTGTCGATGCTCGCTGCGATCATGTTCTTAGGCGGCTGGTTATCGCCAGTACCATCATTGATTCCAGATAGCTTTCTATGGTTGCTCGCTAAGGTGGGCTTTTTACTGTTTTTCTTCTTGTGGTTCCGTGCGACGTTCCCACGTTACCGTTATGACCAAATCATGCGACTAGGTTGGAAGGTCTTTATTCCAATCACCTTGGTGTGGATAGTGGTCGTGGGTAGTTTGATGCAAACCCCTTGGGGCTATTTGTTCCACTAAGGGCGACTAAGAGCTAAAAATGTTTAATAAAATTAAAGAAGTCATATTAAGTTTAATGCTGATCGAGCTCTTGCGCGGCATGTTGCTCACTGGGCGTTATTTCTTTGCGCGCAAGATCACCATTCAGTATCCGGAAGAGCGCACGCCGATCTCATCACGCTTTAGAGGCTTACATGCCCTTCGACGTTACGAAAACGGAGAAGAGCGTTGTATCGCCTGTAAGCTCTGCGAGGCGGTATGCCCTGCGATGGCCATCACGATTGAATCGGAACAGCGTGAAGACAATACCCGTCGCACCACCCGTTACGATATTGATCTCACCAAATGTATTTTCTGCGGGATGTGTGAAGAGTCCTGTCCGGTGGACTCTATTGTTGAAACCCGTATTTTCGAGTACCACGGCGAAGAGCGTGGTGATTTGCTCTACACCAAAGACATGTTGCTGGCGGTTGGCGACAAGTATGAAGCGCAAATTGCAGCTGACCGTGCGGTCGACGCTAAATTTAGATAAGGCAATTTTAGGATGATATTTCAAGATTACGTATTCTATGCACTAGCCATCATTTTGTTATTTGCAGGCTTGCGTGTGATTACAGCCCGTAATCCGGTGCATGCGGCCTTATTCTTAGTACTCGCTTTCTTTACGGCCGCTGGTATCTGGCTATTATTAGAAGCAGAATTCCTCGCCATTGCCCTAGTGTTAGTTTATGTGGGCGCGGTGATGGTGCTCTTCTTGTTTGTGGTAATGATGCTCGATATTAATCTCGATAAACTGCGTGAAGGTTTCTGGGACTTCTTGCCGATGGCGGGCTTTATTGGTGTTTTGATGGCCGCTGAAATGGTGATGATTTTAGGCACCAAGCATTTTGGTTTGGCCCGAATAAGCGCGCCGCCTCCGCACGTCGCAGGCTATAGCAATACTGCAGAATTAGGTCGTCAGCTTTATACCGATTATTTAATGCCATTTGAATTGGCTGCGGTGGTGCTATTGGTGGCGATTGTGGCCGCGATTGCATTAACGCTTCGTGATCGTAAGGATTCTAAATTTATTAACCCAGCTGAGCAGGTGAGAGTCAAGCGTGCGGATCGTATCCGTATGGTGACGATGCCAGCCGAAGTTGAAGTCGCAGAAACAGAAAAGGCGAAATCATAATGGTCAGCTTGTCACATTACTTGATTCTAGGGTCACTCTTGTTTGCCATTAGTGTGGTGGGAATTTTTCTTAATCGTAAGAACGTCATTATTTTATTAATGGCGATTGAATTGATGCTGCTTGCGGTGAATTTGAATTTCATTGCGTTTTCTCATTACCTAAACGACATGGCTGGCCAAGTCTTTGTGTTTTTCATTTTGACGGTGGCCGCTGCAGAGTCTGCAATTGGTTTAGCGATTCTGGTGGTGCTGTTTAGAAACTTAAGAACGATTAACGTCGATGACCTCGATAGCTTAAAAGGTTAAGCAGAAATAATGACCATGACTTCAATGCAACAAGTTTACTTGGCTATTCCATTATTGCCGCTGATCGCTGCTGCGATTGTGGGCATTGCCAATAAGGCATTACCCCGGAGCCTTGCCCATGTCCTAACCATCCTTGGGGTAGCAGCTGCATTTGGTCTGTCTGTGGTGGTGTTCTTGGATGTCCTAAAAGGGAATGTCTATAACGGCACGGTCTATACTTGGATGACGACAGGGCCTTACAGTTTCCAAGTGGGCTTCTTGATCGACAAGTTAACCGCCATGATGATGTTGGTCGTGACCTTTGTTTCATTGATGGTTCACATCTACACCGTTGGTTA
>CANGEC010000137.1 GCA_947452625.1 Burkholderiaceae bacterium
GCCAGATTCAGTGGGGGTAGCAATCCCTGTCATGATGGTGCCAAGCACTAAGAAGATCAGTATGGCGGAAGGGATAATGCCCATCAGACATTTTTTCCAAAGCGCCCAGCCTTTAAGGTTAAGTTCACTTTCCGGAACAGCTGGTAGCCAGTCGGGGCGAATGCGCGAGAGAAAGAAGGTATAAAGCGCAAAGAGCGCAATTTGCAAAAGTGATGGTCCCCAGGCCCCAAGATACATGCTGCCTACGTCAGCACTGCCAGTTTGGGTTTTGAGTTGATCTGCTAGAACAATTAAAACTAAAGATGGGGGCACTAGTTGGGTAATCGTGCCAGATGCTGCTAAAACGCCAGTGGCGTAACGCATGTTATAGCCGTAGCGCATCATGACCGGCAGTGAAATCATTGCCATAGCGATGACTTGAGCAGCGACCGTGCCGGTGATGGCGCCTAAGATGAAGCCCACAATAATGACGGAGTAGCCTAGGCCACCTTTAATTCGTCCAAAGAGCTGCCCCATGGAGTCGAGCATCTCTTCTGCAAGTCCGCAGCGCTCCAAGATGGCGCCCATAAAAGTGAAGAAGGGGATGGCTAATAGCAAATCATTTGCCAGCACGCTCCCAAAGATTCTTTGGGGGATGGCTTGCAAAAACACCATGTCGAAAAAGCTCTGACTCATGGCGATGATGGCGAAGAACAAGCCTGCAGCCATTAATGAAAAGGCCACTGGAAAACCGATCAACATGAAGATGATGAGGCCGCCAAACATGAGGGGTGGCATCCACTCGACTGGAATCATTGCCATGGTTTCTCGTAATGTAAGTCATCGGCAGGTAAAACATATTTACCTTGCAGCATGCCAACGCGCTTAATGATTTCTGAAAGTCCTTGTAGACTGAGCATGAAAAAACCGAATGGCACAATTAATTTAATCGGGTAGCGCGGTAAACCTCCCGCATTGAGAGAGTGTTCAGTTACTAGCCATGATGGGTAAAAGAGGGTAGTCCAAGATAGCCAAGTAAATAAAAGGCAGGCTGGCATCAAAAATAAAACCAAGCCAAAAATGTCGACCCAAATTCTGCCACGATCGGAAAGTTGGGAGTAAATGAGATCAACACGTACATGCTCATTACGTTTAAGAGTATAAGAAGCGCCAAGCATGACGGCGGCTGCGAAGAGGTACCACTGTAGCTCCAGCGGCCAGTTATTACTCACATCCAAACCGTATCTTAAAATGGCATTGCTGGCAGACACTACGCAAGAGAGCAAAATCATGATGCTGGCGAGTTTGCCGAAGAGTTGGTTAACCCTGTCAATTGCTGTAGAAAGTTTTACCCAAAAACCCATCGATTTAAAGATCTGCACGACCCCGTTTGATTGCTGCGAGAACTTGCTCTGGCGCAGTGCCTCCCACATGCTGACGGGACTGCACAGAACCTTCAACTGTCAGCAGTGCAAAGATATCTTCGCCGATCATTTCTGGGCGAGCATCCAGACCGCAGGCAAAGCGTAGCTCCGCCAGGCTTAAGTCGGTCAACATACAATTTCTACCCACGCAAGCCTTGACGGCATGAGCTACCGCCTCATGTGCATCCCTAAAAGCTAAGCCTTTTTTGACTAAGTAGTCTGCGAGATCGGTAGCGGTAGCAAAACCTTGTTCGGCTGCTGCCTTCATGACTTCAGCTTTTACTTCGATATGGGGAATCATGTCGGCAAAAATGCGCAAAGTATCTTGCACTGTATCTACCGCATCAAACAAGGGTTCCTTGTCTTCTTGATTATCTTTGTTGTATGCCAGCGGCTGACTCTTCATGAGTGTGAGCAGTGAGATCAGGTCGCCATAGACGCGACCAGTTTTACCGCGAGCCAATTCTGGAACATCAGGATTCTTTTTCTGCGGCATGATGGAGCTACCGGTGCAAAAGCGATCCGGTAGATCTATAAAGCCAAAGCGTGGACTGAGCCAAAGTACTAACTCTTCTGATAAACGCGAAATGTGCATCATCAAAATCGCAGCAAAAGCGCAGAACTCAATCGCAAAGTCACGATCCGATACCGCGTCTAAGGAGTTATTGCATAAACCATCAAAGCCCAGGGTACGTGCTACTTGTTCGCGATCTATTGGGTAGGTAGTGCCAGCCAGAGCGGCGGCACCAAGGGGTAAGCGGTTAAAACGAGTGCGTAGATCAGTGAGTCGACCTGAGTCACGACTGAACATCTCGTAATACGCCATCAAATGATGACCAAAGGTAATGGGTTGCGCTACTTGCAAATGGGTGTGACCAGGCATGATGGTGCCAGCATGTTTCTCGGCCAAATTTAACAGCGCTTCACGCAGGCCTTTGAGTGTCGCTGAAATTTCATCAACACCACTGCGTAACCAGAGGCGCAAATCAGTGGCAACCTGGTCATTGCGCGAACGACCGGTATGAAGACGTTTGCCGGCATCGCCCACGAGCGCAGTGAGGCGTGCTTCAATATTCAGGTGCACATCTTCCAAAGCGAGTTGCCATTCAAATTGGCCAGCCTCAATCTCGCTCTGAATTTGCGCCATACCCCGCTGAATATCTGCCAAGTCTTGGGCGCTGATAATTTTTTGGGTTGCTAGCATTTCTGCATGTGCCAGAGACCCGGCGATATCAACTAAGGCAAAGCGCTGATCAAACCCGATGGAGGCGGTATACCGTTGAACCAGTTCGTCGACGGGTTCATTGAAGCGCGCCGACCAGGCTTGGGCTTTATTGTCTAAAGAATTTTTTGATGTGCTCATAAACGCAGTATATTGGTGTAGGTCTTTGATTATTTTAAATGTTATGTCCCAAACTCCCAATTCTTCTGCCAACCCCAGCATTCCTGCTCGTTTAGTCATTGCCTCCCGAGAAAGTCGGTTGGCGATGTGGCAGGCTGAACATGTCCGGGATTGCCTTAAAAGGCTCTATCCAGCCTGTGATGTGCAGATTTTGGGGATGACTACCCGTGGCGATCAAATTTTGGATAGAGCCCTGTCTAAGGTGGGTGGTAAGGGTCTTTTCGTTAAAGAACTTGAAGCAGCACTAGAGGATGGACGCGCTGATTTAGCCGTGCATTCACTCAAGGATGTCCCAATGGTCATGCCTGAGGGTTTTGATTTGAGCTGTGTAATGGCACGCGAAGATGCGCATGACGCCTTCGTGTCGAATGATTTTGCCAGTCTAGAGGAGCTACCCAAGGGTGCCGTAGTGGGAACCTCAAGCTTGCGTCGCGAGGCGGTATTGCGAGCGCGTTTCCCTCATTTAGAGGTGCAACCATTGCGTGGCAATTTGGATACTCGGATGGGTAAATTGGATCGTGGGGAGTATCAAGCCATCATTTTGGCCGCCGCAGGTCTTAAGCGTTTGGGATTGGAAGCTCGTATTAAGGCTTTACTACCCTTTGATCCATACACCCCGGCAGCAGGACAGGGCGCACTCGGAATTGAAACCCTCAGTAGCCATCCGCACATTCAGCAGTGGCTTGCCCCTTTGATGGATTTGCCGACCTTGTTAGCGGTTTCTGCTGAGCGCATGGTGTCTCGTCAATTGGGTGGCTCATGCGAGGTGCCTTTGGCTGCTCATGCCGTGTGGGATCAAAACAGAATGCAGATTCGTTCGTTCGTCGCTAGCGTAGACGGTAACGCGATTTGCTTAGCGAATGCCGAGGGCTCTGTTGTTGATGTTGCTCAAGCTGAAGCTTTGGGTCTCTTGGTCGCCAAAGAACTCATTGATCAAGGTGCAGCCGCTTTGTTGCCAAACGGCTTACCTCAATCGCTTTCTTAAAAGATTGAACATGAAGACGATCGTTGTTACCAGGCCAGCAGGTCAAGCCCGGCAACTCATTGAAATGTTGCAGACGTCTCTTGATCAAGAAGGCGCGCTGAATGCGGGACAGACCTCTGAACTTAATATTCTCTCCTTGCCTTTACTCACAATCATTCCAAAAGGTGAAGAATTTAATGGCGAGCAGGGTGACCCATTGGCGGATTACATTGCGACGCAATTACAAGATACGGATTTAGCGATTTTTGTGAGTCCGAATGCGATTGAATGCACCATGAGATTGCTGGGACGCGCTTGGCAAGATTTTTCAAAGCAGATAATTCCAATTGGGGTGATGGGGGGTAGTAGCAAGCTTGCCCTGGAACATCATGGCATTGGTCATGAGGTAACCCCCACGCAAATCTTGCTACCTAAAAGTCACCAGCAGTGGGATTCAGAGGGCTTATGGGAAACTTTGCAAGCGCTTGATTGGGATTGGTCTAAGTGTAAGGTCATTATCTTCAAAGGTGAGGGTGGTCGCGATTGGCTAGCAGATACCTTAAAGTCAGCAGGGGCTCAAGTAGAGGCTATCTCGGTGTATGCCAGAGTGCCATTAAGTCTAGAGAGTCCAGCATGGCAACCCGTATGGGAGATGAATTTTGCTCAATCTTTATGGCTCCTAACGTCTTCTGAAGCTGTGCGTTATTTAGGCAAGGTGGCACAAGAACAGCCTCAAGCAAATTTACTATCTGCCAGTGCTATTTGCCCTCATCAAAAGATTGGTGAGGCTGCTAAGGCCATCGGTTTTGGGAAAGTATTTATCTGCGAGCCTGGTGATGATGCTCTGATTAAAGCAGCCCAAGTGTGGGTAAGCTTAAATTAATGGCCTACTGAATGATTTAGTAGTTCCGGTAAAAAGACTTCACAGACCAATAATGGTTTTCCTTTTAAGCGGTAGAGCGTTCTTCTTGCCCAGAGCGGAGAAGACAACCCTGCAAAGCGCTTGTGGCATTGGTGCCATTGATTACTACGCTTGGATAAGAGGGCGATTTCTCGTAAGAATTCTTTTTGAGAACGTTTGCGCGTTTTGGAAAATAAGATTGCGCCGAGCGGTTTACTTCCTAGGCGCAGAACCGCTTGATTGCTACCGCTTGAGCTCAGAGATGGAATGACGCTACGTGCCATCACTAGGGGTATGCCATCCTTGCACAGAAGTACTTCCCGAACACGACATCTTTGTGTCTGCAAATGAAAATAGCGACTTTCGTCGCTATTAAGGTTTTGACGGCAATCTCGCAGAATCTGAACTTCTAGTTTCTGACCAATTGCCTGTTCGATCTTCTGGGTTAATGACCCGGTATCACTCAGCCAAGGCTGCCACTTGCGTGGCGCCTGATGAATCTCACCGGAATCGACTCGATTCCATGCAGAACGGAGACGACGACGGTGAGTCATGATTAGCTGCCGCTAAAGTTTCTACGTTGACCGCCAGATTTTGGTTTGGCAAAACGTGGACCAGCGGGCGGACGAGAATCTCCAGAGCGTGCTGGACGTGAGTCAGCAGAACGCGCTGGGCGTGAATCGCCAAAGCGATTGCCTGGACGCGAGTCACCTGCAGGGCGTGAATCAGCAGAGCGAGCTGGACGTGAATCCGGTGAACGTGCTTCGAAATGGTTGCCTGAGCGGTTGCCACCGCCTCCTCCACCAGAACGCGACTCAGAACGTGCGCCAGAGCCATAACGACCACCACCGCCAGAGCGATTGCCGCCACCAAAGCCACCTGAGCGACCACCACCAGGACGACCACCGCCACCACCAAAGCTGGGCTTGGCTTGTGGCTCAAGGCCGGCAATGACTGAGGCAACGATATCTTGCTGGGTAAAGCGCTCGATATTGCGAATCTTCGCGCGGTCACGGTGCTCTACCAAGGTAATCGCAATACCATTGCGACCTGCACGACCAGTTCGGCCAATGCGATGGGTATAGTCTTCGGGTTTCATTGGCAAGCCAAAGTTAATCACGTGACTAATACGGGGTACATCGATACCGCGAGCGGCCACATCGGTCGCTACCAAGATTTTGGTGTGACCTTTGCGCAGAGATTCTAGGCGACGCATGCGTACAGCTTGAGGCATTGCACCGTGAAGTGCGGTAGCTTCGTAACCGTTGGCACGTAAAGCATCAGCAATTTTTTCGCTTTCTA
>CANGEC010000138.1 GCA_947452625.1 Burkholderiaceae bacterium
ACCATCACCCACTGTTACCGCACCATTCATGGTGATTTTACAATGGGGTCCATTGGCGACGATTTCCATAGTATTCCAGCGACCGCCTGCCTTGTGGATTGGATTGACCTTTGCCACATCGACAATTGCGCCCGTTGCATAAGATTGCTCAGGTCTTGTATCCCAGATATTGACTTCATAGGCGTTGCCTGCGGTGACGAGATTGGGGTTTTGGCAGCGAATAAAGATGCCACTATTGGTGTTTGACTCGGCCCAAAATTCGGCGCGAATAATAAAGTTTTTATATTTTGCCGCGCTCACTAAAAATCCCGTGGGCTTGTCGCTAGCAATCATGCCGTTACCAATTTGCCAGTTGGCATTGCCAATAATGTTCCAGCCAGATAGGCTAACGCCATCAATTAAGTCGGTAAAGCCATCTTGATTTTGGGCGCTGGCATTGCTGCTGATAAAGGCACCAGCAATAGAAAAAACGATGGCCATGAGGAGTGTTGTGAGTTGCTTGATGCTTGCTTTCATGATTGTCCCTTGGTGATTATTTATAGTTTTGAGTATTTATATCGGTGATAATTTTCATTGTTACTGAGATTCCCTTAAATAGACAAGTAGATGCTTTCCCTTAAATTTGCCCAATTTCGCCGATATTTGCTGCTCACAGTCGCGGTATTAGCTGTGCTCAGCTTAAGTCTTTTACCCTCAAGGTTGAGGTTAGAAATCGATGGCCTCTCCTTGGGTAAGGTGGGTAGTGAACTCACTTGGGCTGTAGCAGGCTCTAGCGATGTGTTGCAGGGTCTTGACTCATTCTTGGCAAGGTTGAGCTCAGAATCAAGTAGACTTGAGTTATGAATTTATCTAAATTTCGCCTACTTCCCTTACTAATGAGTCTATTGATTTTGTCCCTAGCGGGCTGTGGCACGATAGAGTCTGCAGCGCAAGCTGATTGCACTTCTATTGGCTGGCAAATTGGTAGCCCTGGATATAACGATTGCTTCAAAGCAAGGGTTCGTGAGCGCCAGCTTGATTACTCGCTACCTCCGGGTGATCGCCCATCTCCATCATTGCTCTAAATTAAGGGTAAACCCTAGTTTTATTCACTTGAGCACCGTCAAGGACTTAAGGAATGAAATCACTCAAAATCGTTTGATGTTGGATGGCTCGCCACGGTGGGCTGCCTACATGCCTAAGCGTAATTTGGTATTTCAATCGGTGAGACCGAAAATTTGAGACTACACACTATGAATCACCCTAAGCCCTCAGGAGAAGTCAAAGCCATTGCGGTAGCAAGTGCTGATGACTTAAGGGAAACCATTCGACGCAAAAGTAAATTGAAGGGTCGTCAGGCGGACGATGTTTCTTTGGCTGAAGTTCGTCAGTTAATCGGTTCTGCAGCACAACGACGTGATTTATTGATTGAAAATTTACACAAGCTCAATGACGAATATCGCGCGTTGCATGATCGTCATTTGGTTGCCCTGGCAAAGGAAATGAATTTGCCAATGGCAGAAGTTTATGAAGTCGCCACTTTTTATCATCACTTTGAAGTGGTGCGTGGTGGCGATGTAGTTGCTGATATTACTGTGCGCGTTTGCGATGGTTTGTCTTGTGAGTTGGCCGGGGCAAAAAATTTGTTGGCGAAATTGCCTAGTATTTTGGGTAACCCTAAAATAAAAGTCGTGGCTGCACCGTGCGTAGGTCGTTGTGAGCAGGCACCAGTCGCAGTGGTTCATCAATATCCAGTGATATTCGCAAGTGTGGATAAAGTAGCTGCAGCGGTGAATAATGGCATGACAACCCAACCAATGGCTGCTGATAGCGCTCAATTTGAACCTGCGTTGCTAGCGGAGCAAGGCGTGTCACCTCAGGGCGAGGGGCAAGCAGTTTCACCTGACTATGTGGGTTATGAAACTTATCGTGCCAAGGGTGGTTATGCGTTAGCTGCTGAAATTGCCGCAGGTAAGCGTGCCGGTGAAGACATCATTAAGGCGATGGAGAACTCGGGTCTGCGTGGTCTTGGTGGTGCAGGCTTTCCGGCGGGGCGTAAGTGGCGTATTGTCAAAGATCAGGCAGCCCCTAAGTTAATGGCAGTCAATATTGATGAAGGTGAGCCCGGAACTTTCAAGGACCGCACTTATTTAGAGCGTGACCCCCATCGTTTTTTAGAGGGCCTCTTAATTGCCGCCAATGTTGTGGGGATTGAGGCTGTTTATATTTATTTACGCGATGAGTATCACGGTTGCCGTCAATTGCTCGAAACTGAATTGACTAAGTTAAAAGCTAATCCCCCTTGCAAATTGCCCTTGATCGAATTACGTCGTGGTGCAGGTGCTTATATTTGTGGTGAAGAATCTGCAATGATTGAAAGTATCGAAGGTAAGCGTGGTGAGCCACGGATGCGCCCGCCCTATATTGCGCAAGTGGGCTTATTTGGTCGCCCTACCTTAGAGCACAATTTTGAAACGCTTTATTGGGTGCGTGACATCGTTCAGCGTGGCCCTGAGTGGTTTAGTTCTTATGGCCGCCATGAACGCAAGGGCTTACGCAGTTTTAGTGTGAGCGGTCGCGTGCAGCGTCCTGGAGTAAAACTTGCTCCAGCGGGCATCACCATTCAAGAGTTAATTGATGAGTACTGTGGTGGTATGCAAGAGGGCCATCAGTTTTATGGCTATTTACCTGGTGGCGCTTCGGGTGGCATTCTGCCGGCCACGATGAACGATATTCCTCTGGACTTTGATACTTTGCAGCCCTATGGTTGCTTTATTGGTTCTGCGGCAGTGATGGTCTTTAGTGATCAAGATAAAGCCCGGGATATGGCTTTGAATGTAATGCACTTCTTTGAGCATGAGAGTTGTGGTCAATGCACGCCCTGTCGTGTGGGTACCAGCAAGGCCGCAAAGTTAATGCAAGCCCCAGCGTGGGATCAAAACACTTTAGAGGATTTGGCAACCGTTATGGTAGATGCGTCTATTTGTGGTTTAGGACAGGCCGCGCCAAATCCGATTCGTTGTATTCAGAAATATTTCCCACAAGAAGTCGCTTAAGGCGCAAAGCTAGGGAAAGACGAGATCAATATGAACGCACCAAGTAATCCTCAAGAGTTAGCGCTACAGACCGTAGAGTTCAAGCTCGATGGCAAAACGATTGTTTCCTATGAAGGCGAAACGATTTTGAAAGCGGCCAAACGCCATGGCATCGATATTCCACACCTGTGCTTCAAGGATGGTTATCGGCCAGATGGTAATTGTCGGGCTTGTGTAGTTGAAATTAATGGCGAGCGTACTTTGGCGCCAAGTTGTTGCCGTAGTGCTACTCCTGGAATGGAGGTCAAGGCCAATAGCGAACGCGCGCTCAAGAGTCAGAAACTAGTGCTAGAGATGCTGTTATCCGATATGCCTGATCAGGGCTTTAAATGGGTCGGCGATAGTCAAGAGGCCGAACGCCAGCAGCAACATGGTGAACTGAGTACTTGGGCGTCCCGCATGGATGTAAAGGTTCGTCCCGAGTTAAAAGCTTTGCGTCGCGAGAAGGTGAGTGCGGATATTTCTCATCCAGCGATGGCGGTGAATTTGGATGCATGCATTCAGTGCAACCGTTGTGTCAGGGCCTGTCGTGAGGAACAGGTTAATGATGTAATTGGCTATGCGATGCGCGGCGCCCATAGTGAAATCGTCTTTGATCTTAATGATCCCATGGGTGAGAGTACATGCGTAGCTTGTGGCGAATGCGTGCAGGCCTGCCCAACGGGAGCGTTAATGCCGAAGGGCTTGATTGGCTCGCAAATCGTTGATCGTAAAGTCGATTCTGTTTGTCCCTTCTGCGGGATTGGTTGCCAAATTACGTATAACGTCAAAGAAGAAAAGATTGTGAGTGTTGAGGGTCGCGATGGCCCAGCAAATCACCAGCGACTTTGCGTGAAAGGCCGCTTTGGTATGGACTATATCCACAGTCCCCAGCGTTTAACCAAGCCCTTGATTCGTAAGCCGGGTGTACCAAAAGACGAAACAGCGATACAAAATCCTCAAGATTGGTCGAACATTTTCCGTGAAGCTACTTGGGAAGAGGCTTTAGATTTTGCTGGTGGCGGTCTCAAAAAGTTAAAAGATCAATATGGCCTGAAAGTTTTGGCTGGTTTTGGTTCTGCTAAGGGCAGTAACGAAGAGGCTTATCTCTTTCAAAAACTTGTGCGCACCGGATTTGGTAGTAACAACGTTGACCACTGCACGCGCCTATGTCATGCCTCTTCAGTTGCGGCGCTATTAGAGGGTGTCGGTTCTGGTGCAGTCAGTAATCAGGTGAACGACGTAGAGCATTCCAGTCTCATTTTCGTCATCGGTTCAAATCCCACTGCCAACCATCCAGTAGGCGCAACTTGGTTTAAGAATGCGGTAAAGCGTGGAGCCAAGTTAGTGCTCTGCGATCCCCGTAAGACGGATATGAGTAAGCATGCCTGGCGCACAATGCAATTTAAGCCGGACACTGATGTGGCCATGCTCAATGCCATGATCTATACGATCATTGAAGAGGGCTTGGTTGATCAGGAATTTATTACCAACCGTGCCAATAATTTTGCAGCGCTCCAAGCAAACATTCAAGGCTACAGCCCTGAGGCTATGGCACCCATTTGTGGCATTCCTGCGGAGACGTTGCGAGAGGTTGCTCGAGAATTTGCTACTACCAAGTCTGCAATGATTTTGTGGGGCATGGGTGTGAGTCAGCATATCCATGGTACCGATAATGCCCGTTGCTTAATTGCGCTAGTGACGATCACTGGCCAAATTGGTAAGCCTGGCTCAGGATTGCATCCATTGCGGGGGCAGAACAATGTCCAAGGTGCGAGCGATGCCGGTTTGATTCCGATGATGTTCCCAAATTATCAACGCGTCGATAATCCAGAAGCACATGCTTGGTTTGAGAAGTTTTGGGATACTCCGCTTGATAAAAAACCGGGTTATACCGTGGTAGAAATCATGCACAAAATCACTGCACCTGATAGTGATCCCGATAAGATTCGCGGTATGTACATTGAGGGTGAGAACCCGGCAATGAGCGATCCCGACCTGAATCATGCGCGTCATGCCTTGGCATCTCTAGAGCATTTAGTCGTGCAAGATATCTTTATGACTGAGACGGCTCTACTAGCTGATGTAGTTTTACCAGCAAGCGCTTGGCCTGAGAAGGTTGGTACTGCTAGCAATACTGATCGTATGGTGCAGATGGGTAAAAAAGCCGTAGAGCCTCCCGGTGATGCGAAGCCTGATTTATGGATCATTCAAGAGATTGCCAAACGCATGGGGCTCAATTGGAATTACCAAGGTCCGGATGCTGGTGTAGCCGCAGTCTATGACGAAATGCGTCAAGCGATGCATGCGGCTATCAATGGTATTACTTGGGAGCGCCTAGAAAATGAATCCAGTGTGACTTATCCTTGTCTTTCACTTGAGGATCCGGGTCGACCCATCGTCTTTGATGATAAGTTTGCGACTGTGGATGGCAAAGTTAAATTAGTGCCAGCAGATATTATTCCGGCAAATGAGCGTCCTGATGCTGAGTATCCATTTGTGCTCATTACAGGTCGTCAGTTGGAGCATTGGCACACCGGCAGTATGACACGTCGTGCAACCGTGCTCGATGCCATTGAACCTTTAGCGACAGTGTCGATGAACGGCGGGGATATGACTCAACTGGGCGTTTCCGCTGGTGATGTCATCACGGTTGAGTCTAGGCGTGGAGAGGTAGGCATTCATGTGCGGCGCGATGATGGCACACCACGGGGGGTAGTCTTTATTCCGTTTGCGTACTATGAGGCTGCTGCGAATTTAATTACCAACCCGGCTTTAGATCCTTTCGGCAAGATTCCGGAATTTAAGTACTGCGCAGTTAAGCTCAGCAAGGGTGGTGAGGCGGCAAAATTGGTGGGTTATGGCACCAATGACCCAGCAAGGCAAAAAGTAGTGGCTACCTCGTAACC
>CANGEC010000139.1 GCA_947452625.1 Burkholderiaceae bacterium
GCTTTAATTGCCCAAGAGCTTGCACGCCATACACTCACTGCCTTACAGGCTTATGCGGATCTGCAAAAAAAATTGGCCCAGGCTAAGGCAGCTTCTGCAAACGCTCACACTGATATTCAGGCACAAATACAGGGGCTTATATTTCCTAAATTTGTTGCTGAAGTTCCCTATGCACAATTGGTTCATCTTCCGCGCTACCTCAAAGCAATTGCGATGCGGATCGATAAATTACGCTCCAATCCCAGTCGCGATGCGCAGTGTCAAAAGGATTGGGAATCGGTTTATCGCCCTTGGCAAAAACTGATGCAAGGCTCCAAAGGCTCTGCTGCATATGCTCTGGAAGAGGATCAAGGCTTACAGGATTTTCGTTGGCAGCTTGAGGAGTTGCGGGTAGCTTTATATGCCCAGGAACTTAAAACACCCACCCCTATGTCCCTAAAGCGCTTAGAGAAGGTCTTGGCTAGCTTGCGCTAGGTCAACTGCCAGGGGTTGGCAAGTCGTTTTATCTCCATTCAATTGCTTACAATACCCATATGCACCTATTTTCTCAAATGAAACGTTTTAATTGTTCCGTAGCGCTCACCATTTTTGCGCTTTTTATGTATTGCGCCCCCATTTCAGCGCAAACCAATCTAGCTCCAGAGCCTAAGTTGGCAATTGTGCTCAATTCCGGAGAGGCTTCCGTGAGCTTGATTGACATGCAGGCCAGGAAAGTCATCAAGACGATTCCGGTTGGTAAGGAGCCTCATCATTTGATGATCACTCCAGATCAAAAAACCTTATTAATTGCTAATGCAGCCGGTAATGATGTTGTGCTGATGAATCCCGTGAGTGGTGAACTCACCGGAAAAATTCCAGAGATTATTGACCCTTACCAAATTGGCTATTCACCTAATCACAGATGGTTTATTGCTAATGGTAATCGCTTGGATCGTGTGGATGTATATTCTGCCGATGGGACGAATTTGAAGTTGGCAAAATCGATTAAGTTAGGTAAGACCCCCAGTCACATTGCCTATACCGCCGATAGTAAAATGGCTTTCATCACCTTGCAAGATTCAAACGAGTTAGCGGCGATTGATCTTGATACCCAAACAGTCATTTGGAAAATGCCTACGGGCAATACACCTGCAGGCCTATGGATGACGCCAGGAGATCAATATCTGTTGGTCGGCATCACTGGTGAAGATAATGTGCAGGTCATCGATTGGAAGAATCGTAAAGAAGTAAAGCGTATTAAGACCGGAAAGGGTGCGCATAACTTTAGACCTTTAGGTGACAAGAAGCATGTGTTCTTGAGCAACCGCATTGCTTCCACTATTAGTTTGATCAATATGCAGACATTAGAGAAGGTGGGCGATATTACGGGGCTGCCTTCTGGTCCGGATGATATGGAAATTACCCCCGATGGCAAAACCCTATGGGTGACTTTTCGGTTTGCAAAAAAAGTGGGGGTGATAGATATTCCATCTATGAAATTGGTCGCCGTTATTCCTGTTGGTAAATCGCCGCATGGTGTGTTCTTTACGCCGCGGGCTGCTTGGGACTAAATGTTCGATCAGTTCTACAGGCAGCGTCTAAGCGGTTTTTTGTTAGCCGCATCCCTTTGGGTTTTAGCGCCATCGACCAATGCGCAAACCCCTGATTGTAAAAAAACGGTTTACCTGAGTTTTGATACTGGGAATATGTCTGTTGCTCAAGTGGTCGCCGATGTATTGCATCGACAAAATGTTAAGGCCACATTTTTTTTAGCGAATGAGAAAACGAATCGCGGTGACTTTGCCCTAGATGATTCTTGGAAAACATTCTGGCAGGATCGGGTGCGCGAAGGGCATCATTTCGGTAGTCATACCTATGATCATGTGTATTTTGTTAAAGATGGCCCCAGCAATGAGGTCTTTGAGAAGCCGCAATTTGGTCCAAAAGCTGGTTCTACTATTTTGTATAGCGAGGCTAGCTTTTGTCGAGAAATTCGGCGAGTGGATGATCGTTTTCAAGAGTTGACGGGTACACCCCTGCAGAAAATTTGGCGCGCACCCGGGGGTAAGACTTCACCGCGTCTGATTAAGATGGGAAACCAATGCGGCTATGAGCACATTGGGTGGAATGCAGCTGGGTTTTTAGGGGATGAGCTTAACTCTCAAACTCATCCCAACGCAGTGCTTTTGGAGCGGGCAAGTCAGCAATTACAGGATGGCGATATTGCAATGGCGCATTTGGGCATCTGGTCTAGAAAAGAGCCTTGGGCACCAGCAGTGCTTGAAAAATTGATTGTCAAACTCAAAGATAGGGGCTTTTGTTTTGGCACGCTACCAAAGCAAAGTAAATAAGCCACAATAGGATATGGATTTGAGTTTTTACACTAGCCTTTTTGCAGAAACGTATGCTAACGCGCAAGAGTGGATTTTTGCTAATCTCGTAGCACCCATCTTGTACCAATTCAATCTTATGGCCTGGGCAGAGGACGTCTTTGATGGGATCGATTGGTTTTTGTTTGGCTGCATTCAAATTTTCTTAATTGTGGCGGTTTTGAGAGTATGGGAGCGCATAGCACCAGCCGAGCGGCAAGAGCGTTTTTCTAAAGCGACCATTTCCGATATCTTGTATACCTTATTTCATCGTCTTGGCATCTTTCATGGGCTCTTATTTGTCGCTCTCTCAAGCTTCTTTTTTCAGATAGATTCAGTCCTCCATGATTTTCGCTTTGAGCGCCTAAATGTTGAATCGTGGTGGCCACCTCTAACATCGATCCCTTTGGTGAGTTTTTTGATCTACCTGGTTTTGTTGGATCTGGTGGAATATCTGTATCACCGCGCTTCGCATCGCTTTCATTGGTGGTGGCGCTTGCATGCTTTGCATCACAGTCAAACCGTCATGACCGCATGGTCTGATAACCGCAATCATATTTTGGATGACATCTTAAGGGCAGTAGTTTTTTCTTTTTTCGCGTTGCTCTTTGGGGTGTCACCTGGACAATTTATCTCCCTTGTCGTGTTGAGTCAGTTTATTCAAAGTTGGCAGCATGCCAATATTCGGGTAGATCTGGGCGTATTGCGTTTTTGTTTGATTTCGCCGATGTTTCATCGCATGCATCATGCAGTTGGTTATGGCTATGAAGCCAAAGGCAAGCCTGGCGTTTTAGGCGGCTGTAATTTCGGCATCCTATTTCCTTGGTGGGATATGCTATTTTTCACTGCAGTATTTCCCAAGGCAGTCTATCCAACTGGTGTGAGGGACTTGTCTTTGACTGATAATGTTTTCGTTCAGCAGTGGCGCTGTTTTATGATGTCTTTACAAGAATTTAAAAAGTTATTGGGGATTCGCTAAGCTGTTGAAAGCGCGTTCATGAGGAGTGTTATGGAAGGCCTGCAATACGTTTTTAGATCATTTGGTTTGGCAATGGTGGGTGCGATGCATCCCCGCATGTTATGGCTAAGCTTGAGACCTTTTCTGATTGTTTCGGTTTTATGGGGTTGCTTGATTTGGTTAACTTGGACCCCGGCCCTGGAAATACTCAGTCAATTTTTGACGACTTCGATATTTACTAGCTGGATTCAGGATGGTCTAGTTTGGGCTGGTTTTGAAAATGCGCGCGCCTGGATAGCACCCCTCTTTTTCGTCATGCTATTAATTCCGCTCATCTGTATTAGTTTGTTGGTCTTGATTGCGTTTACAACCGTGCCAGCCATTGTCAAAATCGTTGCTCGTCAATCGGCCTATCACGGCTTGGAATGCAAAAGAGGCGGTGGTTTATTGGGTAGCTTTTTTTATACCCTTTGGTCGGTACTCATTTGCCTAGTCTTAGTGATGCTCACTCTACCGGTCTGGTGGATGCCGCCATTGGTGGCTATTTTTCCACCTTTACTTTGGGGTTGGCTGACAATGCGCTTAATGTCTTATGATGTATTGGCGAAGCATGCCAGCGTAGAGGAGCGTGATATTTTGCTAGAAAAATATCGCTGGCCTTTGCTAACTATGGGCATTATTTCTGGGATGCTAGGCGCTGTACCCACATTTTTTTGGGCAACCTCAGCGCTAGCACTAGTCTTGTTTCCCATTGTCAGTTTTGTTGCGCTATGGGTATATTCGATTATTTTTGTATTTGCAGCGCTGTGGTTCAGTCATTTTTTACTTAATGCTTTAAAAGAATTGCGGCAAGATGAGTTAGATAAAGCGCTAACTGTTCAGAGTCGCGTTATTGATACGGAGCTTCCTTACCATGAATGATGCAGTTAAAACAGTTGAGATTGATGCGCCACCTTCAGTCGCACGTCGCTTTGGGTTGATTGTGATTGGTGATGAGATTTTGTCGGGTCGCAGGCAGGACAAGCATTTAAGTAAGCTGATTGAGTTGCTGAGCGAGAGAGGTTTGAGTTTATCGTGGGCACGTTATGTAGCGGATGTTCCTGAGCAAATTACCGCAACTCTTAAAGATAGTTTTGCCAGTGGAGATGTGGTCTTTAGTACGGGTGGCATTGGCGCTACACCTGATGACCATACGCGGCAATGTGCGGCCTTGGCCTTGGGAACGAAAATTGAATTGCATCCGACTGCGCGTGAGTTAATTGCTGGGCGTATTCAGACTATGGCTGAAGGCGATCCGATTAAGGCTGACCTTAATACTCCGGAGAATCAGCACCGCTTTAAGATGGGGGAGTTTCCTCTCGGCAGCGACATCATTCCCAATCCATATAACCAAATCCCCGGATTTCGGATTAAAGAGCACCATTTCTTGCCGGGATTTCCGGTCATGGCTGCGCCAATGATGGCTTGGTGTTTAGATACCCATTACAAAGATCTCTTTCATCAAGAAAACTGGGCAGAGCAAAGCTTTATCGTGCCCAAGGGTATTGAATCAACATTGACACCTCTGATGGAGCGTATTGAGGCGAATTTTCCCGGGGTGAAGGTGTTTAGCCTACCTTCGGTTGGCGACTCCTCTAAAGGGGGTGTATTTGCCGAGCGCCATATTGAGCTGGGCATTAAAGGCAATGCCGATTTGCTTGCAAATGCTTGGATTGCATTGCGGACAGGGACTCAACAGCTTGGTTATGAAATCCATGATCTTGGCTAAGTCAATTTAGCACTATTCTGGTGCAACAAGAGCATTTTCTGGCCTAAGAAGGGGTATTTGAGCACTTAAAGAGTGCAATAATGCGATATCCCGCTTGTTTGCTTCAGTAAATTAGATACATCCGATAGGCATGTTTGATGCCTGGAATAAACAAGGGTGTATTCCTTCAGTTTGTATTCCGAATTTAGTTAATAGAGGAGATTTGCATGACCAAGACCGTTGCTGATGTGATGAAGTTAGTTAAAGAGAAAGAATGTACTTTCGTTGATTTCCGCTTTGTTGATACAAAGGGTAAAGAGCAGCACACAACAGTACCAATCTCCGCGTTTGATGAAGACAAGTTTGAGAGCGGTCATGCGTTTGATGGCTCTTCTATTGCTGGTTGGAAGGGTATTGAAGCTTCCGACATGTTGTTGATGCCTGATCCAACAGCCGCCTACATTGACCCATTTTATGAAGAGCCAACTTTGGTGATCACATGTGATGTGATCGAGCCATCTGATGGCAAAGGCTACGACCGTGATCCACGCTCGATTGCTAAGCGCGCTGAGTCCTATTTGAAGAGCACCGGTTTGGGTGATACCGCTTACTTTGGTCCAGAGCCAGAATTCTTCATTTTTGATGGCGTTCGTTGGGGTGCTGATATGCAGGGTTGCTTCGTGAAGATTGATTCCGAAGAGGCTCCATGGTCTTCAGCAGCTGAAATCGAAGGTGGTAACACTGGTCACCGTCCAGGTAAGAAGGGTGGTTACTTCCCAGTTGCCCCAGTAGATACATTCCAAGACATGCGTTCTGAAATGTGTTTGATCCTCGAATCTTTAGGCATCCCAGTTGAAGTTCATCACCATGAAGTTGCTGGCCAAGGCCAAAACGAA
>CANGEC010000140.1 GCA_947452625.1 Burkholderiaceae bacterium
GCTGGCGTGACGAAATGTCTGGAATTGATTCACAATGAGCTAGATATCACTATGGCTTTTACGGGTCACCGCGATATTCAGAACGTCACTAAAGATATTTTGTATCCAGGAACTTTTTAAAATTAAATATATAACAGAGTGCAGGCAGTCCCAGCACTTCAGAAAAATAAAGTGGCATAGCACTTTTAATAGGCGATAAAAATGAAACGAGTAGTAGATATATTTAAAAACCGAGGTCGCGAGCTTGTCTGGACCTACGTGGTTCACTTAGGAAACGATGAGTTTCATCCAGCACAAATTGATTTTGAAGTTGAGGCTTTAAGACTATCTCAATTAGACAAACGTGGCGCCGTTAACGAATTAAGCGCTAAGGCTAGACTGCCCAACTAAGCTTGATGCAATGAACCCATAACGGTCATTGTCATTTACCCTATTTATGATGATGTCTGTAAATCCACTAATCACACCACATCAAAAAAGTTATCGCCCCTTATCCATCTTCTCTGACTAGTTCGTATTTCTTCTTTTCGGAGCAGCGCTTGGTGTGATTGAATTAAAGGGGCGTCTGGAATAAGCCCATTATTTAGCCATTTGGCCATACCAATCAATTGGCCACTCTATTTTTTACTGCTGACACACCCACTCATGGGCCTGATTTTTCTGCAGGCAGGTGAAGGAGGTGCAATTCTTCAATTGGACACTTCCCCAAATGATAAGCCCTGACCCATCCATCAAAAAGGCGTTCAAAAAAACTCCATAAATGACTAGCTAATGCGATGTACTTCCTCATTGGCATTCATGTCCCGGTAGCTTTGTGGCACCATTACATCCTGAAAAAAGATACACTTCGACTCATGTTAAATAAATACGACCCTGAAACTAAATAGGAATATCTTGAATATGAAACCATTAAGCAAAAAAGCAAAGATTGCCGTCGCCTGGACAACCCTCATGACGGTAGTTGGCACTGCCATACTCCACCAATGGCAATTCTTCGCTCTAGGTCTCGCTTCAGTAGTCATGCTGCTAGTAGCCAACCACTTTGATTTATTAGATCCGCCAAACAATAAAAAATGAGGTCAGATTTTTTAGGAATATGACCTCATCGACTGTTACCTCTGTAGCGTGACTATGTGTTCTTTTATCTCGTCATAATGCTGGGTAATCTGTGTAACCCACTTCTGCCCCACCGTAGAACGTTGCACGGTTATAAGGATTTAATGGGGCATTTTTTTCAAAGCGCTCAGCTAAATCAGGATTGGAAATATACAAACGGCCATAAGCAACTGCATCAGCCAAGCCTTCTTCTAATACTCTCTCACCCATTGCTTGATCATATCCTCCAGCGCTAATAAATTTTCCTTGATAGGCCTTGCGGAATATCTCTGAAGTCACTGGAGCATCTTCGTACACTTGATCATTGCCGCCTGCACTGGTTGATCGTGGCTCAATCATGTGTACGTATGCCAAGTGATAGCTATTTAATTTTTGAATAGCAGCACCAAATAAAGCAACTGGATCGCTATCACTCATGTCATTAAATTGACCATAAGGGGATAGACGCACACCGATTCGATCACTTGGAAATTCGTTGGCAACAGCATCGATGACTTCACCTAGCAAGCGTAGGCGATTCTCAATTGAGCCGCCATATTGATCTGTGCGTTGGTTGGTTTTGTCTTGCAAGAACTGATCCAAGAGATAACCGTTGGCAGCATGAATTTCTACGCCATCAAATCCTGCGACCTTAGCATTTTTAGCAGCCGCCTCATACTCCTTAATTAATCGAGCAATGTCATCAGCTGACATAGCCTTAGGGGTTTCATAGTCATGTAACTGCCAATCGGCCCCATAGGTTTGACCCGCAGCCGCAATAGCAGATGGCGCCTCTGGCACACCTTCTTCTGGATGCAATGATGAATGGGAAATTCGACCCACATGCCATAGCTGGGCAACGATAGAACCGCCCTTCGCATGAACCGCCTCAACAATCTCTTTCCAGGCAGCAGTTTGCTCAGCAGAATAAATTCCAGGAGTGGCTGGGTAACCCATACCCAAAGGGGAAATTTGAGTAGCCTCAGTAATAATCAAACCAGCACTAGCACGCTGGGCGTAATACGTTTTAGCCAATGGATGTGGCACATCACCAGCTATGGCACGCATTCTAGTTAAAGGCGCCATGACTAAACGATTCTTCAACTCAATTGAACCGAGCTTTACTGGGGTAAACATGATTGCTTTTGCGGACATTACTATCTTTCTTTTTTATAAAACAAATAATCGTGAATCAATACTGTAGCAAGATTGCTGCAATTTTTCTCACGCACGAATACCTTTGCGTTTACCTCTACTAATTCTGATGCTAGCTCCAAAGCGCTCCCGAATACAATCCGATAACGCTTCGAACTCATCTAGACGTGCTGTGGAGGAACGAGCAACCAGTGCAATCACCCGCTTAGGAGTGGGTATTGCCAGGGGCCTGGCTACTAACCCTGTATTATTCAGCAACCCACCCTTCACAGCCATCTCAGGTAGCAAGGCTATACCCATTCCAGACTCGACCATTTGGAGTAATGTCAGCAGGCTAGTGGCCTCCATTCCTTCGGCATTGCGAATATCTGATCTCTTGCAAGCCTGCAAGCTGTGGTCACGCAGGCAATGCCCCTCTTCAAGCAAAAGCAGTCTCTCAGACATCTTGGCCGGCAAATGCACCTCTTTGCCTTTGAGTGCGGGATCATCTTCTCGAGCAACTAACCAGAACTCATCATTAAACAACTCTTTAACCAGCAAGCCATTGACGTCATAAGGCAGGGCAATTAAGGCGAAATCCAACTGATGATCAGCCAGTCTAGCGAGTAAATTTGCGGTCAAATCTTCACGCAAGGTGATCTTCAGACTTGGAAAGCGATTGCGAATTTCTGGCAAAACCTGCGGCAATAGAAAAGGCGCAATCGTTGGGATGACTCCCAGGCGGATTGTGGCGGTCATTGGCTTGGCTGCCCCATCAGCGAACTCAACCAAGTCCTCAGAAGCCGTCAGAATAGCCTTAGCTCGCCCTAAAACCTCTAAGCCAATAGGCGTGATCGATACATTTTGTCGATCTCGCTCCACCAAGCGAATCCCCAAGTTATCCTCTAACTCCTTTAGCCCTGCGCTCAATGTTGACTGGCCCACAAAGCAAGCTTCTGCAGCGCGCGTAAAGTTCAACTCTTTGGCCAAAGCCATAAAGTAACTGAGTTGTCTGAGTGAAGGTAGAAAGCCCATACTCCTTAAGTTCCTATTTATCTAATATTTCGATAAATAATATCATTATTATTCATTGGACTGATAACTATTTAAAGCTCAAAATCCATCCCATGGTTGAGCAAAAGGGAGTGAAATACCCCTCAACTCGTTAAACGAATTTTTAAACTTTACAAAGAGGAATTAACAATGGCTCGTCCTGAAATTAAAACAATCCAAAATCTCGAGTCTGCATTTGCTGGCGAATCCATGGCTCATATCAAATATCGTTACTTTGCCAAGTTGGCACGCGCGGCAGGTGATGAAGAGACGGCAAAAATCTTTGAGGCAACGGCTGATCAAGAAGTGATGCATGCCTTCGGTCATCTCGATTTGCTCTACCCTGCAAGTACGATTACACCAACCCGTGCATTGGAGATTGCAATTGAAGGTGAAACCTATGAGTACACAGAAATGTACCCGAGCTTCCGCAAAACCGCTGTCGATGAAGGTAACACTGCAGCCATTCAAGAAATTGATGAGCAAATTGCTGAATCTAAAGAACATGCCGAGCAATTCCAAGCTATGTTGGCAAAAGCCGCCAAACGCTTTGCTGCCTTGGCTAATGTAGAGGAGCGTCATGCTAACCACTACATAAAAGCCTTGGAAAGCGCTAAAGCATTTGCAACCAAATAAGCTATCTCAGGAATTAAATCGAAATTAAATTTAAACTAATCACTATTGAACAAAGGAATGATTATGAAATCTTGGCAATGTATCGTATGTGGCTTCATCTATGACGAAGCAAAAGGTATCCCAGAAGATGGTATCGCTGCAGGAACTGCTTGGGCTGATGTGCCTGCAGATTGGGAATGCCCAGACTGTGGTGTAGCCAAATCTGACTTTGAAATGGTACAGATCGGCTAACTAAGCCCTGTCTTTAACGCAATTGAATGTATTACTAGGAGCCCAGCTTTGGATCAGAATACTCAACAATCCCAATCCGCCATTGTCATCATTGGCAGCGGATTGGCTGGCTTCACCGTCATTCGCGAAATCCGCAAATTAGATAAAGAAGTCCCGATTACCTTGATCACTCGTGAGCCAGGGTACTTTTACTCAAAGCCAATGCTTTCAACCGCGCTAGCGAGTAAAAAAGAAGCTGAGCACCTCATCTCTACATCACAAGATGGCATGGCTAGCCAGCTAAAGCTCATAATCATGAGTGAAGCTGAAGTCAGTAGCATTGATGCAGACTTGCAAACCGTAGTGACCAATAAAGGCGTTCTCTCTTATAGCAAGTTGGTGATGGCCTTAGGAGCCGATCAAATTCGTCTCCCACTTCAAGGTAATGCTGCAAATCAAGTACTTACCGTAAACGACTTAGAAGACTATGCAAAGTTCCGCGAAGCTATCGCAGGAAAAAAGAAGGTGGCAATATTAGGCGCGGGTTTAATTGGCTGTGAGTTTGCAAACGATCTAGTTCTTGGTTCTTATGAAGTAGACGTCATTGACCTAGCGCCACAAGCTTTAGGACGTCTGTTACCAAAGGAATCGTCTCAAGAATTACAAAACAAACTCAGTGATGCGGGTGTGCGCTGGCACTTTGGCACAACTGTGCAATCAATTGATCGTACTGGTAGTCATTTGCAAATCACCCTTGCCAACGGCAATACGATTGAGAGCGACGTGGTTCTTTCTGCTGTTGGCTTAAGACCTAGATTAGAGTTAGCCAAGGCGGCTGGCTTAGCTACAGCTATGGGCATTCAGGTCAATCGCCATTTAGAAACCAGCGCCAAAAATATTTACTCACTAGGCGACTGTGCTGAAGTGGAAGGTTTAGTTTTGCCCTATGTGATGCCGATCATGCAGGCTGCCAGAGCTCTTGCGCCCACCCTCCTGGGTCAGGATACTGCTATAAGTTACCCTGCGATGCCAGTCATGGTGAAGACCCCCGCCTTGCCTACCATCGTTTCCCCGCCTGCTAAAAATGAGATTGGCTCATGGAAAATCGCCCTCGTTGAAGGCGGCTTAGAAGCCCGCTTTGAATCTGCTGATGGCAAACTTCTTGGCTTTGTACTGATGGGACATGCTACTGCCAAGCGTGGCGCTCTCACTAAAGAGTTGCCCGCAATCCTGTAATCAAGATTTGATCTATTAATAGAAAAGGCCCGCATCTGCGGGCCTTTTCTATACTACCTAAGTAACTAATGAAGCAGCTAATTGGGCAACAAACTAAGCAACTACTACAAACCAAGTGGTGTTATGTGATTGCGCAACCATCAAGAACAACATTGGAATCGATAACAACGTATTCAAGCGTGAAGTCAACATCGCAACACGTGCAGATTTCGCTTTCACATCAGCTTCAACAGTCACGATACCAAGGGCACGTTTCTGATTTGGCCAAATGATGAACCATACGTTAAAAGCCATTACCAAAGCAATCCACATACCTAGGCCAATGGCACGGAATGGTGCTTGCAATGTGAAGGCTTGATGAGCATAGCCATTTAACGTGGCAACGATTAAACCAGTCAACACAGTAAACAAGGCTGCCCAACGGAACCAGAACAATGCGGCTGGAGCAATCACTTTGCCAATTGCTGGCTTTTGCTCGTCAGGGATTTTTGGCATGGATGGAATCTGGACAAAATTGAAGTACCAGAGCAAACCAATCCACATTACGCCAAACATCACGTGTAACCAACGAAATACAAAC
>CANGEC010000141.1 GCA_947452625.1 Burkholderiaceae bacterium
CAGCGGCCAAACTCGCTCAGCCCATGGCTTATGCGTGGGTATCCCCAAGACAAATAAAGATCATTACGAAGTCGCTGGCGCTGGTCACTATGGTATTTTTTCAGGTCGTCGCTGGCGTGAAAAGGTCTATCCAAAAATTAAGTCCTTTATTCGGGAACACCAACCGGCGCAGCGCAAGACCAAGGCCAGACTTCCTAAATTGGGAGCTAAGTAATCCGCAATAATTAGAAGCCCGGGTGGCTTCTAATTCTTTCAGGGCACGTAATGTAATGAAGATTGACCGGGTTGATGAACTCACCCAACGTCTGGATGATGTCCTACCGCAGACCCAGTGCACTAAATGCACTTATCCAGACTGCAAATCCTACGCGCGCGCCATGGCCACCGGAGAAGCAAAACCTAACCGCTGCCCACCTGGTGGTATTGAGGGTATTGCGCGCCTTAGCCAGATCCTCGAGCCGATTTATCCCCAAGATGCTTTCGCCTTAAATCCCCAGCTTGATCCAGAGTGCGGAATTGAACGACCTCGGCCAGTAGCCTTCATTGATCCCCAGAAATGCATTGGATGCACGCTTTGCATTCAGGCCTGCCCAGTGGATGCGATTGTGGGAGCATCAAAACAAATGCATATTGCTTTAACGGAATGGTGCACGGGTTGCGACTTATGTATTCCTCCATGCCCGGTTGATTGCATCAGCATGATCAACGTGACTGATCAGGCGACTGGTTGGCATGCCTGGTCCCCAGAATTGGCTAGCGCCTCACGTGACCGATATCAGGCCCGAGCGCAGCGACTTAAGCGCGAGCAACGGGATAATGATGAGCGCCTAGCAAAGAAAGCTACTGCCAAGCTGGCCGCCCTCAATACTGAATCACCCGTCTCAGATCAAGAGCGCCAAGAACAAGAACGCAAACGCGCCATCATCGCGGCAGCAATGGAAAGAGCAGCGAAGGCAAAACAGCAATCATGAATTTGACTAAGCGACACGCCTTCTTTGAGCAACTCAAAGCAAATAACCCCCACCCAGAAACCGAACTGGAATACAGCTCCCCTTTTGAGCTGCTGATTGCCGTCCTCCTCTCCGCTCAGGCCACTGATGTCTCGGTGAATAAAGGGACGCGCCAACTCTTTAAGATTGCTAACACACCACAAGCGCTTTTGGACTTGGGTGAAGAAGGGGTGAGACCCTATATTCAGCATATTGGTTTATTCAATTCCAAAGGTAGACATATTCAAGAAACCTGTCGACTCCTCCTAGAAAAACACGGTGGAGAAGTTCCGCAAAATCGCGAAGAACTAGAAGCGCTTCCAGGGGTTGGTAGAAAGACCGCCAATGTGATCTTAAATACTGCCTTTGGGCAACCCACTATGGCAGTCGACACCCACATCTTTAGAGTCTCCAATCGTACCGGTCTTGCTCCTGGCAAAGACGTGCTGGAAGTTGAGCAGCAACTCCTCAACCGCATTCCCAAAGAATTTCTACAAGATGCACATCATTGGCTCATTTTGCATGGCCGATATACCTGCAAAGCACGCAACCCGGAGTGCGCACAATGTATCGTGGAGCCCTTATGCGACTTCAAACAAAAGACCGGTAAAGGAAAAGTGCGTGGCGATATTTAACCCCACCCGTGAAGATGTACGATGGTTCTTCTGTGACACTTGGCAGAAAAAAATGAGCGGTCAAGTCCTGACTCCCCTGGAAAATATTGCGGGCGATTGGATGCAAGAGCATCCCGAGTACCACCTCCTGCTTGTGGACCCCGAAGGTGCACTGGCACAGGATTTCACGCCGGAGCGTGGCGAAACCAATCCGTTCTTGCATCTGTCCATGCACTTATCGATTAGCGAACAAATCTCGATCGATCAACCACCCGGAATCAAAACAATCGCGGAAAGTCTAACTAAAAAATTGGGCTCAGAGCATCTAGCCCAACATCGCATCATGGAATGCTTAGGACAAGTTCTCTGGGAAGCTCAACGTAATGGCGGACAACTTCAACCAGAAAAATATCTGGAAGCACTCAAACGATTAAACTAATTCACCAATAAATAAAAGAAGGAGACAAAAATGACAAGTCAAAAAGGAGCAGTACGCAGAATTATTACCGGACATGATGCGGATGGAAAGTCCATCATCACTGAAGATGGTATTGCGCCCTCCATTCATGACAACCCAAAACGGGTTGGCTACTACCTGACAGACCTATGGCATACCGACGAAACACCAGCCAAGATTAATAATGGTCCCGACACCACTTCACGCCCACTCCAACTGATTCCACCAAAAAATGGCTCGGTAGTGAGAATTGTCGAGTTCGGACCAGAAGGCGAATGGAGTCAAAATATTAGCGCCTCTGATGCACAATTGGCTTTTGGCGCGCTCGGGACCGAAAAGGCCTCCACCTTCAAAGAAGGCGGCCACCCTTTTATGCATCGAACAGAGTCAGTGGACTATGCCTATGTAATTGAAGGAGAGATCTATATCGTCTTAGACAAAGAAGAAACACTGATGAAGCAAGGCGACTTTCTGGTTGAACGCGGCACTAACCACGCTTGGAGCAACCGTTCTGGAAAGCCTTGCAAAGTTCTGTTCGTCTTAATCGATGGTCAATTTGATCTATAAAGATCGGGGTGAGTAAATAGCATCGCAGGAAATTTATTTCCTGGCATTGATAAGCGACACTCCGCTCAGCTCCTGTAGCTGCTCAAAACTCAATCCATCAACCCAATCGACTGCGGAAAAACCATCCGCAGTCACTTCGATCGTGGCCAAATCGGTATAAACACAATCTACCGCTGCAAGAGCAGTCAAGGGATAGGTGCATTCAGTCACCAACTTAGACTGCCCTGACTTTGTCAGATGCTCCATCATGACAAATAGTTTCTTCGCTCCAAGCGCTAAATCCATTGCACCACCGACTGCTGGAATGGCCTGAGGATCGCTGGTACGCCAATTGGCAATGTCGCCCTTTGCTGAAACTTGAAAGGCGCCCAACACGCAAATATCAATATGCCCACCACGAATCATCGCAAATGAATCGGCATGATGAAAAAGTGAGGCTCCCGGCAACATGGTGACAGGTTGCTTACCAGCATTGACGATCTCCTCATCGATTTGATCGCCAGTGGCTAAAGGGCCCATACCCAATAAACCATTTTCACTATGCAGCAAAATCTCACGGTCCGCAGGTAAGTAGTTGGAGATCGACATTGGCTGGCCAATCCCCAAATTCACATTAGCGCCATCAGGAATATCTTGCACAATCCGCCGAGCGATATCTGCAGTTGAGCGTTTTTGAATTTTAGAAAGATCAATCATGTTGCACTCCTAACCGGCACTACGCGTTTTACAAAAATTCCTGGGGTGACAATATTTTCTGGATCAAGCGCACCCAGCTCCACCACCTCATTGACCTGTGCAATCGTGCACCGCGCAGCGGAAGCCATGATGGGGCCAAAGTTTCTACCAGTACCGTGATAGGTCAAATTACCCCAACGATCTCCTTTGTCAGCCTTTACCAAAGCATAGTCACCCTTGATAGCCTTTTCGAAAATATGATGAACACCATCGATCTCGCGGGTATCTTTGCCCTTGGCCAACTCCGTACCAAAACCTGTTGGAGTATAAAAGCCACCGATACCGGCACCACCAGCACGAATACGTTCCGCCAAGGTTCCCTGAGGAACGAGCTCCAACTCTATCTTGCCGGCACGATAAAGATCATCAAAAGCGACCGATCCAGGTTGACGCGGGAAAGAGCACACCATTTTTCTGACGCGCCCCGCACTAATTAAGTTAGCAATCCCCACCCCAGAACTTCCCGCATTATTACTAACGAGAACAAGCTCCTTTGCGCCCTGATCATGCAAGGCATCGATCAAATAAATGGGTAGTCCAGCATCGCCAAATCCTGAAATCAGCACTGTTGAACCATCAGTAATATCCCGCACAGCCTCTACCACGCTGGGAATGATTTTTTGAATCACACAAGTCTCCGTCTTTTTTATGATGAGTATCGCAAAGGTGTTTTTGCGACAATACCGCTAATTTAATGCAATTGTGAGATTGCGGCACGAATTGCCTCAGGTAGGTCGCGCGCCTTTTGCTTGCGTACCTCTAATACCGAGCCTGGGGTTTGCTGAGTGCGAGTCGACCATACCGACCCAGGAAAGAATGCATCATCCGCATAACGAGGAATGATGTGCCAATGCAGATGAGGCACTTGATTACCAAGCGACGCCAAATTTACTTTGCTCGGCTGCATGACGTGACGTATAGCATCCTCAACCACGAATACCAAGGACATCAATACCTCGCGTTCGCCAAAAGTTAACTCGGACATTTCACCGACATGGTGATTCCAGATAATCCGACAAAAGCCAGGCAAGTCCGGATCATTCACCAAGACAATGCGACAGTCATCGCCACGCCAAACCAACTCACCCTCTTCGGGCTTTAGGATATCCGCACACAGCACACAATTTTTCATGCAATAAATGTATACGAAAACGGCACCTAAGTCACCCTTGTGGGGCAATTTAGGTGCCGCGGCAGTCTGAATGTTACTGCTACTACGAACTACTTAGGGATTCGATTTAGTGGAACTGCTCTTCCTCGGTAGATCCAGTCAAAGCCGTTACCGATGACTTGCCACCCTGAATAACGGTAGTGACATCATCAAAGTAACCAGTACCAACTTCTTGCTGATGCGAGACAAAGGTGTAGCCACGCTCACGAGCTGCAAATTCTGGCTCTTGAACTTTCTCAACATAAGCAGTCATACCGCGCTTAGAGTAGTCTTGTGCCAAGTCGTACATGTTGTACCACATGGAGTGAATACCAGCCAAGGTAATGAATTGGTATTTGTAACCCATAGCGCCTAATTCACGTTGGAATTTTGCAATGGTTGCATCATCCAAATTCTTCTTCCAGTTAAATGATGGCGAGCAGTTGTAAGCCAACATTTTTCCTGGGAACTTCGCACGAATCGCCTCAGCAAATTGACGCGCGAACTCAAGATCAGGGGTGCCCGTTTCACACCACACCATATCGGCGTATGCAGCGTAAGCCAAGCCACGAGAGATCGCTTGATCCAAGCCTTTACGTGTTTTGTAAAAACCTTCTGGAGTGCGCTCACCTGTCAAGAAAGGCTTATCGTTCTCGTCATAGTCAGAGGTCAATAAATCAGCAGCTTCTGCATCAGTACGAGCCAAAATAATTGTTGGCACACCCATAACGTCAGCAGCTAAGCGTGCAGAAATCAATTTCTGTACAGATTCAGCCGTTGGCAGCAACACCTTGCCACCCAAGTGACCGCATTTCTTCACAGATGACAATTGATCTTCAAAGTGAACGCCAGCAGCACCTTGCTTAATAAGCGCTTTGCTCAATTCAAAAGCATTCAATACACCACCAAAACCAGCTTCAGCATCGGCCACAATCGGTGCGAAGTATTCAATGTAACCAGGATCGCCAGGGTTAATTCCTTTGGCAGTTTGAATTTCATCGGCACGTTGGAAAGAATTATTAATACGCTCTACCATCTTGGGTACTGAATCTACTGGATACAAAGATTGGTCTGGGTACATTGCTGCATAAGAGTTGCCATCTGCAGCCACTTGCCAACCAGATAAATAGATCGCCTGAATGCCAGCTTTCACCTGCTGCATTGCTTGACCACCAGTCAATGCGCCCAAGCAATTCACATAAGCTTCGTTATTAACTAAGTTCCACAATCTCTCAGCACCATGTTTTGCCAAGGTGTGCTCAATCTTCAATGAGCCACGAAGACGTACAACGTCTTCTGCGGTGTAGCCACGCTTAATGCCATTCCAGCGTGGGTTAGTATCCCAGTCCTTTTGAAGTGCTGCGATTTCTGCTTTGCGATCTGCCATGTTTTTCTCCCTAAGTTAAACAAGTAATTCAAAATTTGA
>CANGEC010000142.1 GCA_947452625.1 Burkholderiaceae bacterium
CGTATCTTGGCTTTAAGTTTATTAACTGGCGGGTTCTTATTAGTAGGTCTGGTACTCGCCGGAATTTTGCTACAAGCGCTACGAAAGATGCCAAAATTATTTGAAGCAACAATTGCTGAGCTGCAAAAAGATTGCGAGGAGCTTTCTAAGTGAGCGGGTTAACTCTTAAGCAATTAGAGGTGCGCCGTCAAGAGCTGCAGCATCAGTCTGGGCTTGAGCGTAAGGCCTTGGCCGCCCATTTTCAGCCTTGGGAAAAGCCTTTGTCTTGGGCTGATAAAGGTATTGATGCTTATCACTTCGTAAAAAATAATCCAGCATTATGGAGTGGGGCCTTTGCTGTCTTGGCGCATTACAAACCTAAACTAGCGAGTCAGGTACTGGCTATGGGTTGGGGCGCTATGAAGCTTTTAAAGTCAGCCAAGCGCATTATTTAGCGACAAAGTATAGGCGCCGAGTCTGGCTGCTATGCAGTTAATAGTGTGTGATGCGCAATACCATTTTGATGTAAAGCCTCTGATCCGCCTAGGCCTGTGATTTCGAGGAGGGTAAGGGCGCCGCAGACCTCAAAGCCAGCATTTTTAAGCAGTTGATTGGCGGCTATTAAGGTGCCCCCGGTGGCGAGTACATCATCAATTAAGAGCACTTTGGCAGAGCTTATTAGGGTGGATTGCTGGAGCTCCAAGGAGTCTTTTCCGTACTCCAGACCATAGGACTCTTGATGGCTAGCCAATGGTAGTTTATTGGGCTTTCTGGCAAGCGCTAGACCCTTATGAGCATGTTGCGCCAAAGCGGCTCCAAAGATAAACCCTCTTGATTCAATCGCCAAAATATGGGTGTAGTCAAATTGCGTGGCAAGTGTATTCAGTTGGCGAATGGCCTCCTGAAATGCGGCTGGATGCGCAAGCAAAGGCGAGATATCCCTAAAGAGAATTCCGGGCTTTGGAAAATCAGGTATTCCCGGTAGATAATCTAGTAAATTCATCATTGGCCTACATGAAAACAGAATTACTCATTATTACCGCATTAGAATCCGAGCTCAAGCACGAGGCTTTGCCGGCGGGTATCCAAATTGCCTACTCAGGCATTGGGAAGATTAATGCCGCAGTAACAACGTTGAAAGCCATACAAGAACTGCAGCCCAAAATGATTTTAAATTTTGGGACGGCGGGAAAAGTAAGTCCTCGGGCGAATGGTTTGCTACAGATTTCGAGGGTGATACAGCGTGATATGCAGACTGAGCCATTGGCACCAAGAGGTAAAACCCCATTTTGCCCGAGACCCCATGAGTATCTCGCTATTGGTGGTGAATACATCTGCGGTACGGGCGATAGTTTTGTGACTGCACACGATGCGTGGTTGCATGAACAGCAGGTAGATGTGGTTGATATGGAATTGTTTGCTATTGCTACGGTGGCTTATCAGATGGGTATTCCATGGCAGGCATTTAAATACATTACCGATGATGCAAATGAACATTCCGGAAATGACTGGCAGGAAAGAGTGCATCATGGACAAGACTTATTTTTAAAGAAACTCTCAGAGATAGCATGAATTCTGAAAAGCCTTGGTTAAAACAATATCCTGCGGGCGTGCCGCAGGATATTGATCTTGCGCATTATGGCTCTTTGGTCGAGATGTTTGAGGAGTCCTTTAAGTCTTATCCAAATCGCATTGCTATCGAATCCATGGGTCATTCTTGGACCTATCGACAATTGGATCAGCTATCAAAAAACTTTGCTGCTTATTTGCAAACGCTTGATCTTGAACCTGGTGCACGAATTGCGCTGATGTTTCCCAACGTTACCGAGTATCTCGTGGCGATGGTAGGGAGTTTACGCGCTGGTTGTGTGGTGGTGAATATTAATCCGCTATACACCTCTCGTGAGTTAGAGCATCAATTAAAGGATAGTGGTGCTTCAGTTCTGGTGATGTTAGAAACCTTTGCCCATATTTATCAAGACATTGCATTGCAAGTATCCTTAAAACAGGTGGTTGTGAGCAGTCTTGGTGAGCTCCTCAGCTTTAAAGGGTTGTTGATTAATCTCGTTGCTCGCCACTTTAAAAAAATAGTTCCGTCCTGGAATTTTGATCACATCACCTTTAGGGCGGCTTTGAAGATTGGCGAGAGTCATGCGTTTGTAACACCCCAGATGCGTATTGATGCCATTGCTTTTCTGCAATATACAGGAGGCACTACAGGTATTTCTAAAGGTGCAGTGCTATTGCATCGAAACATCCTGGCTAATGTCATTCAAATTGAAACTTGGCTGGAGCCTGGCCTGCAGAAGGTGAGCGTCGATCAACTGGTCTTTTTGTGCGCATTGCCCTTGACTCATATTTTTGCCTTGACCGCATGCGCTGTACTGGGTATGCGCAAAGGAGGTAGATTGATTTTGGTTGCCAATCCACGAGACATTGACGGCTTTATCAAATTACTGATGAGGCATCCCGATATTCATGTCTTTCCAGGGGTGAATACCTTGTTTCATGCGCTGATTCATCGTCCGGAATTCGCCAAAGTAAAGTTGCCTAACTTGCTAGTCACGATAGGTGGTGGCATGGCAGTATTAAAAAAGACCGCAGATTTATGGCACAAACTTACTGGCGTGCCGATTGCCCAAGGCTACGGTTTGTCCGAAACCTCTCCGGTTGTGTGTGTTAACACGCCCTTGATTGAAAAATTCACGGGTTACATTGGCTTACCGGTACCCGGAACGGATGTTGTGATTCTGGATGATGATGGGGTGGAGTTGCCCTTTGGCCAAGCTGGTGAAATCTGTATTAAAGGCCCGCAAGTGATGGCAGGGTATTGGAATCAACCAGCAGAAACACGCAATGCCATGACTTCTGATGGCTACTTTAAGTCGGGTGATATTGGCATCATGAATTCCGATGGTTATGTGCAGATTGTTGATCGCAAGAAAGATATGGTGGTGGTTGCGGGATTTAAAGTTTTCCCCAGTGAGATTGAGGAGGTTCTTTCTCATCTACCGGGGGTAAAAGAGTGCGCAGTCATTGGAGCGCCCCATCGAAAATTAGGGGAGATAGTGAAGGCTTATATTGTGAAAAGTGATCGACACCTTACTGAGGCCAAAGTCACCCAGTATTGCAAAGAGCAAATGACTAGTTACAAGCGTCCGAGAAAGATCATCTTTGTGGATGATCTACCCAAGTCTAATGTTGGCAAAATACTGCGCAGAGCTTTAAGAGATCTCTAGTCAAATTGGATTACTTGCGCGGAGTCTTGCCAGTGATTTGGGCTGCCCTCAAGAAATCAAAATCAACACCTTTATCTGCTTGCATTACCGTATCTAGGAAAAGTTTCTTGTAGCCACGTTCGGCTGTTGGTTCGGTGATCGGGCAATCCTTGATCCGCTGTGCCAGCTCTTCAGCGGAAATTAATAGGCTAATTTCACGATTTTGCACACTGAGCCGAATGCGATCACCGTTGCGAACATGGGCTAAAGGGCCACCGATCGCCGATTCAGGGGTTACATGCAACACAATCGTGCCAAATGCAGTACCACTCATACGTCCGTCAGAAATGCGCACTATATCTTTTACGCCGGCACGCGCTAGTTTCATTGGGATGGGGATGTAGCCAGCTTCGGGCATACCGGGCGCACCTTTAGGTCCAATATTCTTGAGCACCAGAATATCTTCAGCAGTGACGTCCAAGTCGGGACTATCAATTCGATTGGCCAAGTCTTCCGCATTTTCGAATACCACAGCGCGTCCCTCATGTTCCATGAGCTTTTCGTTGGCAGCCGATTGTTTGATGATTGCGCCACCAGGCGCTAAATTGCCATGGAGTACCGCAATGCTGCCGCGCGGATAAATGGGGTCATTAAACTTGCGAATCACATCTTGTTTGAAGTTGGGGCGGGCCGCATCAATTTCTTCCCCAAGCGTACGACCCGTTACGGTTATGGCATCTAATTTGAGAAGGGGTTTGAGTTCTCGCAGGAGGGTTGCCATGCCGCCGGCATCATGAAAGTTTTCCATGTAATGATCGCCCGATGGCTTGAGGTCTAACAAGACAGGGGTTTCATCACCCATCTTGTCCAAAGCATCTAAATCAATTTCAAGGCCCATACGTCCTGCGATTGCCGCTAAGTGAACGATGCCATTGGTGGAGCCGCCAATAGCAAGCAATACTCGTAAGGCATTTTCAAAGGCGTCAGCAGTCAAGATCTTGTCGATAGTTAAGCCATCTTTTGCCATCTGCACAGCCCGAGTGCCAGTTTCTTCCGCAATGCGAATTCGATCCGCAGTGACCGCGGGTGGAGATGCGCCACCAGGAACAGTCATACCCAACGCTTCTGCAATGCAGGCCATCGTACTTGCGGTTCCCATGACAGAGCAGGTGCCAACACTGGCGACCAATTGATCATTCACCTCATCTTTTTCGGCTTCATCAATTTCTCCTGCCCGAAATTTCCCCCAATAACGTCGGCAGTCGGTGCACGCGCCAACCCGTTCACTACGATGTGAGCCAGTGAGCATGGAGCCGGTGATGAGCTGTATCGCTGGTAGTCCTGCTGATGCGGCACCCATCATCTGGGCGGGGACAGTCTTATCGCAACCGCCAATCATGACAACAGCATCCATGGGTTGCGCACGTAACATCTCTTCGGTATCCATTGACATGAGATTACGCAGATACATGCTGGTTGGTGCAGCGAAACTCTCGTGGATTGAGATGGTAGGAAACTCCATAGGCAAGCCACCAGCAAGCATTACTCCCCGTTTTACTGCTTCGATTAACTGCGGCATATTGCCATGACAAGGGTTATAAGCACTACCCGTATTGATGATGCCAATGACTGGTCGATCTAATGCGCTATTGGTATATCCAGCGCCTTTAATAAATGCTTTACGTAAAAATAGTGAGAAGCCTTTATCGCCGTAACTGGTGAGGCCTTTGCGTAGACCACTTTCGGCTATCGGTTGGGAGTCATTTTTAGGTTTAGTGCTCATGTAATCTCGCGTCATTCATAGTGATGGTGGTGTGCTGGAGAAATATTGAGTCATTGTAGTGATATGCCGCTCCGGCCATGAAGCTATCTACAGTCCAGGCCCCCAGCGATATTGCCAAGCGATGCCCAGTAAGTCGTAGTTGTTGTTAGTTCTGGAGTAAGCGCCAGTACTGGCATAAAACTTGAGAGCGTTGTGTTTATCGATAGGGGTTGAAAAAGTTGCGCCAAAGCGCCAATTTTCTTGAGGACCTCCTGCAGGAGAGCCATTAATGGAAGACTGTCCACCCGTAAGATACGTTGCATCTACTGATAACCAAGCAGTTGATGGAAGGTAGTAAATCACATGACTTTCTACCGAGTAAAGTGGCGCTTGAGAAAGAGAATTGCCGCCAATAAAGTTTTTGTTATCCGTAAAGATGGTGGCTGCTCCAGCTAATTCAAAGCGCCACTGTCCCAGGGCTTTTGAACCACCAAACCCAGGCTGAATAAACCAGCGGTTTGCGCCAACATTCATGAGTTGATTGCTATCGTATTTCCCCCATGGAATAGAGGCTGATAGGCTGGCGCCAATAATTAAATCCTGTTGATAGTTTTTAAATTCTTCCGCAGTAAGGGATGGTGCGCCATATAAGTTGACTGAAGCGCGAATGATGGGATCTGATAACCCCTCTGAGGAAGCATTGATCGTGCGACCGCTCACATTGGCTGAGCCGGAAAGTTGGGCATACGGTATGACTATTCCCAATTTGCCAGATTGTCCTGCAACATCGAATATATGAGCATAACTCACCACTTCACTGGTGAGGGTGTACTGGTTACTTTTGGCTTGCGCTATTCCACCAGAAACAAAATTCAAGCCAATCGGAGCATTGGAATAGGCGCGTGGCTCAATTTCTTGAGCGCTAAGACGGGTACAGCCGATGCATAAGA
>CANGEC010000143.1 GCA_947452625.1 Burkholderiaceae bacterium
CATAAGCCTGTAAGGCAGTGAGTGTATGGCGTGCAAGCTCTTGGGCAATTAAAGCTAAACGGGGTTTGCCGGCCTGCAGGCGCTCGTTAAATTGCTCTGCATTGACTGGCAGTGGGTCGCTTAAAAATGCACGCTCTAAGGCTAAATTGAGGATTTGCTCAATTAAGCCATCGACTGGCCCAATATTAATAAAGAGCAAGCCAATTTCACGAATGCCTGGCAATTGTTTTTGCAATGCCTTGAGGGTGTCTTTATTTGCCAGGGAAAATAGTCGACGCAATCCTTGCCAATGTTGCTTACGCGCTTCCAGTAGATCATCAAACACCTCTAGGTCACAAGCATCTCCACGATCCACTAGGGCCGGATAACCAAAAAGTGTTTTATTGCCTTTTTGAATTTCCAGAGTTTCAGCAAGCTCGCCAAACTCCCAAGCCTTGTAACCACCCTGCTCAACTTTACGTGCAATTTGATCTGTAGAAGTTTTTTGTTGGGACTTTGATGAAGTGTTACCAGGGGGCAGTTCAATTTGCACTGCTTCTTGCGCAATAGCCTGAAAGGCGCTGCGGGCAGTTTGCCCATATTCAGCGCGCAAACGGGCGAGGTTGCGCTCCACTTCTAACTGACGACCATGTTCATCAATCAAGCGATAGTTCATCAAGGAATGAGGTGGCAATGACTCCATACGAAAATCCGTACGCTTAATCTCCAGACCTTTTTCTTTCCGAATATCTGCAATCAAACTATCAAGATAATCGCCAACACCAAAGCGTTTCTCTTCAATCGCACGCTCTAAAAATGACTTAGCGTAATCTGGCAATGGCACACAGTGTCGTCGTAGCTTTTGTGGAAGCGACTTGAGTAGTAATAGCGTCTTTTCCTCACACATCCCAGGAACCAACCACTCACAACGCCGTCCATCGACTTGATTTAATAGAGTCAAGGGTACGATCAACGTGACACCGTCTTTAGGGCTGCCAGGTTCAAAGTGATAAGTCATACTTAATTCTGTACCGCCAACTAACATCCTTTTAGGATAGCGGTCTACGGTAATACCTGCAGCTTCATGGCGCATCAAATCGGCTTTGGATAAACGCAATTGAGCATCAGGCTGATCGTTCTGGTTATCCGCTTGATGAAGCCAAACCTTGAGACCCTCGCGACTGAACACCGTCTTGGGTAAACGGGCATCATAAAAGGCAAAGAGTAGTTCGTCATCAACCAACACATCAGGTCGACGCGAGCGATGCTCGAGCGCCTCAATCTCTTTAATTAATTTTCGGTTGTGCCAAAAAAATCCAAACGTATTGGGATACTTTTTCCTGGCATCCGCTTCAGTCTCTCGTTCTAACGCCACAGAATCCATCCGACCAAACATCTCCTCTTGGACTAGCGCCTGCCGAATAAATAGTTCACGCGCCATGACAGGATCATGCGGCGCATAACGCACCCTGCGTCCATGGTAAATCGGCAGGCCATATAAAGTGCCACGCTCAAAGGCCATCACGTCACCTTGCCGGTTATCCCAAAAAGGATCACTCAAGGACTTGATCAGTCGATGTGCTGCCACTCGCTCAACCCATTGTGGTTCGATTTTGGCAATCGTGCGAGCATACATCCGGGTAGTTTCTTGTAATTCACCTGCCAGAATCCAAGCGCCTGCTTTCTTGCCAATTGTTGAGCCCGGCCAAATAAAAGGTCGAATACCTCGAGCGCCTACATATCCTCCAGTTTTACTGCCACGCTCTTGGGATTTTTCATCCTCTTCTTTTTTGGCAACATAACCTAGCAAACCGGTAAGCAAAGATAGATGAACTTGTTCGTAGGTAGCTGGCAGCGAATTTTCTTTCCAACCCTTTTCACCTAACATGGTATGAAGCTGTCCATGCACATCACGCCACTCGCGCAAGCGACGTGGAGATAAAAATTTGCTACGACAAAGATTTTCTAATTGGCGATTACTGTGTTTATGCTGCAGAGCGTCTTGATACCAATTCCACAATTTCACAAAACTTAAAAACTCGGAGCGCTCATCCGCAAACTGGAGATGAGCCTGATCGGCTGCAGCCGCTTGATCCAGAGGGCGCTCTCGTGGATCTTGCGTTGCCAATGCGGAAGCAATAATCGTCACTTCATGTAAGGCTTGTTGCTCCCTAGCGGCTAGGAGCATACGACCGATACGCGGATCAAGTGGCAGATCAGACAATTGCTTACCAATCGGCGTCAAGCGGAAATGATGATGTGGATCTTCCCCGTTGCGCACTTCATCATATTCAATAGCCCCAAGCTCATCTAATAACTGCACACCATCAGCGATTGCCCTCCCCAATGGCCTATCAATGAATGGAAACTCGGCGATCTTTGGTAAACGCAGTGCGCTCATGCGCAACAATACCGCCGCCAATGAACTGCGGAGAATTTCTGGGTCCGTAAATTTAGGGCGACTTAAAAAGTCTTGCTCACTATAGAGACGAATACAAATACCATCGGATACACGACCACAACGACCGGCCCGCTGATTGGCTGCCGCTTGTGAAATCGGTTCAATCTGTAGCTGCTCAACCTTATTACGGTAGGAATAGCGCTTTACTCGGGCAAAGCCACTATCAATCACATAGCGAATATTGGGCACAGTTAAAGAAGTTTCCGCCACGTTGGTAGTCAAAATAATTCGGCGACCATTCCCAGGAGAAAAAACCTTTTCTTGCTCGGCAATGGATTGACGGGCAAATAGACTTAAGACTTCCGGGTGAAAGCGTTGCGCTAGGACATGATCTTTACGCAGCACTTCAGCGCAATCCCGAATCTCCCGCTCACCAGGCAAGAAAACCAGAACATCTCCGGCACCCGCCGCCCCCTCACGCCATAAATTGCCGATTGCCTCTGCAACTGCATCCGGGATTTCTTTAGCCTCTTTAGATTCTTTTTTTCCATCAGGCTTAAGCTCTGGCTCTAGCGACATATAACGCTGCTCCACCGGAAAGAGTCTGCCGCTCACCTCAATGACTGGCGCAAGCTTGCCGTCAATCGTAAAGTGCTCTGAAAAGCGCCGAGCATCGATCGTTGCAGAGGTAATAATGAGCTTTAAATCTGGACGCTTGGGCAGTAAACGCCGGAGATAGCCCAAGAGAAAATCAATATTGAGGCTACGTTCATGAGCCTCATCAATGATCAGCGTGTCATAAGCACGCAATTGAGGGTCACGCTGGGTTTCCGCCAACAGAATGCCGTCAGTCATCAACTTAATCGAGGCACCTTGAGAGGTCTTATCGGCAAAACGCACTTGATAGCCTACATCTTGACCTATCGGGCTACCAAGCTCCTGAGCAATGCGTTTGGCGGTGGCTGTAGCCGCAATACGGCGAGGCTGTGTATGGCCAATCAACTTGCCGCCATTGATCGTGCCACGCCCTAAATCCAGACAAATCTTCGGAAGCTGGGTTGTCTTACCCGAACCGGTCTCACCACACACAATCACTACCTGGTGAGCTTGTAAGGCAGTCTTAATGATTTCTCGTTGGCCAGAGACCGGCAGCTCCTCCGGAAAGCGGATTTCAAGCCGATGCGGGGAGTTGGAAGCAGGCACAGCGCTGACCGCTACTTTGGGTTTTTGTTGGTTTATAGGCTCTTGCACCCTATAATTTTCTCACTATGCCAACAAACGCACCAAACACCGCTCAAACTAGCGAAGAATCCAGCTCAAATTTTCCTTTTGTGGGATGGTTGCGTGACGTCGCCCCCTATATTCACAGCTTTCGTGAAAAGACCTTTGTGATCGCATTTGCCGGCGAACTCGTTCAAGAAATCGGTCTAGAGAACCTCATTGAGGATATCGCCATGCTCCACGCCATGGGCATGAGAATCGTGCTTGTCCATGGCATTCGTCCACAGATCGAAGAGCAATTGACTCTCAGAAAAATTAAGAGTCAGTTTGGCAAAAGCGCCATGCACAGCTATCGGATTACCGATGCTGCCGCTCTAGAGTGTGTAAAAGAAGCCGCCGGTGAATTACGGCTTGATATTGAAGCAGCCTTTAGTCGGGGCTTACCCAATACGCCAATGGCTGGCTCACGGATTTCTGTGATCTCTGGCAACTTCATTACCGCAATGCCAGTCGGGGTTGTCGAAGGCATTGATTACATTCACACTGGCTTAGTTCGCAAAGTTGATTCGACCTCCATCAAGCTGTCTTTGGATAGTAACAAGATTGTCTTGCTCTCTCCTTTAGGTTTCTCGCCCACGGGTCAGGCTTTTAATCTTGCCTTTGAAGATGTGGCTGCCTCTACTGCAGCCGCCCTAAAGGCCGACAAACTCCTCTTTTTAACCCCCCATTCTGGCCTTAAAGATGATGAGGGTGATCACATCACCGAACTCTCAATGCCGCAGCTGCAGGAATACATCTTGGCGCATAAAGATTTAGACCTAGGCATGAAGAGCTTGCTTCATATTGCCGGCAGGGCTATTCGAGCTGGAGTCAGCCGAGTCCACTTCCTGCCAAGCAATCAAGATGGCGCTCTCCTTGAAGAGCTCTTTACCCATGATGGTATTGGCATGATGCTGGCTTCTTCTGATATTGAAAATTTACGTGAAGCCAACCAAGATGATGTGGGCGGCATTTTGCAACTCACCATGCCTCTGGAGGAAGAAGGCATCCTCGCCGCGCGTGGTCAGGATGTGATTGAGCGTGATATTCAGCGCTTCTCGGTAATCGAGCATGACCGGGTGCTATTCGGTTGCGCAGCCCTCTTCCCCTTCCCCAATGGTGTTGGTGAGTTAGCTTGCCTGGCAGTAGATCCGGATGTGCAAGGCTCAGGAGATGGTGAGCGTCTCTTAAAGCGCATTGAGATGCGCGCCAAACAAGAAGGCATTAAGCGCTTATTTGTTCTCACTACGAGAACGGAGCATTGGTTCTTAAAGCGGGGCTTCAAGCGCGCCTCTGTTGAAGATTTGCCGGAAGAAAGAAAACAGATCTATAACTGGGATAGAAAGTCCATGGTACTCACCAAGGATCTCTAAACTCAAGCTCCACTCGCATTTATCAGTATTTCAGCATTTAGAAAGGCATTACAAATGGCACGCATGGTTCAATGCATCAAACTTAACAAAGAAGCCGAAGGTTTAGATTTCGCCCCCCTTCCTGGTGAATTGGGTAAAAAGATTTGGAATCAAGTTTCAAAAGAGGCTTGGGCTGCTTGGTTAAAACAACAAACCATGTTGATTAATGAGAATCGGCTCAACATGGCTGATCCACGCGCACGCCAATATCTCCTCAAACAAGTAGAGAAATACTTCTTTGAAGGCGGAGCAGATATGGCCCAAGGTTATGTTCCGCCTGCAGAATAAGTGCTGCACCCCAGCAATTGATTAGTCGCAATAGTTCTGCGGGATATTTGAAAAGAATTTCACCGGGCTTGTTGACTTCACTTAAACACAGGCATAGGATGAACTCGTGGGGGGCAGATGTAGTGCTTTCCACATTGGCGTAAGCCACTCTAGATAAGTGCATCTATGCACTTATGGGCAGTGAAACCAATGACCTTTCACTTGCCTACGCCGTATGCAATACGGCAAAACAAACCCGATGGGCAGATACTTTCTCCCGTCGGGTTTTTTAGTTAGAAAACGACTCTTTCAACACCTGTAGCATGACTAACCAATAAAACATCAGCCTTCTCTTTGGCAAACAAACCCACAGTAATCACGCCAGCAATCTGATTGATTTGTGACTCCAGTTGTTTTGGGTCTTTAATCTGCAACCCAGCTACATCCAAAATCCAGCCGCCGTTATCCGTCACAAAAGGCTGACTTGGCGTCTGCCCTAAATCTGTACGCGTCTCTTTGGCCATTCTGAGTGCTACCGTACCGCCTAACTTGGCCAGCTCTTGAGTCACAACTCCTTTGGACAGGGG
>CANGEC010000144.1 GCA_947452625.1 Burkholderiaceae bacterium
ACAATTACCGGTAATTGAAGTTAATTTTTTAAGAGGAAATTACAAATGAAGAAGTCACTCGTATTCGCTGCAATGTTAGCTATCGCCTTGGCCGCTTGCGGTAAAAAAGAAGAAGCAAAGCCTGCTGAAGCTCCTGCTGCTGCCGCTCCTGCTGCTGAAGCTCCTGCTGCTGCACCAGCTGCTGCTCCTGCTGCTGAAGAAAAGAAGTAATCTTCTTCTTGAAGAAAGAAAGCCGCTGAAAAGCGGCTTTTTTATTACCAAATTTTATTGCCTCTACTTAACGACTCAACTGCTCGGTGAGTAAAGTTAAGAGTTGCAATCCAGCGGCTGTATTTTCCGGCTTGCCATCGGCATCCTGAACATACACAGTCGATGCATTCTCTCCGGACTTCTGAACTGATACACGATATTTCTTCGCCTTCAAACTTGAATCATCTTTGCTGCTAAACAAGTTACTAAAGAAACCTTTGGTGTCACCAAGATCCTTAGGATTGACGTAGCGCACAAAGTAAACCCCATTTGAGCGATCGCGATCCTCAACCGTAAAGTTAGAGCGATCCAGAGCTAAACCAACATCACGCCAAGAACGATCAAAGCTTGCGCTCAAATCAATATGGGCTTTATTGGGTCCATCTTGAACCAATTTTGCTTTAGGTGTCTTGGCATCAACAGGATTGCTAACCATTGCCTTAGCCTGCTCTTGGGTCATACCCAAGCGCTCCATTAAGCGCGCCAAGAAAGCTGCCTCTAACTCAGGATCGTTCGGACGGGCAGTCCAGATGGTGGAGATACAGTTATTCGTGCTATCCGTGGTACATTTTTCGATCGCGCCACGTTGGGTAATATAAATCTCGGTTTCAGTTGGCTTAATCGCTTCTAAACGGGTTTTGTATTTATCACGCTCACCAGTGTCGTAAATCGAATCTAAAGCGCCGCCAACTGTAGAGCGGATCCAATCCTGAGCAATCTTGGCGCGGTTCTCGGCCCAATCAGTTTCCATAATGCCGGTAGAAGGCGAATCAACAACTAATAAGAAACCGTTCTCTTGCCAGAAATCTTTCACTTGTGGATATAACTCTGTAGCCGGCTTATCTACCACCAACCAACGACGATCTCCATCGCGCGCAATCCGCATACCAGGAATACCAGTCATCACATTGCTACGCATCTGTGCCGACTTCTTTACCGCGGCGTTGTACTCGGACATCGTCGCTGTTCCATCCTGCACGATATAGCGACGATCAGCTTGTGAGGTTACCAAATCAGGCGGGTAAGCAAGATTGGGGCCGCGTACAGCGCCAGAGCTCTTATAGTCAACAGTATCGTTAGTGGTAACCGACTTGCAAGCAACCAGACCAAAACCCAGAACACCAATCAGAACTGCAACCGAAATAACTCGGCGGAGAATTTGCGCAACAATCATCATAGTAAGCCGGCCTGTTTCAATGCAATCTTCAAAGGTTCACGCAATGCAACACTCAACGGAGTAAGAGGCAAACGAATTCCTGCTGTTATTTTTCCCATTTCATGTAACGCCCACTTCACGGGAATCGGGTTTGCTTCTGTAAACATTGCTTTGTGGACCGCTAGCAATTGATACTGAATCGCGCGCGCCTTGGCTACGTCATCAGACATCGCAGCTTTGCAAAGCTCATGCATTAAACGTGGTGCAATATTGGCGGTCACTGAAATATTTCCCTTGCCCCCCATCAGCATCAGCATGACAGCACTTAAATCATCACCTGAAAATACAGAAAAATGGTCGTGACCTGCACGCTTCAGGTCGGCTAGCAATAAAGTACCGCGCTCCAAACTACCAGTTGCGTCCTTGATGCCAATCATTCCAGGAACAGCCGCTAGGCGCACTACTGTCTCGCCAGCCAAGTCAGCGACGGTTCGTCCAGGAACGTTATACAAAATCACCGGCAAATCAACCGCTTCAGCAATTTTCTTGAAATGGGCATACATGCCATCTTGTGTCGGCTTATTGTAGTAAGGGACAACCTGCAGGCTGGCATCAGCACCAACCTCTTTAGCAAATTTGGTTAGTTCAATTGCTTCAATAGTGGAATTTCCACCCGTACCGGCAATCACTGGAATGCGTCCGGCAATATGATCAACCGTAGCGCGAATTAATAAGCAATGCTCTTCAACTGAAACCGTTGGTGACTCACCACTAGTGCCAACGATCACAATCCCATCGGTACCCTCTGCCACATGCCAATCGAGCAATGCGCGCAATGCTGGGTAATCTAATGAGCCATCCTCCAACATCGGGGTAACGATAGCAACCATGCTGCCGGCGATGGGTTTTTTACTGCCTGTGGAATACGCTGAATTTGTCACCGAATAAACACCGATTTTCTAGCTAAGTTAACCAACAAATTGTAACGGAATGCGCCCTTTTAACGCGCCTTTTACGGCACAAATCCGTTGAATCATGGCTGGTTTAGGCCGTTCTTCGTAAATATCCTCGTAAGCAATGACCTTTAGACCATGTCGCAGGGCAAAAGCGAGCAATTCCCCTGAGTTTAAGAGGAAATCGGGGTTCGAGGGCTTGCCATAAAGTTCATTGCCAGCGGCAAATGTTTCATAAATCAAAATTCCCCCATCGACCAGCATTTCCGGCAAACGCGACATATAAGGTCGATAGAGATAGTTTGTCACCACAATCGCGGCAAAACGGTCTTCCTTAAAAGGCCAAGTATCCGCCTCCAAATCCAGGATGCGCGTTTCGATCATTGTCGTCCGTAGAACCTCCAAAGCAGCGGCATCACGATCAACAGCCACAACTGGGTGGCCAAGCCCAGCAAGATAACGTGAGTGCCTACCGGACCCACAGGCCAAGTCTAAAACCAGACCCTCTTTTGGAATTAACGGCGCAAAACGCAATACCCAAGGTGAGGCCTCAATCTGAGCAACAGACTTCGCCGTCATCAGCGTGGGCACTTTAGTCGTAAGCAAGGCCCATCGACTCGCGGACCTCTCTCATGGTTTCTTGGGCCACTTTACGAGCCTTATCGCAGCCATCAGCAATAATGGAGCGCAATAAGCTAGGGTCATCTAAATATTTTTGAGCACGTTCAAACATTGGCTGCTGCTCTGCCAGAATCGCATCAATGACAGGCTGCTTGCATTCCAAACATCCGATACCAGCAGACTTACAGCCTTTATCTACCCACTGCTTCGTTTCTTCATTTGAATAAACGGAGTGCAACTGCCATACCGGACAACGCGCTGGATCCCCGGCGTCCGTCCTGCGCACACGCGCTGGATCCGTTGGCATCGTGCGAATCGATTTAATCACCTGCTCGGGCCGCTCACGAATGCTGATGGTATTGCCATAAGACTTAGACATTTTTTGACCATCAATGCCTGGCATGCGCGAAGCTGAGGTCAATAAAGCTTGTGGTTCGGGTAGGATAATTTTTCGAGCACCCTCCAAGAAACCAAACAGGCGCTCACGATCCGCCAGAGATAAGCTTTGCGCCTCTTGCAGCAAAGCCTTAGCCTGCTCAAGCGCCTCATCATCGCCCCGCTCCTGAAAAGCTACCCTTAATTCCGCATACATCTTGGCGCGTTTGCTACCTAATTTCTTGACAGCTTCAAGGGCTTTTTCTTCAAAGCCAGGCTCACGACCATACAAATAGTTGAAACGACGTGCGACCTCGCGCGTCATCTCTACATGCGGTACCTGATCCTCACCCACTGGCACAAATTGCGCGCGATAAATCAGAATATCGGCAGCCTGTAGCAAGGGATAACCCAGGAATCCATAGGTCTGGAGATCTTTTTCCTTGAGTTTTTCAATTTGATCTTTATAGGTCGGCACCCGCTCAAGCCAGCCCAAAGGCGTACCCATCGATAACAATAAAAAGAGTTCAGCATGTTCAGGCACCTTACTCTGAATAAATAAGGTAGCTTGATTGGGATCCACGCCGGTAGCCAGCCAATCAATCACCATATCCCAAACGGATTGCTCAATCACATCCGGGGTTTCATAGTGAGTGGTTAACGCATGCCAATCAGCCACAAAGAAAAAGCATGGGTACTCTGACTGCAAGCGCACCCAGTTTTTTAAAACACCATGGTAATGACCGAGGTGCAAGCTACCAGTTGGTCGCATGCCAGAGAGAACACGTTCAGCAAACATCTTTTTCTTTTGTCGTAAATAAAACGTTAATCAATGTGTTAATGAAACACCGACCAAACTGGCGTAAGATGCTCAGGTAGGTGCGGCAAAGTGCCCAAGTCGATATAACTTTCATTGGGCGCATGAAAATCTGATCCACGCGATGCCATGAAGCCGTATTGTTGGGCAATTTTGCCGTAAGTTTGATACTGATGAGGGCTATGACTCCCGGTAATCACTTCTATTGCTAAGCCGCCAATATCTTTAAAGTGCTTATACAACTCGTCCATTTGCATGGCATTCAATTTGTATCTACCAGGATGGGCAATCACCGCGACACCGCCAGCCGCCTTAATCCAAGCTACTGCATCATCCAAGGTTGCCCAAAGATGAGGAACATACCCCGGCTTATCTTCCACCAGGTAATTTTTAAAAACATGCTCTGTGTCTTTGCAAATACCCTGCTCGACCAAAAACCGCGCAAAGTGCGTTCTCGATATCAACTGGTGGTTACCAGCAAAATGCAAAGCACCTTCATAAGCACCTGGAATACCGGCTTTCAGCAATTGCTCGGCCATTAATTTGGCTCTGTCACCGCGACCCTCGCGGGTACGCCGTAAGCCCTCTAAAATTCCAGCATGAGCTGCATCAATACCAAGCCCCACAATATGAATGGTTTGCCCCATCCAAGTCACCGAGATTTCTACGCCAGCCAAATAATCAAGACCTAGGGCATTCGCAGCGGCACGTGCCCGCTCTTGTCCACCCAACTCATCATGATCGGTTAAAGCCCACAAATGGACTCCATTGGCGTGAGCACGTTCAGCAAGCTCTTCTGGCGTCAAGGTTCCGTCAGAAACTACTGAATGGCAATGCAGGTCTGCATTGAAGATTGAAGTGCTGGTCATACCCCTATTTTAGGTCAAGCTGGTGTCAATGACACGACGAGGGGCGTCCAAGTAGTCCCGAGACTGCATTTCAATGAGCCGAGAGACCGTTCTAGCAAACTCCCCGGTAATCTGCCCTTCTGTATACAAATCCGGTGCTGGCACCTCTGCAGAGATGATGAGTTTGACTTTATGGTCATACAAGACATCAATCAGCCAAATAAAGCGGCGCGCCTCATTTGTCATTTTAGGAGGCATATAAGGCACCCCCGAGAGAATTACCGTATGAAATTGGTTGGATATTTCCAAATAATCATTTTGAGAGCGCGGACCACAGCAAAGGGTTTTGAAATCAAACCAGACTACGCCATCACCCATATGTAGCGGCTTAATCTCACGGGACTCGATATGCAATACAGGTCTAGATTCCTCTTGCTGATGACCGATGAGGGTGTCAAACATTTCAAGTAACGCAGTATCTGTTTTCTCATTTAGAGGAGTCAAATACGCTTCGACCTGCGCCATCTGCACCCGCCGATAATCATTACCAGCATCCACATTTAAAACATCTAACTGTGATTCAAGCAATTTGATTGCAGGTAGCAAACGATCACGATGCAAGCCATTGGGATAAAGTTGATCAGGCCGATAATTGGAGGTCATCACAAATTGCACGCGGTCCTCAAATAAAGCTTTTAGGAGGCGATACAAAATCATGGCATCAGCAATATCGTTGATATGAAACTCATCAAAACAAATCAAGCGATAGCGCTTGGAAATTCGTTTTGAGAGTTCATCCAAAGGATCTGCCAAACCAGATAATTCATGCAACTCACGATGCACTTCTCGCATGAACTCATG
>CANGEC010000145.1 GCA_947452625.1 Burkholderiaceae bacterium
AAAACTACCTGTTACGGTCGTCACTGTATAGGTGATATAGGCGCCAAAAGAGTAGTAGAGGAGTTGATCCAGGCTGATGATTCTCATCAGACCAAAGCAAAGGGATAGACCAATTGATATTAGAAAATAAATACTGGCAAGACTGAAGCCAAAGATAACGCCGGATACAAGTAGTTGACCATCCATTATTTAGTCTCCTTTTTTTGCATAGGAGACTTCCATTTAGCAATCCACTTTTTGACAAGTGATTCAGCGCTGCCGTAGAGTCCGCTGTTGTTAGTCAACATAATCAATACCAAAATAAGACCAATAAAGAATTCCCAATTGCCAATCAGCTTACTAATAACATCGCGCAAGCCTGTATAGGCAATAGTGCCCACTAAAGGACCAAACAGGGTTCCAACACCCCCTAAAATAGTAACCACTACCGGGTCGGCAGTCCGGGCAGGGCTAGTAATTTCTGGGCTGACTGAGCCTAGGTAAACCGCATACAAAGATCCTGCCAAGGCAGTGCTGGTATTGGCAATGACAAAGGCAATTAAACGAATGCGGAAATTGCTGTAACCCAAGAATTGCAGCTTTGTTTCATTAATTTTGGTGGCCAAGCAGCAGGCGCCAAAAATGGTGCCATCAATATATTTATAGAAAGCCCATAGAGCAATTGCTACTAGTAGACTAAAGATAAAGAAATCACTGGGTTTGGTGAGATTCAGTATGGGTGTTGAGGCAATGCTAGCCAGGAACCATAAGCCGTTATCTCCCTTGGTGACGCCAGCAAACACCTTTTGCATCATGTAAAAAATAATGACTGCTAAAGCCAAATTAACCAAAGCAAAGTAATCACTACGCAAACGCACAAACATTGGCGCTACGAGTGCTGCGAATAGAAAACCACATGTCAGCCCAACCAAGATGCCAATATAGGGATTGGTACCAAAGTAAAAGAGATAGAAGGCGGTTCCATAGGCGCCGATCGCCAGATAAGCAGGTTGACCAAATGAAATAAAGCCAACGCGACCAAGCAGGAAGTTGCAGCCGATTGTGTAGATCGAAAAAATCAGCACTTCATTTAAAAAGGGTAGGGGTACAAATAGGCGACTAATTGCCACCAGTCCAAATGCGATGAGTATTCCGCGCCACCAGCGCCATGTATCTAACATTGATTGATCCTAGAGGTATTGCTCACAGTTGCTTGGGTTAATTTCATCAGGGGTCTTTAGTTCGGCAACCACATGACCTTCTCTAATGGCGTAAACACGATTGGAAATTGCGCAAACGAGCGGTAAATTTTGCTCAACAATAACGAGTGATGCGCGTTGACTAAGGTCGGTGAAGACGTGACGCAGATGAGTGACAATGCTTGGTGCCAGCCCTTCGGTAGGCTCATCAATAAGCAACACTTCTGGCGCACCCAGGATAGCTCGGCCGATCATGAGCATTTGACGCTCGCCACCACTTAAAAAGCCGGCTTTGCGATCTATCAAGATTTTGAGTTTAGGGAAGTAATCAAATACGGGATCCCAGTTGTAATCTCCGCTAGCGTAGCTGCCAAGCTCTAAGTTTTCGCGAACAGTCAGATCGGAGAAAACTTTTTTATCTTGCGGGACGTATTTAACGCCATATTGCGCAATTTGATAGGGTCTTAGACCAATCAGCTGATGGTCTGGGGTTTTTACTTCACCGGAGCTTGGGTGTAAAAAACCTGAAATGGATTTCAGTAGAGTGGTCTTGCCCGAGCCATTGCGGCCAACGCAAGAGATGATTTCATTCGCATGTAGCTTGAGATTGATATCAAAGAGAACTTTTGATTCTCCATAGGCAGCATTGAGCCCTGAGACTTCTAAAGTGGTCAGTTTATGCATGGTCTTTATCATCCTCTGACTCAATCTGCCAGTAACTTCTTCTAACTTCTGGGTGATTGAGACATTCTTCGTAACCACCTTCAGCAATCACACGGCCTTCATGCATCACAATCAGTCGCTCTACAAAATTTTCGATATGGGAAATCTTGTGCTCCACCAAAATAATGGTTTGTTTACCAATATGTTGGCGCAAAACATCGAGAACCCCCTTGATTTCTGATTCTGCTAGGCCTGCCAAGGGCTCATCTAAAAGTAATACCTTGGGTTCAGCAAGGACTGCCATTGCAATCTCGAGACGGCGTTTTTCACCCAAACTCAAGTGCTGCACTAAACGGTCTTTCACGCCCTCTAAATCAAAAGTTTTGAGAGTATCTAAAATCTTAGGGTTTTGATAATGGGTTTTTCGGGTCGTCAGTAACAAGTCCTTGATCGATGACGCATGATTTTTGCGAAAGTACACCAAGAGAAGATTGTCTGTAACGCTGAGGTTATCAAAGGTAGAAGTAAGCTGAAAAGTTCTGGTTAAACCTTTTTCAACCCGATCTTGGGCGGACATTTTGGTAATGTCAAAGCCGCGATAAGTAATCACGCCTTCGTCAGGGAAAAAGAGACCCGTCAGCAAATTGAAGAAGGTTGTTTTTCCAGCACCATTTGATCCTAGAATGCCAACAACCTCAAATTCATTGACGGTAAAGTCAACGCTATTAACAGCCACAAGATTTCCAAAGCGTTTAGTAACGCCTTGTGCTTGCAATATCACATTACTCATGCGGTTTTATATAAAAAAATCCCCCGCTAATCAAAGCGGGGGATTGTATTGAGGTATTAGTAACCCAAAGACTTCAATGAAGGCATTACTTGACTGCCGCCAGCAGAGCCAATGACGGTAAATAGATCCCATTCATTCTTTTGCTCTTTGGCGCCTTTGCCTTTAACCAAGAAAGCTGCGTATTTATATTCAGCTGCATGGTCTTCACGCCACTGTGCTGGCCCTTTGACATTGGTATTAAATGCGCCACCATTTGCCTGAATCGCCGCAGATGATTTCATTGGGTCAAAAGACTTGGATAGCTCAAAGCCACGGAACATCTCTAAATAAGCAATGTAGGCAATCGCAGCATAGGCATCAGGAGGGCGACCATATTTAGCGCGATAGAGATTGGTAAATTCTTTAGCGCTCTTAGCCACTTCCTTGTCTGGGAAAGCATCCAAGTCATAGTAGAAGTAGTGCATTGCATAAACACCTTCTAATGCTTCAGGCGGCAAGCCTTTTGCAACAGTATTGGTGATAAATGCATTGAAAATGGTCATTTCCTTATTCAGGCCCATTTGATTGGCTTGCTTGAGGAGTGCAACAGCATCAGCGGCAAATTGAGACGCAATAAATACGTCAGGTTTAGCGGCTTTCACTTTTTGCAATACGGTAGTGTAGTCAGCAGTACCAAGTGACAATTCATCGTAACCAACAATTTCAGCGCCATATTCTTTTGCTGCAGCATATACGCCATCACGGATATCCCAACCAAAACTATCGGCGCGCGCTAAAAAGAAAATCTTCTTTTTGCCTAAAGTTTTAATGGCAGCTTGGCCAGCCATATAGCCTACAGTCCAAGGGCTATATGCTGTAGCAAAAGTGGTCGGTGAAAGCTTGCCCTTCTCAAAAGCCTCCTTAGACATTACGCAGACGGGGAAGTAAGGGAGGGGATCTTTGTGAACCATGGCGTTAATCGCATAAGCCAGCGGTGCAAAAGTTTGCCCACCGAGACCTTTGACGCCCTCATCAACCATATAGCGATAACGACGAACACCCACATCTTGCTTGGCCTCGTCATCGGCTACAACGCCTTCAACTTTAACTTTGCCATTGGGCATATTCAAGCCACCGCGTTTGTTAATCACGTCGATTGCCAATAACGCACCATCTCTTTGAGTCTCAGCTACGGCTGCAAAGGTTCCAGTCAAGGGCAGTAGAATACCCACTTTAATGGGGGCCGGATCAGCAGCAAGGGCTGCATTTGCAGCGAAAGCTGAGAACAGAGCTAGCGATAATGTTTTTAATAAGAATTTATTCATAGTCTCGTTATTTTTTAAGAATATTTATTAGGTACAACGCTAAAAGAGTAACCGATAAGTAAATTTCTGTGGGTAGTTAGAAACCCTTAGTCCTGGTTTAAAAATTCATAGTGGAAGGGCTGATTATTGAGACACCGTCACAGTAGATTGATTGCTTACCGATTGCACAATGGCTTCAAATAGGGCAATTGTGCGACCCATTTCCAGGGTGCTAATGGGGTAGGGGGTCTTGTTATTGGTGGCGACAGCGGTAGCAAAAGCCTCTAGTTCGAATTTGATCGAGTCAATCGCCGGAAAGGTATAGCGCTCCATGCGGCTGCCATTGAGTCTAATGGTGCATTCTGTTTCACCAACCGCCTCAACTGACCCAGCATCTCCAAAGACATGAACACGCCAAAAAAGCGGAGTGGCACGTACCATGGCAAAGTATGCGCTGATGCCATTATTAAAGCGGACATTCACCGAGGTGGCGTCACGCGGGTCTTTGCCTGATCTAAAGCTGGCAACTTGAGCTGAGACTTCCGCGGCATCACCTGCTAAATTCACGAGTGCGTCAATGATATGAATGCCGGTTCCTGTCAGGCCGCCAGCAGGAGACTCGGTAGGCTTATCACGCCATTCGGAGAAGAATTTAGTGGAGTGTTCATTGCTGTAATGACCCTCAATATGCATGATCTGACCCAAGGTGCCGCTAGCAACCACCTCCCTTAGTTTTTGCATAGAAGGCCAGAAGCGTTTATTTTGACCAACACCTAAAACTACCCCATTGTTGGCGCATGCCTCAATAGCGCGCTTAGCACCTTGGTGGGTGAGGGCTAAAGGTTTTTCGCAAAATACATGTTTTCCAGCTTTAGCAGCAGCAATAATTTGCTCCGCATGGAGTGAATGCGGGGTTGCTAAAACAAGTGCTTCGATCTGAGGGTCGGCTAGGGCATCTGAAAATTGATCGCTTAATCTAATGCCATGACTATCGGTATAAGCGCGTGCTTCTTCAAGCTCTTTGCTCACAATCATTGAAAGTTGAATGAGCGATGAGCTTTGCATTGCGTTGGCAAGATTTTTCCCCCACCAACCAAAACCAATTAATGCGACCCGAATTGCCTTATGCATGCGTTATTTATCCTGAAATATGAAAACGTTTGAGCTGTGCCTCATCGATCTCGAGGCCTAAACCAGGCAAGGAGGAGATGCTATACATACCCTGGATCGGTTCTTGCGGAGTTTTAACGACATCTTCTGCAAGGTAGAGGTGGCTTGGGCTAACGCCCCAGTTCACATGACTTAATGCTGCGCTTAGTTGTAGCACTGCTGCTGAGGCAATGGAGGTTTCTGCTATTTTTCCTGCGAGATTAATTTGCAAGTTAAATGCTTCGCAGATATTAGCGCTACGTAACACGCCTGAGATGCCGCCCAACTTCAGGGTTTTTAAAGACACTCCAGATACACCATAACCTACTGACTCAATAATGTCTTGTACTTTGGTAATAGACTCATCCAAACCAATGGGCGCAATCTTGAGAGCGCAGATTTTTTGCAGTCCCGATAGGTTGTCCTTTGTCAGTGGTTGCTCTAGAAATTCAATTTTTGCACTCTGAGTTTGCTCTAAAAAAGCGGTTGCGGCTTCTGTTGAGTATCCCGTATTTGCGTCGGCACAGATTTTTGCTGAAGGTCCTAGCGCCTTGCGAATACCCAGCGCAGAGCGGATATCTTCTTCAACGGATTTGACACCAAGTTTTAATTTAAAGAAACGGTAACCTTGATCAAAATATTTTTGAGCATCCGCAATATCGGATTCGACTGAGCTTGTACCAACTAGCCATAGCGGCGAGATTTCATCGCGTTTCTTGCCGCCCATCAAAGTGTAGGCGGGGATGTTTAAGTTTTTACCTAAAGCATCATAAAGCGCAATATCTATCGCCGC
>CANGEC010000146.1 GCA_947452625.1 Burkholderiaceae bacterium
AAGACGCCAAGCTTCCAGACTATTTAAAACAGGATCTTGATTCACGTCGGATTCTTTTACATTGCGTTTTTTTGCAGAATCATCCGTTACTTCGGTAGCGGCGGCTTCCGGCGCTACTACTGGCGCTGGAACGGCTACTGGCGCTGGAACGGCTACTGGCGCTGGAACGGCTACTGGCACTGGAACAGCTACTGGCGCTGGAACGGCTTCTGGCGCTGGCGCGGCTTCGTTAGCTACTGCTACCGCGACTTGCTCGCGTGACGGAACAACAGAGGCTTTAGGCACTTTTGCTTCACTGCTCGAAGTCAATGTGTCTTGTTTATAGCCAAGTTTCGCTTGATTTGCTTTGGCTGTAAGCACAATTTTTGAGGCACTATCTTTATTTTCAGGCGAATTAATAATTAACTGATAAACATTAAATGCCTGAGCTAATTTACCGGCTCTTTCATAGGCTTTAGCTTGCTTTAATCTTAAATCCCAATCCAATGGCTTGAGTTCAGCGGCATGTTCATAATTAGGAATGGCGGCATTCCAATTCCCTTTTTCCATATCAGCATCTGCTTTAACAACTAGGGAATTAAACTCACTATCATGGAAAAATTGACTCTTTACTTGATTAGTGATTTTTTCAGTCCAAGCGCACCCTGCTATCGCAAGGGATAAAACGACCACTAGAACTAACTCCTTGTAATATTTATTCATTGACATCCCCAATCTATCTTCTTTTTATTGAATAAGAATCAATTCTGCCATAAAAAACGATAAATCGCTCCAGGAAAAGAGAAAACGATGAATAAGCAAGCAGTGATCGCATAAAACTCCCATTTTTGATGCGAGACCTGCCCCATGATTTCCTGCTCTGCGAATCTAACAATAAAACCAAAAATAAAATAAAGCACAATGATTTCAAAGAGGCACCACCCTGCATTTTTAGGCTGAGGCTTAATCGGAATGATAAAAAATAGCTTTGGTGAAAATAAAGGGGCATTAGCCATCAATATGGCCAAAACGAGTAGCGTAATGTTAGTCATAGATTCCTATTGAAGGCTATGCGAAATCGCGTAAGCGCAAATATTCATCAATCGTTCTGGCATGATGCCAAGGGCGAGTAGGCCTATAGCATTCACACTCAGCAGCATATTCATTTCAGGCGGATTCACAATGGGTGAATGGTCCACTGACTCATCAAAATACATCAGTTTCACAATACGTAAATAATAGAAAGCGCCGATGACAGCCATTAAAACGGCAAAGACGACCAACCACAAGAAGCCTGCTTGCAAAGCGGCTTGAAGCACAGCAAATTTTGCATAGAAGCCTAAGGTGGGCGGGACACCTGCCATCGAGAACATGGTGATAAGCATCAAGAATGCAAACCATGGACTCCTTTGATTTAAGCCCTTGAGATCCTCTAATTGTTCTGCTTCAAACCCTTGACGACTTAGCAGCAGAATCATGCCAAAGCCAGCAAGTGACATCATGGCATAGGCAACAATGTAGAACATCGATGAGATATAGCCGTTCATGCTAGCGCTCATTAACCCGAACAATAAAAAGCCCACATGAGAGATCGTCGAATAGGCAAACATGCGCTTAAGATTGGTTTGCGCAATCGCCGTAATATTCCCAATGATAATGGATAGCACGGCCATGATCATGAGCATGCCCTGCCAATCAATCGCAAGCACAAACAGGCCTTGCGCTAAGATACGAATTACAAAAGCAAACGCAGCAAGTTTGGTCACAGAACCGATGAATAAGGTAATGGCAGTTGGCGAACCTTCGTAGACATCTGGCACCCACATTTGGAATGGCACGGCCCCTAATTTGAACGCTAAGCCCGCCACAATAAAAACGGTACCCAAGACCAGCACCGGCTTATCTTGTGAACCATTGAGGAGTGCACTCGCCACTTCCGAAATATTCAAGCTTCCGGTTGCACCATACATCATGGAGATACCGTAAAGCAGCATCCCAGAAGCAAGCGCGCCTAGGACGAAATATTTCATGGCGGCTTCTGTTGCTCGCGCATTATCGCGATCAAGGGCCACCAAGGCATAAAGACATAAGGACAAAAGCTCCAAGCCCATATAGAGCGTTAAGAAATGCTGTCCTGACACCATCACCATCATGCCAGCCATCGCAAACAGGACCAAGGCATAGAACTCACCCCTGAACATGCCACGCAGGGTGATGTATTGACGTGTATATACCATCATCAAGGAAGTGCTGAGATAAATCATGAGTTTGGTCACATCCGCAAAAGGATCGTCGACAAACATGCCGCTAAACGCATAGGTCACACTTGGGTGATGTGTGACAATGGTAATAAACGCAGCGCCAAGCAAAGTGATTTGCGCAAGCACAAAGAGGATGATGCGATTGGCCGGTTTGATAAACAAGTCTGCCAACAAAATGACCATCGCCATCGAGAGCACAAAGAGCTCTGGAAGCGCTGCGATTAAATCTGTTTGAAGTCCATTCATATCTCTACATTTCCGATCGTATTCGGCGAATCAATTCGCCTTATATACCTGCAGGTAATTTTGTGGTGGCCATGTGATCTAAGAATTGCGCCACCGTCGCGTGCGTCATTTCCGTAATCGGTTGCGGGTAAATACCGAAGCCAATCACTAAAATCGCCAAGGTGCCCAAGATTAATAACTCACGCTGATTAATATCCAGAAGTTCTGCCACGTGTGCGTTGGCAATTTCACCGTAAAAGACCCGTTTCACCATCCACAAGGTATAGGCCGCCCCAAAAATTAAGGTGGTCGAAGCAAGGAAGGCAAACCAGAAGTTCTTTTGTAGTGCGCCTAAAATCACCATGAACTCCCCGACGAATCCTGAGGTTCCTGGTAAGCCCGCATTGGCCATCGCAAACAGCACAGCAAAAGCGGCAAACTTAGGCATGGTATTCACCACCCCACCGTAGTCGGCAATCTGACGAGAATGCATGCGGTCATATAAGACCCCAACACTTAAGAACATGGCACTCGAGATAAACCCATGCGAAACCATTTGCATGATGGCCCCTTCAAGGCCGATGCTATTAAAAAGGAAGAAACCTAAAGTGACAAAGCCCATGTGCGAGATGGATGAGTAAGCGATCAGCTTTTTCATGTCCTGCTGAACGAGCGCCACCAAGGCAATATAAACCACCGCGATTAAAGACAGCGTAATCATAAAGCCAGACAGATAATGCGCAGCATCTGGCGCAATTGGCATCGCAAAACGAAGAAAACTATACCCGCCAAGCTTAAGTGCGATCGCAGCCAATACCACAGAACCGCCTGTCGGCGCTTCCACGTGAGCATCTGGCAACCAAGTATGGACGGGCCACATTGGAATCTTGACCGCAAAGGCCATAAAGAAGGCCAAGAAGATTAGGACCTGCACAGGCAAAGTCATGGGCAGGCGATAATAATCAACAACTTCAAAGCTATTGGTTTGATAGAAGAGATAGATAAAGGCCACCAACATTAGCAGTGAACCAAGCAGCGTATAGAGGAAGAATTTGATCGTGGCATACACACGATTGGGTCCACCCCAGACGCCAATGACCAAGAACATTGGGATCAACATCGCTTCCCAATAAACATAGTACAAAATCGCATCGAGCGCGCTGAATACGCCGATCATCAGTCCAGACATGATGAGGAACGCTGCCATGTATTGGGCAACACGTTTTTGAATCACTTCCCAAGCAGCAATGACGACCAAGACAGTCGTAAAGCTGGTGAGTAAAATCAATGGCACAGCAATGCCATCCACACCCAAATGGTAATGAATGTTGAAGGTTGGAATCCAGTTATAGCCTTCTTGGAATTGAAAACCACCATCGGCAGGATTAAAGCCTGTGTAAAGCGGGATCGTCACGGCAAAAGCTGCCAAACTACCAAGCAAGGCAATCCAGCGTGCTGATGACGCGTGTTTGTCGTCACCCGTCAGTAACACAAGGAACCCAGCAAAGACGGGGACCCAAATGGCGAGGCTAAGGAGTGGCAAGCTTGTCATTTAAACCTTCATGAATAAGGTAAGTAATAAAAATACGCCAATAATCATGGCAAACGCATAGTGGTAGATCAAACCAGATTGCAAACCACGAATCACTTTTGAGATGCGTCCAATCAAGTTAGCTGTGCCATTGACCATGAGGCCATCGATGAGCTGCACATCGCCAATCTTCCATAGCTTGCTACCAATAAAGCGTGACCCACCTGCAAAGACTTTTTCATTAAAACGATCAAAGCCGTACTTGTTTTCAAGCACGTAAAGAATCAAACCACATTTAGATTGAATCGCTGCCGGAATATCTGGACGCTTCATATAGAAGAACCATGAAAGTGCCACGCCTGAGAACGCCAGGATAAATGGCAATGAGGTGAAACTATGAATAGCCATCTCTGTGGCGCCATGGAAATCTTCTGCAAGCTCATGCATGACAGGGTGCGCTGTACTATCAATGAAGATAACGCCATTAAAGAAGTCTTTAAATAGCATCGGCTCAATGGCTATATAACCAATGGCCAGTGATGGAATAGCAAGTAAGATGAGCGGCAAGGTCACAACCCATGCTTGTTCATGCGGTACATCGTGCGGTCTTAGGCCATGATGATGATCATGGTCGTCCTGCGCATGATCGTGATGGTCAACTTTAACTTCCATCCAGCGTTCTTTTCCGTGGAAGACTAAGAAATACATCCGGAATGAATAGAAGGCGGTCACAAAGACCCCTGCCAATACTGCGAAGTAGGCAAAGCTACTTCCTGGAATATGCGAGAGCTTAGCGGCCTCAATAATCGAATCTTTAGAATAGAAGCCTGATAAAAATGGCGTACCAATTAAAGCGAGTGAACCGATCAATGATGTGATCCAAGTAATCTTCATGTACTTACGTAGACCCCCCATATTACGAATATCTTGATCATGGTGCATCCCCATAATGACAGAACCCGCCCCTAAGAACAGTAAGGCTTTAAAGAAAGCATGCGTCATCAAATGGAAAATCGCGACTGAGTAGGCTGATGCACCAAGGGCGACGGTCATATAACCCAGTTGTGACAAGGTTGAATAAGCAACCACGCGTTTGATATCGTTTTGAATGATGCCTAAAAAGCCCATAAAGAGAGCAGTAATCGCACCGATCACCATGACGAATGAAAGCGCAGTGGTAGACAGCTCAAACAGTGGTGACATCCGCGCGACCATAAAGATACCAGCTGTCACCATCGTCGCCGCGTGAATCAAAGCTGAAATTGGGGTTGGGCCTTCCATTGAATCAGGAAGCCATACATGAAGTGGTACTTGCGCAGACTTACCCATCGCGCCAATGAATAGCAAAATACAAATCACCGTCATGGTTGACCAGTGCACGCCTGGAATAATATCGACCGTCGCATGTGCAAAACGAGGCGCTTCATGAAAGGCCGCCACATAATCAAGACTACCAAAGCACCAAAGCACCATGCCGATGCCGAGCAAGAACCCAAAGTCACCCACACGGTTCACTAAGAACGCTTTGAGGTTGGCGTAGATCGCGGTTGGGCGGGTATACCAGAAACCAATCAGTAGATAAGAAACCAAACCCACGGCTTCCCAGCCAAAGAACAACTGCATAAAGTTATTGGCCATCACCAGCATTAGCATTGAGAAGGTGAACAGTGAAATATAGCTAAAGAAGCGGCGATAGCCTGCATCTTCGTGCATATAACCAACGGTGTAGATGTGAACCATCAATGAAACAAAGGTCACGACCAACATCATCATGGCGGTTAACTTGTCGATCAAGAAGCCCACTTGGAAACTGTAAG
>CANGEC010000147.1 GCA_947452625.1 Burkholderiaceae bacterium
CAGCTTTAGATTGGTCAGCTTGGAATGTACAAAACAATCCAGTCACGGAAGAGACTAGTGCGCCTGGTACAGGTGGCGATCCCGCCATGGGCTTAGCCAAAGCGGTGGAGATGTGTAACAACAATGGTCACTGTCGAAAATTTGATGCCGAGGTCATGTGCCCGAGCTATCGTGTTACGCGTGATGAGAAGCACCTCACTCGCGGTCGCGCCAACACCTTACGCCTTGCACTATCAAACCAACTCGAGATTCAAAATCATTCACCCTTAGCCAGCGACGCTGTCAAAGAAGTGATGGAACTGTGTGTCAGTTGCAAAGCGTGTCGTCGTGAATGCCCTACCGGCGTCGATATGGCGAAGATGAAAATTGAATTTTTATCCGCCTATAAAAAACGGGTTGGCCACTCACTCCGCGATAAAGCGATTGCCTATCTACCGAAGTACGCAGCGCTCATTAGCAAAATTCCAGGACTGCCTGGGTTGCTCAATTTACGCAACCACATCCCCGTCATTGCGCAACTTCAAGAGCGACTTATGGGGATTTCAGCGCAAAGAAGTTTGCCCGCTTGGCAACAGCGCAATTTCTGGAGCAAACCTAAAGACCTTGCCCAGTATCACTACACACCAGAACAACTAGCAGCTGAAACTGCCAAGTTAGGCAAAGGCGTAGTCTTACTCGCCGATACCTTTAACGCTTATTATGAAAACCAAAACCTGCAAGCTGCCCTGCAGGTTTTACAGGCAGCGGGTTATCGTGTGCATATTCCGCAAAAGAATCATCCACGGGAACGCGCCTCTTCTACCAACACCTGCAGCAAAGAATTTTGTTGCGGCAGAACCTATCTGGCCGCAGGCATGGTCGATCAGGCAAAAGATACTTTAGGCGAACTGGTCAATTGCTTGGCTCCCTATGCTGCAAAAGGCATTCCCATTATTGGCTTAGAGCCCTCCTGTTTATTCACCTTAAAAGATGAGGCGCTCGTAATGGGTATTGGACAGAATGCTATTACAGTCAGCCAACAAGCGGTACTCTTAGAAGAATTTTTAGCTAGCGAAGCGAAAGCCGGCAATCTCACCTTAAACCTAAAAGCAGCTACGCGGCCCGTACTCTTTCATGGACATTGCCACCAAAAATCGTTTGCTGCTGTCACACCTGCTATGGAGCTTCTTAAGCTCATCCCCAATGCCTCACCCAAGCTGATTGAATCTTCTTGCTGCGGTATGGCAGGTAGCTTTGGTTATGAAGCTGAGCATATCGAAACCTCAAAACAAATGGCGGAGATGAGTTTATTGCCGACCATTCGACAGGCGCCCGATAGCTGGATTGTTGCTGATGGCACTAGCTGTCGCCATCAAATTGCGGATGGCGCCCAGAGAGATGCCGTGCATATTGCGCAAATTCTGGCTGCGCATTTGCAGTAAGAAAGAGGGTTAGCGCAAAGCTCCGTAAGAGACAAGTAACAAGGTGCCAGTCATCAAGGCTGGCACCAAGCGGCGCTTAGGACTCGATATCATCACGCCAACACTCAGGGCGCAAATCAGAATCCGAATCCACAACGGCACTGTTGCCAGTAATCCGACTGGTAGCAAGATCAAGCGCACTGTCAGTGTCGCCACCATGGCATAAGTAACCGCAGCCAGCCAACGAAAGATCTCACTATCTTGATTAATACGGCCAGATAAGAGCACTCCAATGGCGCGACAAATATAAGTACCGATGCAGGCGCCAGCTAGCGCAGCCCATAATCCCCAACCTTGTAAGGCAGCATTCATTAACCGATCACTCCCGAACGCTGACGAATCCATTTACGATCAATGTAGTAGGCAATCGTGCCTGCTAATAAACCCGTGCTCAATAAGCTGGTGTCGCGATCCATCGCTGTAAAAAAGGGACCCAACACACAACCAAGTGCAATCGCGATACGATTAATCCAAGGTTTTACTTCAGTGAAGGTTAATAAGAAAAATAAGGGATTGATAAACACCAAGCCCAAAGTAATCGCTGGGGGCACTAAGCCTGCCAAGAAATAACCCAAAATAGTTCCAGGCGCAGAGATAATCCAGCACAACAAACCCAAGCCTACGAAATAACTTAAGCGGTGCTTGGTTTCGATTGAGGCAAACTCTTTCATGGAAACCGCCCAAGCGGTCATTGCCAACAAATGAACCGAAGCATAAAGACCCCGATTGCGGTCTTTATCATGAAATTGCGGAAATAAAGTCACTGTCATCGTGACAAAACGGGTTGACGTTAAGGTGACCGCTAAAGCAATGGCGACTACGGAAGAACCCGTCAGCAACATTTCCATCAGGACTACCTGTCCTGGCAAAGCAAACATCAAAAGACTACTTAAAGCGGTAAACCAGCCGTCTACTCCGTTGGTTCGACCCATCGCACCGTAGCCGATCATGCCGGCAAATAGCACTACTGCAGGGGCACCAGAAGCATCACGAATACCAGACCAAAATGCATCGCTCCGACTTTTGAAGCGCTGGGTAGCCGAACCCTCCAAGGGAATCTCGCTAGGATCTAGGTAAGGCAGGTTTTCTGAAGAAGACATGGTCTGATTGTAAAAGCGGAATGAAGATTGCGCTCAAACCCTCGCCTGTGCGAGCGCCCAGTCAATATGTTCCGCAACCAAATCATCGGCAGTCGGCAAGGCACCGAGTAGCGCCTGACGGATAGAATGCCGCAAATCACTATCAGCGCCCTCTGCCGCCAAGGCATTGCCCATGGCGACTGCCAAATTGCGTCGCCATCGAGCATAACCAATACGCCGAATCGCACTCCCTTCATGACGAGTCTCAAATTCAGACTCGGTCCAAGACCATAACTGCAAAAGGCTAGCGCGCCCCAAACCATGACGCTGGGCAAAGTCGGGCAAAACTGCGCGTTGGGCAAATTTATTCCAGGGGCAAATCAACTGACAATCATCGCATCCATAAACACGATTACCCATTGCAGGGCGAAACTCTAGTGGAATGGCGGCAGGATTTTCAATCGTCAAATAAGAAATGCACCGACGCGCATCTAGCTGATAAGGAGCGGTAATGGCTTGCGTTGGGCAAACTTCAATACATGCCTGACAAGTGCCACAGTGAGATTCTTCCTCATGATCAATTGGCAAGGGAACATCAACCAAGATCTCGCCCAGGAAAAAAGTAGATCCAGACTCTCGATTGAGCAATAAGGTGTGCTTGCCCCGCCAACCCAAGCCAGCCTTACGCGCTAGCTCCACCTCCATCAATGGTGCTGAATCTGTAAAAACGCGATAGCCCAGTGGACCAATCCGCTTTTCAATCAGTTCTGCCAAGTCTTGCAAACGTTTACGCATTGCCTTGTGATAATCGCGACCACGGGCATACATGGATACAACTGCTTGTCCCGGATCCTCTAGGCGCTGCCACTCCCGATCAAAATTGATCTCATCAGTTAAGTAGTTCATCGTGACACAAATGACTCGCACGGTACCGGGTACCAACAATTGTGGGTCTGCACGTAAATCCGCATGGCGTTGCATATATTCCATATGGCCATGACGCCCTTGCGCTAACCATTCACGCAAACGCTCAGAAGCTGGGCCAAGATGAGTGTCGGTAATCCGCAGGTTAGCAAATCCCAAAAGTTCAGCCTGTTCCTCTAGCCAATGGCGAAGATTAGACTGATCAATAGAGGGCTGGGCGACAGATGAGGGCATATGGAATAGGAATGTAGCGCAATAATTGAATAAACTAGCTAAATGACCCCAATGCCAGCGCACCAAACAGCCATCCACTCAATTACCCATGATTGTAGGCAAGAAGTTCAGACCGCCGCAGCGGCCAAAACGTTGGCACTGGGATTGAGCCAATTTCTGCGACAGCACCCCACTCAGCACCTCAATATTGCCTTAGAAGGTGAGCTTGGCGCAGGCAAAACCACCTTTGCTCGCCACCTCATCCAAAGCATGGGTTATGTTGGTAGAGTGAAAAGTCCAACCTACACACTGTGTGAGCCCTATCCTTTAAACCTTTCTGATGCAGGACCCACTATCACAGCACACCACTTTGATCTCTATCGCATGCGCGATCCACTAGAGTGGCAAGAAGCCGGTTTTGCAGAGCACTTTGATGCCCCTGGATTTTGCTTAATCGAGTGGCCAGAAAAAGCCGAAGGCACTTTACCCTCAATGGATATTCAGATTCAGATTACTGCGGGTCAAACTGAGGAAGAGCGGATAATCACTCTCAATGCCTATACCGATCCCGGCCAATCCGCCCTACTTGCTCAGAAAGCAATTCATCGCGCATGAGTAAGCAGTTAAACCGCTCTCGGCGCCAAGTTCTTAAAACTTCGGCAAAGGTATTAAGCCTTGTGTTATTGCTGACTGAAGTGGAGATCGCTTGGGGCGCAAAAATCTTGGGTGTGCGTATCTGGCCATCTGAAGACTACACACGCATCACCCTTGAATCAGATAAGCCACTCCCAATCACTCAGCAAATACTCAGCAATCCCGATCGCCTCGTAGTAGATGTTCAGGGACTGGAACTGAATCCCACCCTCAAAGATTTAGTTGCCAAGGTAAAGCCAAACGATCCTTATGTTTCCCAAATCAGGGTTGGTCAATATCAACCCAATGTTGTGCGCCTAGTGTTTGACCTCAAGGAACCCATTAAGCCGCAACTCTTTACCCTTGATCCGGTGGCCGAGTATCAATACCGCATGGTGTTTGATCTATACCCTACTACACCGCCCGATCCTTTAATGGAGCTGGTCAAAAGCAGCGCCCGCAAAGAGAGTGCCCTGGAAAAATCTAATGAAGAAGTCGATCTCATTGCCCAATTCGCTACCAAAAAAGATAAATTAGAGAAGCCTAGCACTCCAGTAGCACAAGCCATTCCAGAAATCAAAGAGCCTCCCGCTAAATCCAAATACAGGCGCTTGATTACCATCGCCATTGACGCTGGTCACGGCGGTGAAGATCCAGGCGCCATTGGTGCAATGGGTTCCAAAGAAAAACATGTAGTGCTGGCAATTGCCAAACGCTTACGGGACAAAATTGAGAATGAGTCCTATATGCGACCCTTTCTGACTAGAGACGGTGACTACTTCGTACCTTTGGGTATGCGAGTACAAAAAGCGCGTACCGTGCAGGCAGATCTCTTTGTCTCCATCCATGCAGATGCCTTTATCGAGAGTCATGCCAAGGGCGCCTCGGTATTTGCCCTCTCTCAAATGGGCGCTAGCAGCACGATGGCCCGCTGGATGGCTAATAAAGAAAATGCTTCTGACTTGATTGGTGGCATCAATATCAAAACCCAAGACCGCCAAGTTGCCAATCTGCTATTGGATATGTCCACTACCGCACAAATCAAAGACTCGCTGCAAGTTGGGCACTCCGTTTTAAAGCAAATTGGTGGTTTTGCCTCCCTACACAAGGGGAAAGTAGAGCAAGCCAGCTTCGCCGTCCTCAAGGCTCCAGATGTGCCCTCCATCCTCGTAGAAACAGCCTTTATCAGCAATCCCCAAGAAGAGGCTAGGCTCAATGACAATGCCTACCAGGACCGCATAGCCGAGGCTATTCTCAAGGGAATTAAGGATTATTTTTCCCAAAATCCACCCATGGCAAGACGAGCAAACACTTAAGACTCTTGAAAGAACAAGGGGCAGAGGGCAGCCCTTGCCCAACTCAAGGAAGTCGATTCCAGTTCTTGCTATAATTTCTCTCTTTACTGGGTCGGTAGCTCAGTCGGTAGAGCAGCGGACTTTTAATCCGTTGGTCGCGAGTTCGAATCTCGCCCGACCCACCA
>CANGEC010000148.1 GCA_947452625.1 Burkholderiaceae bacterium
CATGACGAATGCGTGCCACCATCTCGCCATTCGCTTGCGAGAATGCATGCACATAACCCTGAGCATCACCCATTAACAAGACTCTGCCTACTGCCAAAGGTTCACCAACATCGCGATACGTTAGTTTGGTACTTTCCCAAACTTGTGCGCCATCTTTAGTCGCAAATGCATAGACATGCGACTTTTCATCGGCTGAGAAAACCATGTCAGTACTCTGCGCAGTGCCCGTAAAGCTTGAGAAGTCTTTGAACCAAATTAAATTACCAGTACGCGCCTGTCCGCAGCCAATACGACCTTGATATGACACCGCGCACAATACATCACCTTCCATACTAGGCTTAGCAGTGACATCGTTTAAACGTTCAATCTCGGAAAAGCCTTTAGGAAAAGAAATTGGAGTCTCCCATACAAGACCACCATTCGCGATTGCAATCATGCCAAAGCGACCCCCAGCAAATCCCGTAACGATCACTTCATTACCAATCGCTAACATGCCATAACCAACGCGTAAGGACAAAGCTGATTGTTGACGTTGATAGGTCCACTTACGTGCGCCTGTTTTAGCATCAAGACCAATAAACCGATTATCTAAAGCCCGAATAATCACTATCCCGCCAGCAACCACTGGTTCGGTCAGCACTTCACTGGCAACATTGACATTCCAGATGGGCTTGCCGGTATCGTCATAAGCATAGACAGTACCTTTAGTTGTCACTACCGCAGTGGTATTGCCATCTGATCCGGGTCCAACGGTAATGCGCTCAGGTACAGATGCTTCCCAAACCTTATTACCGGTCATCAAATCAATTTTGGCAAGGTTGCCACGATGTGAGGCAGCATAGACACCCTCACCTGCAACCACCGGATGAAAGTTAAAAGTATCGGAAGAGCCAACACTGGTAGTCCAAACAGGGGTGAGATCAAATTGATTGCTCACTGCCACAAGTTCAGCCGGTTTGCGCACACGCGAGCTCCCGGAACAGGCTACCAAGACAAGAATGGCAGAACCTATTACTAGGGCTTGAGCTAATCGCTTCATCACGCGCGCACTTTGAATCATCACTGAGCAACCCCTCCAACAGCATCTAATTTAACCTTGAGCAGTCGACGAGCCTCTTCGGGAAATTCTTTTGCCTGATCTAATTTTTTCCAAGCTTCCTGATAGGCATTGCGCGCTTCGACAGTTTTCTTTTGTGCCAAGTACCAGTCACCACGACGCTCTAACCAAAGCGCTTCAAAACCACTAATCGGCTTTTCTTGCAGAATAGCATCGGCTTCAGCAAAATCCTTCTCAGCACCCTGCTCGATCAATTGCGTCACCAAGCGCAACTTACCTAAAGCTGCATAACCCTTATTCGAGGCCTTATTCGCAGCCCAACGTAAATAGTCAATTGCCTTGGCAGAATCACCCGCATCAGAAGCAATTTTTGCCGCTACCAGGCTCGACATCGCCGCATAAGGGGTACTGCCAAACTGTTTTTGCAAGTCATCTGCAGCGCGCAAGGTTTGCTCTTTATCACCGTTGCTAATGGCCACAACCATGGTCTCATAGAGTTTGGATGCTTCAGCAGCCTGACTAGTGCGCCACCATTGATATCCGCTGTAGGCTGCATAGACAAACAATGCCGCTGTCAAAACGCCGGTAATTAGATTGCGATACTTTTGCCAAAAGGCTTTGAGTTGGTCTAGTTGTTCTTGTTCTTCTAGGTCTAATGGCATATCAATCCAAGCAAATAAATATCGTTATAGGGTAATTCTATTCGGAGGAGCCGACTAAAGCTTCAATTACAGCCTCCAGCACCTGATCTAGGGCTACCGACTGCTGTTCTCCAGTACCGCGTAAATCCTTGATTTGGGCTTCATTCTTAACCAACTCGTCTGGCCCAATAATGACCGCAAAGGCCGCCCCACTTGCATCGGCCTTCTTCATTTGGGACTTAAAGCTCGCCGTTTGACCATCTGGCGGGCAAAACAGTACTGTATCAATCCCCGCGCTACGCAGGCGCTCAGCAATAATCAACGCCGCAGTAAAGGTATCTCCACCCTGGTGCAGAACAAATACATCGCATAGCGCGCTCGGTTCAGGCAGTGATCCTGAAACCTTCATCAACTCCAAAACACGTTCCATGCCCATTGCCCAACCGCAGGCAGGGGCAGCCTTCCCACCCATGCGCTCAATTAAGGGGTCGTAACGACCGCCGCCAGCAATCGTCCCCTGAGCACCCAACTCATCGGTGACCCACTCAAAAACCGTGAGGTTGTAATAATCTAAACCGCGTACTAAGCGCGGATTAATTTTGCAAGGAATATTGTTTGCCTTTAGTAAAGCTTGGACAGCAGCAAAATGCTTCAGGGATTCTTCACCGAGGAAATCGAGCAATCTTGGCGCACCTTCGATGAGCTCTTGCATGGCGGGATTTTTAGAATCCAAAATGCGTAATGGGTTGCTAACGAGGCGCCGTTGTGAATCTTCATCAAGTTGGTCGGCATGCTTCTCAAAGTACGTCACTAAAGCAGCGCGATGCTGCGCACGTTCATCAGCCTGACCAAGAGAATTGATTTCTAGACGCACTCCCTTAAGACCCAACTCATCCCACAAACGCTGCCCCATCAAAATAATTTCAGCATCAATATCAGGGCCGGAAAAACCCAGAGCTTCAATACCAAATTGATGAAACTGACGATAACGCCCTCGCTGGGGGCGCTCATGACGAAACATTGGTCCCGTGTACCAAAGACGTTTAGGGCCTTCGTATAACAAATTATTTTCAATCACGGAGCGCACAATTGCGGCGGTGCCTTCCGGGCGCAAGGTTAACTGTTCACCATTGAGTCGATCTTCAAAGGAGTACATTTCCTTTTCAACAATATCAGTAACCTCACCAATACCCCGCTGAAAAACTGCAGTAGCTTCCACAATCGGTGTGCGCAAAAACTCATAGCCATAGGCACGCGTGAGATCACGCAAGACATGCTCAAGATGCGCCCATTGCGCAGCATCAGCAGGCAATAAATCATTCATGCCGCGTACGCCATGAATCTTCTGCGTTTTTTGCGTCTTTTGTGTCTGCTCTATCTTCTGATTTTTATCTTCAGTCATGTTTATGCGTAATTCTGTTTGACGTATTCATCAACAATGGTTTGAAACTCTTCAGCAATCTTGTCACCACGCAGCGTTTTCACTTTGACACCATCCACAAAGACGGGTGCTGCTGGAGTCTCCCCAGTACCGGGTAATGAAATACCGATATTGGCATGCTTGCTCTCGCCAGGGCCATTCACAATACACCCCATCACAGCGACATTCATATTCTCAACACCAGGATGAGTCTTTTTCCAAACGGGCATTTGTTGTCGCAAATACGATTGAATATTGGCAGCTAACTCTTGAAAGGTGGTACTGGTTGTTCTGCCACAACCTGGACAAGCAATGACCATCGGAGTGAAATTGCGTAAACCTATGGTTTGTAAAATCTCTTGCGCCACAATGACTTCATTCTCACGCGGCGCGCCAGGATCCGGAGTTAAAGACACCCGAATCGTGTCGCCAATACCTTCTTGCAACAAGATACTCATTGCTGCTGTCGAAGAAACAATCCCTTTGCTACCCATACCCGCTTCAGTTAAACCTAAATGCAGAGGGTAATCAGAGCGACGCGAGAGGTCGCGATATACCGCTACCAAATCTTGGACATTGCTCACCTTGCAAGAAAGCAAAATCTGATCGGGATTCATGCCAAACTCAACTGCCTTTTCTGCTGACTGCAGGGCCGACTGAATCAATGCCTCAATCATCACTTCTTGAGCCGTTTTTGGCACTGGCAAAGCAGCATTACTATCCATAATGCTCGCCAATAATTCCTGGTCTAAGCTACCCCAGTTCACTCCAATCCGAATCGGCTTATCGTATTTGCAGGCCGCTTCAATCATCTGGGCAAATTGAGGATCACGCTTCGCACCCTTCCCCACATTGCCGGGGTTAATCCGGTACTTCGATAAGGCCTTAGCGCATTCCGGATAATCATTCAACAAGGTGTGGCCGTTGTAATGAAAGTCACCAATCAAAGGCACCAAGATATCCATCTTGTCTAACTGTTCCCGGATATAGGGAACAGCTGCGGCTGCCTCAGGAGTATTTACCGTAATGCGTACCATCTCCGAACCGGCACGGGCTAATTCTTTCACCTGAATAGCGGTACCAACTGCATCAGCAGTATCGGTATTAGTCATTGACTGCACACGCACTGGCGCATCACCCCCTACAGTGATGATGTTATCTTTCCATACTACTCTAGCCTGACGCGTCGCACGCTTAGGCGCAGGACCTAATGGCAGCTGCGATAAAGGCGCTAATAAATTCGTTGCAGTCATGATGGCTAGATTTCGTTATGAATCTAATTTTTTCAACCACTCGATTGGCTGAGTAGTGGTTTGAATAATTTCGTTGTCATGTACGGCGCGCTCTTTCACTCGAGTGCGATCAACCACATCACCAGCCAATTGACCGCAGGCTGCAGCAATGTCATCACCACGGGTTTTGCGCACCGTCGCAACCATGCCGGCATTCAACAAAATATTGGCAAAGGCTTGCACTCGTTGTGGGGGTGAACGCTTGAGGCCTGATTCTGGGAACGGATTAAAAGGAATCAAATTAATTTTGCACTTGATACCACTGAGTAAACGCACGAGCTCTTTTGCTTGCGCATCTGAATCATTAACGCCATCAAGCATGCAGTATTCAAAAGTCAGAAAATCTCGCGGCGCAAAAGGTAAATAACGCTCACATGCTGCCAATAACTCTCTTAAGGGATATTTTTGATTCAGCGGTACCAATTGATCGCGCAAGGCATCATTTGGCGCATGGAGTGAAACCGCTAATGCTACTGGGCAATCTTGCGCCAAGCGATCAATCATCGGCACGACACCTGACGTAGAGACGGTGACGCGACGACGTGATAAACCATAAGCACGATCATCGAGCATCAAACGCAATGCCGATACAACATTGTCATAGTTGAGCAAGGGCTCACCCATCCCCATCATCACCACATTGGAAATAACGCGACCAGTATGTTCCCAGCCCGGAGTTGGATATTCTTCGATACGCCGTACAGCCTCTGGATCATTGCGCAAAAGATGTTCAGCAAACCACAGTTGGCCAATGATTTCACCGGCGGTGAGATTGCGTGAGAAACCTTGGTGCCCCGTCGAACAAAAACGACAGTTCACAGCACAACCCGCCTGAGAAGAGATGCACAAAGTACCGCGATCATCTTCGGGAATAAACACCGACTCCACAGCATTTCCCTGGCCAACATCAAGCAACCATTTACGGGTGCCATCGTTAGCGAGTTCATCCTTAATGACTGGGAGAGAAGTGACTTCTGCTTTATCGAGCAAAGTCGCACGGAAGCTTTTTGCTAGATCACTCATGTCATTAATGTTGGATACACCACGTTGATGAATCCACTGCATGAGTTGCTTCGCCCGAAAGGGCTTTTCATTCAACCCCGCAACATACGCTGCCATTTGGTCAGCGTCAAAATCCAAGAGATTTACGCGCGGGGAGGTCAATGCGCCTACTTATTGATTAAATAGGTTTCGAATTAACGATTGAAAACTTGCATGCCAGGGAAGAAAAATGCAACTTCCACAGCAGCGGTTTCAGGAGCGTCAGAACCGTGCACAGCATTAGCATCAATGCTGTCAGCAAAATCAGCACGAATAGTGCCTTTATCTGCTTTCTTAGGATCAGTAGCGCCC
>CANGEC010000149.1 GCA_947452625.1 Burkholderiaceae bacterium
GACCACATCTTCATCTAGCGCCATAGAGATCAGATGGGCGCCCGCAGACCAACCCAATAACCACACTCCACTCAGAATAGATTCTTGCTTCTGACGATAAGCATGAATCGCACGGATACCACTCTTCACATCAGCAACAATCTCATTCATTTTGGCATGAGGGGCCAAGGTATAACCCAGCATCGCAACACTCAAACCAGCCCTGATTAATGCGGGCACAATAAAAGTGAAATCATCTTTTGAGCGCATTTGCCAAAAGCCCCCATGCAAAAACACAACTAAAGGCGAGCCCTGCTTTCCTGGGAAGTAATCAAATTTTTGAAAACTACCAATACCATAAGGAATATCGCACTGACCTATGAGAGTATTTTTTGCATCCTTGCTACCCTGTACCCAAGATTGCACTATTTCAGCACTTTGAGGCACTGCTAGAGAGTTGTTATAAGCCGCGTCCAAGTCTGTCCTACTGAATTCTTTCCACATTACCGAGCCTCTTTTCCAGTTGAACATAGCTAATTAAGCCAAAAAACATTACTAATGAATTTTGCGACATGGCGGTATAGAAAAATTCTTTTTTGCACCTAGATATCCACATGCTAAGAATGGACTCTCCATGGATGCACCATTTTGGACCTAGCCCAAGCCTATCAACACTAAGTAAGCACCAAGTTATCAAAACAGTAGCACCATCTTGGTGAAAACCAACTTCATTCCACCGACTAGCCTGATTAGGATAAGCCTCATTACTTGGAGGAATTTATGAAGACAAAACTGATTTCTAGACGCGACACCCTTGTTTTTGGACTGAAATCAAGCCTTGCTATAGCAATGGGCTCATTCGGCCTTCAAACTAAAGCAGCCGAGAAAAAATTATCCATCGGTTACTGGCCAATTGCCGCCGGCCTACCTTTTTTCGCAGCTGTAGAACGCGGACTATTTAAGCAAGCAGGGGTTGAAGTTGAAGCGATTAAATTTGCCAGCCCCAACCAAGTTGTCGAAGCAATGATTGCTGGACGAATTGATGGTTGCGCCAATGGCGTGGCGATCACTGCACTCGCGCTAGCGGATGCTCAAAATCCCGGCTCCATCAAGTTCACTTGCATGAATTTTGCCAATGAGAAATACATTCTCGATCAGGTCATTGTGCCGATTGGCTCCAGTATCAAAACAATCTCAGAACTGTCCGGCAAAAAAGTGGCGTGCGGGCCAGGCATCAATAATGTTACCCTCGCAAAAGCAGTGATGGCTGGCGCAGGCGCTATCAACGCTCAAGTGGTTGAATTGCCAATTGCTCAAATCCTCCCAGCATTAGCGGCGGGACAAATTGATGGCGCCTATGTCCTTGAACCTACTGCAGTCATTGGCAAACAGCAAAAGATTTCTCGCTCAATTGGCGCAGGCGTTGTCTCGAAGTACGTTTTAGGCGACAACCTACCATGGATCGGTGGTGCAGCAGCATTAACCTCAACTGCACTAAAAGAAAAATCTGGTTTGGTGAACGGTTTTCTCAAAGGCTATGCCGCTGGTGTCGACTATGTACGCAAGGAAGGCATTGCAGCTAACCAATACTTGAAGGGATATACCGCAATCGATGGTGAGCTTGCCAAAGAGGTGCCAATCAGCGGCTACATTGAATACAACGAAGTGAAGGCTGCTGATGTCAAGGCACTACAAAGATTATTTGACGTCTTCACAGAACGTAAGGTGTTTGATAAATCTATCTCTGCCCTAACACTCATCTATAAACAATCATAGGGTAGGCGTCATGCATCGCAAATCCCTTTACAAGCTGCTGCCCTTAATTGGGCCAGTCTTGCTCTATCTACTGTGGTCTTTAACGCTTTCAGCAAACTGGGTATCACCAACACTACTGCCAGCACCCAATGCCACTTTTGAATACATGGCCCATATTTTTGCAACTGGCGCCATCTTCAAAGACTTATGGGCTACAGTACTGAGAACCTTCTACGCCTTTCTAATTGCATGCGTGATTGGCGTTCCGCTAGGAGTCATTTTAGGTAGCTCAGTACCTGCTTATCGCAGCGTAGAATTTCTGATTGATTTTTTTAGATCAACACCTTCTTCGGCACTCATTCCACTCTTCATGCTGATCTTTGGCATTACTGATATCAATAAGATCGCTATTGCAGCCTTTGCTGCCGTGCTTGTCATCTTGTTTAATAGCGCTTATGGCGTGATGAATGCCAAGAAGACGCGTGTGATGGCAGCCAAGACGATGGGCATCCGTCAGTTTTATATCTTCAAAGATGTATTGCTGATGGAAAGCCTGCCACAAACCTTTGTGGGGCTAAGGACAGGCATCTCCCTGGCGCTAGTGATTGTGATTGTCGCTGAAATGTTCATCGGTTCTGAAGCCGGTCTGGGGCACCGCATCATCGATGCACAGCAAGTATTCAATATTAAAGATATGTATAGCTCAATACTTATTACCGGGGCTCTCGGCTATGGCCTTAATTTAATCTTCATGGCAGCGGAATCAAAACTCATCCACTGGAGTGGCAAAGCATGAACCTCAACCCTCATCGCACCCATGTCACCATTGATAAGCTTTGTAAAGAATTTGGTGGTGTAACGCTTTACCAGGATTTCACCTTTGATATTCCCTACGGCAAAATTATCTCGATCTTTGGGCCTAATGGTTGCGGCAAGTCCACCTTAATCAATATGATTTCCGGACTAATCCCCTTTGATTCTGGAGAAGTGCTATTCGATGGGAAAAAATTAAGCGATACCAAAATTGGATATGTCTTCCAAAACTATCGAGATGCCCTATTTCCTTGGATGAGTGCGCGCGACAATATCGCCTATCCACTACGCAGAACCGGCGTTCCAGAGGATAAAGTGAAAATTCGGGTCGATGAATTAATTGCCTTATTTGAAATCCGCTTTAATTTGGATCTCTATCCTTATGAGTTATCAGGTGGCCAACAACAAACGATCTCGATTATGCGAGCCCTCGCCCCCAATCCGGAGATACTTTTCCTCGACGAACCTTTTTCCGCCTTAGACTTTGAGATGACGCTATTTATCAGAGAAAAGTTGCAAGAAGCGAACATCACAACTGGAACCACAATGATGATTGTGTCTCATGATTTAGAGGATGCTGTATTTTTAGCAGATCAAATTCTGCTCCTTAGCCGACGGCCAACGACCATCGCTGCATTGCTCAATTTTGAGATGCCAAAGCCTAGACTTGCTGAGACAGTAAGTGACCCAGAGTTTATTAAAATTAAGTCTGAAGCTTTAAGAATTTTTAAGGCGGAAATGGCCAAGTAAATGCAAAAAGCCTCTTTTTTATTCGCTACTCAGAATAAGTAATGCCAAAAAAATATTCTAGTGTGGAACGTAGTTAATATCTTTGACAAGCTTTCCATATCTAGCATAGTCATCCCTCAGAACCCGATCAAAGTATTCTGGCGACTCGGAAACCACTTCTAAGCCATAAGACTTTAATTGCTCAACCACCTCGGGTGAATTCATGGCTCGATTAATTTCAACATTGAGCTTACGAACCACATCCTTAGGCATGCCTACTGGCCCCGAGTAAGCAAACCAACCATTTGAAGTCCAACCAGCGATGGTTTCAGAGACCGTTGGGGTATTGGGCCATTCAGCAACCCGAGATTTATTGGAGATTGCCAATAAACGAATTGCCCCCGAACGAATGTGTGGTGCTGGACCGCTAACACCATCGACTGAAGCAAGCACTTGGCCACCAATTAAATCAGTGCTAATTTGCGCGCTACCTTTATAAGGCACATGGGTAAATGGAATGCCCGCAGTTTTTGCTAAATGCTCAAATACCAAGTGCGGAAAGCCTCCTTCACCGTTGGAGGCCACCGTAAGTTGACCTGGATTCGCCTTGGCCCACTCCACCATTTGCGCAAATGTTTTAAAAGGCGCTTGATTATTCGCCACAATCACTTGGTAGTTATAGGTTGATAAAGCGATTGGGGTGAAATCCGCAATTGGGTTGTATGGGATATTTTTACTGGTATGCGGAAGCACCACCATATTGCCACCCTGTGATGCCACCAAGGTATAGCCATCCGGCTTAGATTTGGCAACAAAGTCCATGCCAATCGTGCCTGAGCCACCCACTCTATTCTCCACCACAATCGGCTGACCTAAACGTTCTTGCAATTTAGGCGCAATCAGCCGCGTCATGATGTCGGTGGTGTTACCTGGAGGAAATGGAATAATAATTTTGATCGGTCGATTGGGATACGGTCCAGTCTGAGCGCTGAGCGACAGACTCAGCAAACCCAATACCAAACTAATGATTGCAATCAGCGAACTTCTTTTAAAACCATATTCCATTTAAGCCTCGCAAGTTTGACTAGCTTATTTTTTCTTCGGAATGACAGGAACTAACAATCTGGCCTGATGCTTTGGTCCAGTATGCAAGGTCACTTTGCCGCCAAAAATTGCTGGCGGACGATCTTGCTCGTCATCATGCGTAAATGGCCCACAGCCCTTCATAGGATTTTTCATGTTTGACAATACTGCAGCGGCATCATCGTGCTCATAATCGCGACCACGAATTGAAAGCGCAAGGCTGTAACCCTTAGGAATCACAATGCAAGTTGGCCAAATTTCAATATCCAGCTCGTAGACTTCACCCGGTTTTAAAGGTTGTTTTTCATCATGGGTATGCCATGGACGATATGGCAGACTCTTTTTCTTATCAAGCTTGCGATGCGAAGCCCGTAACCAGCCTTGTGCAACTGGAGTCTTAGGATCCAAGGCGCCATGGAAGAGAACCTCTTTACCCTTTGGATCAAATACTCGCACCACCGCAAAAATATCTGCATCCACTGTAGACGAAGAAACAAATAACTTCAGCGCCATTGGGCCAGTGAGTTCGACATCTTGTGTTTGTGGCGGAAAGGCGAAAGTAACGCCATTACCCATCATGTCATAAGTAGTAGTTGCTACTTCTTTCAGGGGAAACTGAGAAAAAGTTTTGCCTTTAGGATCCAAATACAGCGAAGTCCATTGAGTGCGCTTTAATGGCCACTCACTTTCAGCACGAGGAGTAAATTTCTCACCAGGACTTCTGACCAGGAGGGAGACTGGCGGTGTTTTATTCCAACCATTCTTTTTACCCTTCAGATAAAAATCAAAAAACTTTTTCTGAATGGCGACACCATAGTCGGTATAGAAAGGCGCCCAATGAGATCCACCATGGACCTCAAGCCACTTATTCTTTGACTTGGAACGCACAAAGCCCTCAAAGTTACCGCGAGTATGCAAGCCTTGGCCGCCCCAATTCGCGGCGCTCAAAACCGGAATATCCACCTTGCTCAAATCAGCAGTGCGTTCCATATACCAATCAGAGATCATTTCGTTGTCAATGATTTTTTTCCAAATATCTTCAACGTTTTTACGTAATTCATCTTCAGAAAGCGTTTCTGGTCCACAAACGGTTTCACCAGTAATCGGATTGCGCTTGCCGCGATCTCCCACACCGTGCTGCACCGTTTTGATTTGCATCTCTAACCAATTCTTGCGGAAGGAGCAGGCGATTCCGCCATGACGATTTGACTCGCGGTAGTTGTCGTTCCAGCCCTCCCAAAC
>CANGEC010000150.1 GCA_947452625.1 Burkholderiaceae bacterium
AGAAAATCTTTCGTAAGATCCATATGCGTTACCAATCAACTCGCGGCAATAGTCCGCAACAATCCTTCCTGGAAATTTTGCTGGGTGGCCTTGCTCCCGACGGCGGTCTGTACCTGCCAACCGAATATCCCAAAGTTACACCTGCACAACTGGATGCTTGGCGAGGCTTGTCTTACGCTGATTTGGCTTATGAAATATTGAGCTTGTATTGTGACGATATTCCCGAGGCAGATTTACGCGCTTTGCTGCGCAAAACCTATACCGAGCAGGTTTATTGCAATGGTCGTCCGCAAGACAATGCAAAGGATATTACCCCTTTACATTGGTTGGGTGAAGAAGGCGGCACGCGTATTGGACTCTTGAGTCTTTCCAATGGGCCTACTTTGGCCTTTAAAGATATGGCGATGCAGTTGCTTGGCAATCTTTTTGAATATGCATTAAAGCGCGCAGGACAAAAGCTCAATATTTTGGGCGCAACTTCTGGTGATACGGGTAGTGCCGCTGAATATGCAATGCGTGGCAAAGAGGGTGTCAAGGTATTCATGCTGTCGCCGCGCGGCAAGATGAGCGCTTTTCAGTCGGCGCAAATGTATTCTCTGCAAGACCCGAATATTTTCAACTTAGCAGTAGCTGGTGTGTTTGATGACTGCCAGGATATTGTGAAGGCGGTGAGCAATGACCATGCCTTTAAAGAAAAATATCAGATCGGTACTGTGAACTCCATTAACTGGGGTCGGGTAGTTGCCCAAGTGGTCTACTATTTCCAGGGCTATTTGTTGGCCACGAAGTCGAGCTCGGAGCGGGTTTCATTCACGGTCCCTTCGGGTAATTTTGGCAATATCTGTGCCGGCCATATTGCTCGCATGATGGGTTTGCCAATTGAGCACTTAGTTGCAGCCACCAATGAAAATGATGTCCTCGATGAGTTTTTCCGCACTGGAATCTATCGGGCCCGTAAATCGGCTGAGACCCTGCATACCTCTAGCCCTTCAATGGATATCTCTAAGGCTAGTAATTTTGAGCGTTTTATTTTTGATCTTATGGGGCAAGATGGCAAAGCCACTGCTGCTATGTTCAAAAAGGTAGATGAGGCTGGCGGCTTTGATTTATCTAAAGAAGCCGTTTTCAAAGAGGTTGCTCAGTATGGTTTTCAGTCGGGTAGAAGTACTCATGAAAATCGTTTAGAAACCATTCGCAATATTGATCAGCAATATGGCATCATGATCGATACGCATACTGCCGACGGTGTAAAAGTTGCAAGGGATCATCTGCAAGCCGGCATTCCGATGTTGGTACTAGAGACGGCATTACCAATCAAGTTTGAGGAAACGATTGAGCTCGCTTTAGGACGTCCTGCAGAATGCCCGCCAGCTTTTAAAGATATCAAGACTAAGCCTCAGCGTGTTGAAAACATTGATGCAGATGTTGATCAGGTGAAGGCTTTTATTACCTCACATCTGAGTTAATGACATTCCTCTCTAGAGATTTTTGATGACTAAGCCACCAATGTTGACTGCTCAGCAGGCTTTAGACCACTTGCTGTCCCATGCAAAACCCGTCACCGAAGTTGAGAAACTTGGTATGCAGGATGCTCTGGGTCGGGTATTGGCGCAAGACGTAGAAAGCTTGGTAGATGTTCCGCCTTTAGACAATACCTCAATGGATGGCTATGCCGTTCGTACTATTGATACCAGCACGATTGGTAGTTCGCTAAAAATTGCGCAACGTATTCCGGCGGGTTCTGTGGGTATTCCATTGGAGCCGGGAACTGCAGCCAGAATTTTTACGGGCGCACCGATCCCGGTGGGAGCAGATGCAGTAGTGATGCAAGAGGATTGTGCTGTTGAGGGTGCTCCAGATGAGGTTCGCATTAATACTGTGTCAACCGCAGGCCAATGGATTCGGCATAGAGGTGAAGATTTAAGTGCGGGTAAAACAGCCTTAAGCGCCGGTACCTTTTTGCGTCCACAAGAATTGGGCGTAGCCGCTTCAGCGGGCCTAACCCATTTACAAGTGAAGCGGCGCGTGCGGGTAGCGGCATTCTTTACCGGTGATGAATTGGCTTTACCAGGTGAGCCTTTAAAGCCAGGTGGTATCTATAACTCTAATCGCGATACTTTATTAGCTTGCCTCAAATCATTGGGCTGCGAAGCGACGGACTTGGGAATTATTCCTGATCGTCTAGATGCAACACGCGAGGCATTGCGCCATGCCAGTAAGGATCACGATCTGATTATTACCTCTGGTGGTGTATCTGTCGGAGAAGAGGATCACATTAAACCTGCAGTCACTGCAGAAGGTCGTTTGGATCTTTGGCAGATTGCAATTAAGCCTGGTAAACCATTGGCTTTTGGTGCGGTTCGAAGATCTGATAATCCTGCGCAAGGTGAGTGTTGGTTTATTGGCTTGCCTGGCAATCCTGTTTCGAGTTTTGTTACCTTCTTATTATTTGTGCGACCCTTTATTTTGAAGCTACAGGGTCGAGAGGCCAAGTTGCCACAGTCGTATCCAATGCGCGCTGATTTTGATTGGTCAAAAGCCGATCGTCGCAATGAGTTTTTGCGTGTCAGAATTAATCAGCACGGCGGTTTGGATTTATTTCCGAATCAAAGTTCCGGCGTATTGACGAGCGCCTCTTGGGGTGATGGATTAATTGATTGTCCGCCAGGGTGGACATTTAAATCGGGTGATCTGGTTCAATACATTCCATTTAGTGCATTACTTGCTTAATCGGATTACGATCTGCTAATGAAACTCGAATTACGATTCTTTGCATCCTTACGAGAGGCACTAGGCGTATCTCAGGAAACCATCACCATTCCTGCGCAAGTGAAAACGATTGCGGATTTGCGGGATCATCTTACTCAAAGAGGTGGTCTGTGGTCTGATGTGTTGGCGGAGGGTAAGGTATTGCGCTGTGCTCTTAATCATCAGATGGTCGATCCAAAGACGCCTTTGCAACCTGGTGCGGAAGTGGCCTTTTTTCCTCCGGTAACTGGCGGCTGAAATGTCTATTCGTATTCAGGAGGCTGACTTTGATTTGAGTACCGAGATTGCCCAACTGCGTCAGGGAGATTCTCAGGTTGGCGCAGTGGTGAGTTTCTTGGGCACCGTCCGCGATATGAATGAGGGCAGTCAAGTTAAAGGCATGACCTTGGAGCACTATCCAGGCATGACTGAAAAAGCCCTCGAAGAAATTTTGGATCAGGCAAAGAGTCGTTGGGATATTCGGAAAACTCTAGTGATTCATCGGGTTGGGCCTTTACTTCCAGAAGATCAAATCGTTTTAGTGGCTGTAACCAGCGCTCATCGTGGTGAGGCATTTTCTGCATGCGAGTTCATCATGGATTATTTAAAGACTGCAGCTCCTTTTTGGAAAAAGGAAGACACCCCTGAAGGTAGTCGTTGGGTGGATGCGCGCGTTAGCGATGATGCTGCAATGGCACGTTGGCTAAAAAAATAGGATTATTTTGATTTAGATCAAGCATCTAAATTACCGGAGGCGCACAATGAGAGTGTCTCCTCCAGAATTATCTTTATAGTTTTGGTTTAACCGCCTTCGGGCGGTTTTTTTCATCTTAAGAGCTGCCTAATGCCGATCAATCGCTCGCCTGAGATGGTCAATGAAAATATTCGCCAAAGGCTTGAGCACTGTCCCATGCCGCTTAAGGATGCCAATCTCTCTGCCAATAGGGGGATTGGAGAGGGGTATTAGAGTGATTTTTTTTGCTAGATCCTGAGTAATGGCTAGTTTAGGAATAATGGCTATTCCGAGACCAGAGCCGACCAACTCAGCCATCGTGGCGATTCGGTTCACCTCCACCATGAGGTTGGGGTTGATACCCACCTTCGAGAGGGAGTCATCTATGAGTTTGCGCGTGCCACTTTGTCTCGATACAGAAATGATTCTTTCATTTTCCAGTGCCTGCCAATCAATTGCCTTGAGGCGCGCTAAGGGGTGCTTATTGGGTACCGCCAACATCAAATCATCCTGAAGCAATAGCTCAAAATCGATTTCGGGTATTTGATTGAGGATGTAACCTATCCCAAAGTCAACCTCGCCCGAGAGGATGCTGCCCACGACTGCGCCTTCAGAATCATCGAGCATCCGAATTTTGATTTTTGGGTAGCTGCTTGTAAATGTCTGCAAGGCGGCGGGTAAGTAATGATTCGCCATGGTTGGGATGCAGCTAAATAAGACAGTCCCAGTCTTTTGGATGGCGATATCTGATATTACGAGCGTGGCTTGTTCTAAATCATTGAGAGCGGTGCGTACTCGCTCTAGAAAGACTCTCCCGGAAGAAGTGAGTTCTACTTTGCGAGTGGTGCGATTAAATAACTTAATGCCTAAAGCTTCTTCAAGGGAGTCGATTCTCCTGGACAGGGCGGACGGAGATATATGTACCTGCTGTGCCGCTTGATTGAAATTGCTTTCTTCAGCTAGCGCTACAAAGCCTCGGAGTTGTTGAATATCATAATTAATGCGTTTCATGCAGATATATTAACAAATTATGCAATATACAGAATAGTTATCGAGGAGTACATTAGCGTTGTGATGCGCTCTAGTAAGTGCTTTGAATTGCTCTGGCTTGAGCCGGAGGCCCACCGTTGAGGAAAGTATTGCGATGATTATCGATTGCCATGGTCACTACACCACCGCCCCAAAAGCGCTTGAGGATTGGCGTAATAAACAAATAGCCAATTTAAAAACGCCTGAATTGGGTCCTAAAGTATCAGAGCTCAAGATCAGTGATGATGAGTTGCGCGAATCTATTGAATTGAATCAGTTGGCCAAGATGAAAGAGCGGGGCAGTGACCTGACTATTTTTTCACCGCGGGCAAGCTTTATGGCTCACCACATCGGCGATTTCAACACCTCAGCAACATGGGCAGCAATTTGTAATGAGCTCTGCTTCCGAGTTTCTCAATTGTTCCCTGATGATTTTGTTGGTGCTGCGATGTTGCCGCAATCGCCTGGCGTTGATCCAAAATCGTGCATTCCAGAGTTGGAAAAATGTATCAATGAATATGGTTTTGTTGGGATCAACTTAAATCCAGATCCTTCCGGTGGCCATTGGCAAGAGCCGCCACTGTCTGACAGACATTGGTACCCAATTTATGAAAAGATGGTTGAGTACGGCATTCCGGCAATGATTCATGTGAGTACTAGTTGCAACAACTGCTTTCATACTACTGGCGCCCATTACCTTAATGCGGATACCACTGCCTTTATGCAGTGTTTAACCTCCGATCTATTTAAAGATTTCCCAGATTTGAAGTTTTTGATACCTCATGGTGGGGGCGCAGTACCTTATCACTGGGGTCGTTTCCGTGGCTTAGCCCAAGAAATGAAAAAGCCTCTGCTGAGTGAGCATCTCTTGCGCAATATTTATTTTGATACCTGTGTCTATCATCAGCCCGGCATTGACCTCTTAACCAAAGTCATTCCAGTCGATAACATTTTGTTTGCCTCAGAGATGATTGGCGCAGTACGAGGTATTGATCCTGAGACCGGTTTTTACTATGACGATACTAAACGGTATATTGAAAAT
>CANGEC010000151.1 GCA_947452625.1 Burkholderiaceae bacterium
AAGACCCCTAGGGCTTCTTTCTTATGAGTCCTCTGCTCTAACCAACTGAGCTATAGGCCCGTTAGTCTTTGGTTCAATCTTCTTCGAGGAAGGTCTTGAGTTTGTCGCTACGACTTGGATGACGCATCTTTCTTAAAGCCTTAGCTTCAATCTGACGAATACGCTCACGCGTGACATCAAACTGCTTGCCCACTTCTTCAAGCGTATGGTCCGTACTCATCTCTACACCAAAGCGCATACGCAATACTTTTGCCTCGCGTGGCGTTAATGAATCAAGCACATCCTTCACCACATCACGCATTGAGTCATGTAAGGCCGCCTCTGCTGGTGCCAAGGTATTACCATCCTCGATGAAGTCACCCAAATGAGAATCTTCATCATCACCAATTGGCGTCTCCATGGAGATCGGCTCTTTAGCAATCTTCATGATCTTACGAATCTTATCTTCGGGAATCTCCATCTTGAGGGCTAAAGTCGCAGCATCAGGCTCATGACCGGTTTCTTGCAAGATTTGACGGCTAATACGGTTCATCTTATTGATTGTCTCAATCATATGAACTGGAATACGGATCGTACGCGCCTGGTCAGCAATCGAACGTGTAATCGCCTGACGAATCCACCAAGTTGCATAAGTGGAGAACTTATAACCACGACGGTATTCAAACTTGTCTACCGCCTTCATCAAGCCGATATTGCCCTCCTGGATCAGATCCAAGAATTGCAAACCACGGTTCGTATATTTCTTGGCAATCGAGATCACCAAACGTAAGTTCGCTACGGTCATTTCACGTTTCGCTTCACGCGCACGCTTCTCGCCAGCGATCATCTGCTTGTTGACTTCTTTTAACTCTGGCAATGGAATCACTACCCGAGTTTGAATATCGATCAACTTCTGTTGGAGTTCCTGAATCGCTGGGACATTACGCTCTAAGAGGGCGCTGTAAGGCTTATTCTCTTTGAGCAACTTATCAGTCCAAGCAAGATTCATCGACATCTTAGGGAAATCTTTCAGAACTTCACCACGATTTACACCAACTTTATCAACCAACAAACTCACGATGCCACGCTCAAGTTTCCACACTTGGTCAACCTGAGAGCGCATGGTGTCACATAACTTCTCAACACTCTTCGCAGTCAAGCGGAAACCAAGCAACTCACCACGAATCGCTTCTTGCGCTTTCAAATACGCTGGAGAGTTATAACCATCTTTATCAAAAGCACGACGCATTTTGTCGGCTTGAGCGCGAACAATAGCGAACTTCTCTAAAGAAATCTGCTTGAGCTCTTCAAGTTGTTTCGCGTTCGCAGTAGCAGCACCGCCGCCGCCACCGCCGCCTTCATCGTCGCCAGCATCTTCACTTTCTTCAGCATCCGGATCAATCTCTGGTTCTTCTGGTCCCAGCTTAATATCTTCAGCATTGGGGTCAACTAAGCCGTCCACGAATTGATCAATCTCCATCTCGCCACTAGCAATCTTGTCGACGTTGCTCAAAATCTCGCCAATCGTGACTGGACAAGCAGCCAAAGCCATCACCATGTCTTTGAGGCCGGCTTCGATTTTCTTGGCAATCACAATCTCGCCTTCGCGAGTCAAGAGATCTACAGTACCCATCTCGCGCATATACATCCGCACTGGGTCAGTGGTTCGGCCAAACTCGGAGTCAACGGTAGAGAGTGCAGCCTCCGCCTCTTCTTCAGCCTCCTCTTCAGAGGTCGCCGCGGAAGTATTTTCATTCAGGAGCAAAGTTTCAGCGTCAGGCGCCTGCTCGTATACCGTAATGTTGATGTCGTTTAAGAGGCCAATCAAAGTTTCTAATGCATCGGCATCAGACAACTCATCAGACATCACGTCATTCATCTCGCCATGAGTTAAATAACCCTTGGACTTGCCCAACTTAATCAAGGTCTTCAAGCGGGTGCGACGCAATTCTTGCTGCTCTTCTGAACCCAACTGTTGGGCAGCGAATTCTTTCAGTAACGCCTTTTCTTTTGCCTTACGCTCACGCGCTTTTTGACGATCCGTTAAAACGGGTTCCGCGCCTTCAACAGGAGCATCAGCTTTGGCTTTACGACCACGCGTCTTTTTCTCTTCAATCGCAACCTCAACTACCGCTTCAATTGCCACTGCATTGGCTTTTTTACCTTTGAGTTCAGTCTTAACTTCTGCTTTTACCTCTTTAGCAACCTCAACCTTTGCTGCTTTTGCTTTTTTAACTGGCTCAACTTTTGCCACCTTTACTGGAGCTTTAGCAGGCGCTTTTGCCGGTGCTTTGGCTGCTGGCTTTGCTACCGCCTTGACTGGCTTAGCTGGAGTCTTTGCTTTGGCAATTGGTTTAGCGGGCGCTTTAGCTGCTGGCTTTACTGCCACCTTTACTGGAGCTTTAGCAGGCGCTTTTGCCGGTACTTTGGCTACTGGCTTTGCTACTGCTTTGACTGGCTTAGCCGGAGCCTTTGCTTTAGCAATCGGTTTGGCGGGTGCTTTGGCTTTTGGCGCTGGTTTAGCGGGTGCTTTTGCTGGCTTTGCTACTGCTTTGACTGGCTTAGCCGGAGTCTTTGCTTTAACAATAGGCTTAGCAGGTGCTTTGGCTTTTGGCGCTGGTTTAGCTGGTTTTTTCTTAGTATTTGGCATTTATTAGCACTTACTCACATTACTGTTGATTGATATCGACTGATTAAGTACAGCCACGTTGTCCACTTGCCCCAAATTTCATCAAAATAAAGCGCAAGTGGCTGAATTAAATCGGTTTTTTCTTGGGAACAGAGGATTATAGTCGATTGCGACTTTTTTACCCCCACTCACAGTAAAAATATGGGGTGAATTTCCAGGATTTCTAGATTGAAATCAGCAAATTCTTAGGTGTACTTCAATCTTTCGCCCAATTCGCGATATCGGGCGCGATCTTGCTCCGTGGCAGCATTGGCGGCGATCTTTTGGGCAATTTGGGTCATTTCTTGCTTGAGTTGGGTTAATTCCAGCTTTTTAAAGGCGCCCTCCAAATCAGCAGTGGCTCCCTCGAGATCCAAGTCCGAACCCATTACCCGCTTGCGTAGCACCTCATACAGAGGTGCCAGTTCACTACGGGAGAGTTGATCTTGGAACATAGCGAAAGATCCAGCCCCGACCATGGCAGGCTGATCACCCTCACCGGCAACCAATTCCACTTGATCACACTGCGTCAATAAATCCTGCATCAGCATCAGCGCCTTGGGCGAGCGCTGCTCAGATGTCTGCAAAGCGAGTGACCGCTTACCAGTATCCAAAGCCTTGCCGAGATGCGGGAACTGAATCAGCACCCGCAAAATTTGCTCGGCTAAATCTGTTGGCGCTTGGGGTGGCGCGATATTTTGCGCAGCGACTCTTTTAACCGACCCCTTAGATGCCTGCCAAGGAGCGCCTTGTGTCCGGTTGCCAGTATTACCATTGGTGAAGGTGGGAGCTCGGGTTGGCACCGCAGAGTAAGACGCTGTTTGCGCAGGCGCCGGTATCACAGTCAAACCACAGAAAGCCTCGAGCTCTGCTGGCGTGGAATTCGTACGAATGGCTAACTCGCGCAGAATTTGTGTACGCAAAGCAATGGGGGGCATTGAAAGCAGTAAAGGTTTTGCTGCGTGATGCGTTTGCGCTCTGCCCTCTGGAGTGGTGAGCTCATGCCCTTCACTAGCAATCTTAAAAAAGAAGCTGGAGATCGACATCGCCTCTTTAATAACTTTTTCAAAAGCAGCGGCCCCATACTCGCGCACATAGCTATCAGGATCATGCTCAGTCGGTAAGAATAAAAAGCGAATCTCTTTATCGTCAGACATCAATGGCAAGCAAGCTTCAAGCGCTCGTTGCGCGGCTCGTTGCCCTGCTGAATCACCGTCAAATGAAAAAACAATACGATCCGTTTGACGTAACAACATCCGCACATGATTGGCTGTGCAAGCAGTACCTAAAGTCGCCACAGCATTCGGAAATCCGAGTTGGGCTAATGCCACCACATCCATATAACCTTCGCACACCAAAACATATTCTTGCGCGCGAATCGCTTGACGTGCCTCAAACAAGCCATACAAAGTATTGCCTTTGGAAAAAAGCGGGGTCTCTGGAGAATTTAAATACTTGGGCTCACCTTGATCTAAGATACGACCCCCAAAACCAATCACCTGGCCTTTAGGATTGCGAATTGGGAACATGATGCGATCCCGAAAACGATCATAACGTCGTGCAGTTTGCTGGCCTTCACTGGCCTCACTCTGAATCAACAGGCCACCTTCTAAAAGTGTTTTTGCCACCTCATCATTTGCATAGCTACCAAAAACAGCCTCAAGTCCTTGCCAACCATCAGGCGCATAGCCCAAAGAATAGCGTTTAGCGATCTCGCCAGTAAGGCCGCGCCCCTTTAAATATTCAACAGCGCGTGGCGCCACCTTCAGTTGAGCACGATACCAATCCGATGCCAATCCCATCACCTCACTCAAGGCCATAGCTTGCTGTTGTCTGGCAACATCCTGCGCGGTCCGCTCTTCGCGCGGAACGGTTAATCCAGCTGAACGCGCTAAGTCTTCGATCGCATCCACGTATCCGAGCCCCGAATACTCCATGACAAAACTAATAGCAGAACCATGCGCCCCACAACCAAAGCAGTGATAGAACTGTTTAGTCGGCGATACCGAAAAAGAAGGAGACTTCTCAGAATGAAACGGGCACAAACCTTGATAGTTCGCGCCCGCTTTTTTTAATTTAACGTGCTGCCCAACCACATCAATGATGTCAATCCGATTTAAAAGATCGGCGATAAAGGATTGCGGTATCAGGGCCATGAATTAGTAAATATTCAATTTACTGAGCTAAGGCTGCCTTTACCAAAGCGGAAACTTTTCCCATATCCGCCTTACCTGCCAATTGAGGCTTGAGCACACCAATTACCTTACCCATATCTTGTGGGCCTGCAGCTCCAGTAGAACTGACAGCGGCAGCAACAGCGGCAGCAACTTCTTCATCAGAGAGTTGCGCTGGCAAATAAGCTTGCAAGATCGCCATCTCACTCGCTTCGATTGCGACCAAGTCATCACGACCTGCTTTTTCAAACTGGGCAATGGAATCCTTGCGTTGTTTGATCATTTTTTCAACAGTAGCAATGACGCCAGCATCATCGACCACGATCCGCTCATCAACCTCACGCTGCTTAATGGCGGCCAACAACAAACGAATCGCCCCTAAACGTGCCACCTCTTTTGCACGCATGGCAGTTTTCATATCTTCAGTGATTTGGTCTTTCAGACTCATGACTTCATTCCCGTAGTTCTTAATGTTTGAATATTCTGAGTAATCATTCTGACTGAAAATAATTACCTGGTCGCAAGAAAAGCAAAAACCCGCTGCGTTTCACCGTCAGCGGGTTTCAAAGCCTCTCGGTGAAGAGAGCTTTAAATTCTATTAGTAAAGCTTCTTAGGCAACATTTGGCTGCGAATACGCTTGTAATGGCGTTTAGCTGCAGCAGCCTTTTTACG
>CANGEC010000152.1 GCA_947452625.1 Burkholderiaceae bacterium
AAATAGGAGCCGCCCAGAGCTTGAACCAAAATCACGTTTGCGGTAAGCATTTTTGCTTTAGCCTCAGCAATATTCTGGCCCTGTGCAATATAGGCCTGCTCTATGGTTAATAGTGATTCTTTGGAGCTGATTCCTGCATCACTTCTACTTCGAGTAATTTCATAATTGGTCTTAGCGCTTTGATAGGCATTGCTATAGCTCGCATAATTTGCTTGCGAGCTCTGCATCGTACCGATGCCATCAGCAACTTCTCGCAAAGCCTGCACAAGCTGCTCTTGATAATTGGCAATTGCTTGATTACGGTTTGCTTCCTTGCCAGTAATATTGGCATTAATAAGGCCGCCATCAAAAATGGGTAAGCTAATCGCAGGGCCAATACTAAATTGCTGACTCCTACTAGCAAATAGTTGAGATAAACCAAAAGATTGAACACCCACAAATCCAGCTAAATTAATATCTGGTAAGTATTCTAATTTCGCCCCCTCTAACTGGAGTTTGGCTACGTCAATTTGACTCAACAGCGCTTGCAGATCAGGTCTACGCTCTAGAAGATTTGCAGGAATCACCTCTGGCAAATTCAATCCCGCAAGTTTGATGGCTGGAGATTGTAATCTTTCACCCCAGGATGGACCCTCCTGCACTAGAGCAGCAAGTTGATGTTGAATCATCTGCTTACTGAGAATGGCTTGACTTAGATTTACTTGGGCACTCTCATAGTCCACCTTACGCTGATTAATCATGAACGCATCAGCCAAACCGGCCTTTTGCTTTTCTTGAGCAATTTGATAGAGGCTTTTCCTTACTTCTGCATCATGGGTATATAACACTTGCGCCTGAGTAACGCGATCGTAATCAAAATACACTCGCACAATGGCAGTGGAGAGCAAGAGTTCCGAAGCTTTATAGCTGGCCTGCGCTGCTTTTGCTTGATTTTTAGCAGCGTCATAGTATTTCTTTTGTTTGCCCCATATATCCAACGACCAGTTTAGAGACGCATTTACCAAACCATAGCCTGTGTAGATTGGCATCCCCGGTACAAAGATATAGTTTTGCGAAATCTGTTGACGGTCAACCTGCCCACCCACACCAACCTGAGGAAGAAACGCGGCTTTCTCAGTCTCTAACATCGCCTGTGCTGCCACAATCCTAGCGCCGGCAATATCCAAACTGGGAGACTGACGCAGCCCCAAATCCACTAATTGATTTAACTGCTGGTCTCCAAAGGCAGTCCACCACTGATCCTCAATTTGCGGAGCTTGAGTGATCAAGTTCGGCTCAAGTATTTCCAAAGGTTTTGCAGTCTGTTCAGGCAACCCATCCCTTGGAAATAACGCACATGAGGTCAGCGTGACAATCACTGAAATTGGCGCCAGAATAGACAAATTTTTTATTGATAACTTCATTATGAATCTCTAAGTTGCTGCAAATTATTTGCCTCAATGCGAAGTAAGTATCTTTTTAGTTGATCAAATTCTTTCAATGTAAAACCCATTAAAGAATGATTAAGTAAATCACATAAACGGGCTGGAATGCGCTTAATAAGACGCTTTCCAGTGGTAGTTAATGACAAATGGGTTACTCGACCATCTTTATTGGAGGGGAGTTTTTTGATTAACTGCATTGTCTCGAGCTTTTGGACCATTCGGACAGTAGCTGCAGCATTGATTCCCCATATTTGAGAAATTGAAGATATGGTGGCTTTTTCACCGTGTCCGACCATCATCAGGATGCCCACTTGAGAAGCCGTAATTCCCAAATCAGCCAGTCTCATGTCCGCTAGGCGCTGATAAAGGGATTTGTTTCGGACCATTAGGTACACCAAACTTCCTTGAGGCGTATAAGCCTCTGGTGTATAGAACTCAGTAGTAGGAAAATTGATTTTTTTCATAGAATTAGTTGACTAGTCAATTAACTATAAAGGATTAGTTGATATCTTGCTGAGGCAGAGAAGATTGATTCAACGGGGATCTGAAAAACAAAACCCCCATCATTTCTGATGGGGGTTTACGTTTCTAGTGGGCCACCAGGACTTGCGCCTAGATCTGCCCACTCAATATAAAAGGCACCTTAATTCAAAAGTGATTTTCAATGATCATTTCAGACTTAGGGATAAACCCAGGTTTAGGCCAGGCTGGTTTAATACCCTTGCCAACTACTAACATCGCGGCAATGGCATAGTCTTTAGGCAAGTGGATCAATTCGGCGACCTTGTCAAAATCAAAACCGACCATTGGGCATGAGTCATAACCCATCGCTTTAGCTGAAAGCATCATGGTTTGCAACATGATTCCTGCAGAGCGCATTGCCTCGTCTCTTTGTAGCTGGTCTTTACCAGAGTAAAAGGGATGAATCCAAGGGACTAAAATATCTTGGGCTTCTTTAGGTGCATTTACCCAATATCGGGCAGGATCTTTTTCCCATGCTTTAATGTCAACAGCAACTACAAAAAGTAAGGAAGCCTCAGTAACTTGAGCTTGATTATTTGCAGCTTCACGCAACTTAGCTCTGAGGGCCTTGTCAGTAACATTCACTAAACGCCAGTGTTGGATATTGAATGAAGATGGCGCTTGCATAGCGAGATCCAACAGCTGGTCAGTCTCTTGTTTAGTAAATTCATGGCTTGGATCAAAGTACTTAACAGCCCGACGTTCTCGGATTGCATCAAATGTATTCATATTTTTCCTTAAAGTGGTTATTTGAATATTAAAAAATTATTCTTTTACTGGTGGCGTAGCACGATATTGACCCTGAAAGGCGAGCATCCAACCCGGATACTCAGAAGACAAAGCGCTGACTTCATCCAAGGACTTGAGCTCATCTTCTGTCAGGGCTAGCTTGCCGGCATCAATATTATCTTTTAATTGCTCTAATTTGCGAGCGCCAATAATGATGCTTGAAACAGACTGCTTAGACAAAATCCAAGCTAGAGCCACTTGGGCAACTGATACACCATGGGCCTTAGCAATTGGTGTCATCGCATCAATGCAAGCAAACGCCTTGTCTTTGTTAATCGGCGGGAAATCAAAATTGGAACGTCTTGCACCGTCAGGATTTGCCGTATTCCGATTAAATTTTCCAGATAAATAGCCTCCTGCTAGCGGGCTCCAAACCATTAATCCTAATTTTTGATCTTGAACCAACGGTAATATCTCGCGTTCTAAGTCTCTACCGGCAATAGAGTAATAAGACTGCACGCTTGCAAACTCAGCAAAGCCTTTTTGCCGTGAAATAGCTATTGCCTTCATCACTTGCCATGCAGCCATATTACACAAACCAATATAGCGAATCTTACCCATTCGAACTAAATCATTGAGAGCTGATAACGATTCCTCAAATGGCGTTAAGGGATCAAAGCCATGCACTTGGTAAAGGTCAATATGATCAAGTTGCAAGCGTTTTAGACTGGCATCTACTTCATTAAAAATATGAAAGCGGGACTGACCTCTTCCGTTGGGAGTTTCGTCCATGATCCCAGTAGATTTGGTCGCAATCACCAACTGATCTCGTGGCAAGCCACAATCTTTAATTGCTTGACCTAGCAAGACTTCGGATTGACCCATCGAATAGACATTAGCCGTATCGAAAAAATTAATACCACTATCAAATGAAGTTCTGACCAACTCATTAACTGCAGACTGCTGCAAGCCACCCATCACCTCCCAAAATCCTTGCGCGCCAAAAGTCATCGTGCCTAAGCAGAGCTCGGAAACATAAAGTCCTGTATTGCCCAATAAACGATATTTCATCAAAGCTCCTAAAAAACTATTTGGTAATGTGTCTTAAACAATTTTAGGTCAGCTAGATTAAACTTGCTGGGAATTTGCTAAGGTAAAAAATGACTGATACAACTGAATACACGCCGCCCAAAGTCTGGACATGGGAAAAGCCAAATGGCGGTCAATTTGCAAATGTCAATCGACCGACAGCCGGCCCACGAGAAGAAAAAGAATTGCCCATTGGTCGCCATCCCCTGCAGTTGTATTCCATGGGCACTCCAAACGGTGTCAAAGTAACCATCATGCTTGAGGAGTTGCTCGCCCTTGGCCACGTTGGCGCTGAGTATGACGCCTGGTTGATTAGAATTAGTGAAGGTGATCAATTTGGTTCGGATTTTGTAAAAATCAATCCCAATTCAAAGATTCCTGCGCTACTTGATAGAAGCACATCGACACCTATTCGTGTTTTCGAGTCCGGCTCTATTTTGGTTTATTTAGCTGAAAAGTTTGATGCCTTCCTACCCAAAGATATTGCCACTCGTACCGAAACAATGAATTGGCTTTTCTGGCAAATGGGTAGCGCACCTTACTTAGGCGGAGGCTTTGGACACTTCTATGCCTATGCCCCCTTCAAAATGGAATACCCCATTGACCGATTTGCGATGGAAACCAAGCGCCAACTGGATGTTCTAGATCAACGTTTAACTGAAAATGAATATCTCGCCGGTAAGGAATACACCATTGCAGATATTGCTGTTTTTCCTTGGTATGGTGCCCTTGTTAAAGGATGGCTTTATGGAGCCTCAGAATTCCTCAGCGTACAGGAATATGTGAACGTGCAGCGATGGGCAGATAGAATTCTTGAGCGCCCTGCTGTAAAACGAGGTCGCATTGTTAACCGTACTTGGGGGGAGCCAAACGAACAGCTACTGGAGCGTCATGACTCAAGTGACTTTGATAACAAATCGTTGTAAAGATTAAATCTTCAATCATTTCGTTACGCGACAGCTGAGACTCGTCTTAAGGCCTGAGCTTTTCCATATTAAATACCTTTACTAGTTACTCATGCATCAATTAATCTTGTGGGTAGATTCATAGTTAATCCATTGCGATTGAGCTGTCTGCATAAGCTCATACTTTTCTTTATTTGCCTCGCCTATGGAAATTTTCCTAGACAACAAGTTCTCATAAACCAGATCGACTTGGTTATAAAAGTTCTGGTAGATACCCGCTAACTCCGGTACGGGAAAATGACTAGATATTGCTCGGCATTGATTTGTAGAGGCTAAGTAGGCCGTTAGTGCCCTTGCTTCTTCATCCGTAATTTTGTTTTCAGTAGTGAATAAATTCATCTTATGATCTGACTTGGGCACGATTTCAAATAACTCATTATTGACAACCTTTGCGGCATCACTCTTCTTGGTCTGATTGATGCAATTAGCAAATTACTTTTGTGTCTCTGATATTTGTTGACGAACGGTTGGCTCTGGCGTTGCCTGAAACATAGCATTTTGAGAATAAGTCAAACCCACCATTCCCATAGTAGTGAGTATCGCTGCTAATAGTTGCTTTTTCATGATGATCCTTTTGTTAAAAAAGCCCCAAAAACTCCTTTGAGTTCAAGGGGCAAGGGAGAACACTGAAGATTAAATAGTGGAGAGGCTTAATTCAGATAAGGCGTCAATTCGATGCAACTCTTCTTCCGGAGATGTCAGCAGATGCTGACCCAATAACACGGAAGCAGTGATGATTACTATCGCAATCAATGCGAC
>CANGEC010000153.1 GCA_947452625.1 Burkholderiaceae bacterium
ACCACCACTACATTTGCTGGCACTGCCAATAAAAATGCCTCAATTTCTTGGGGCTGCAAATAGCTGCCCGTTGGATTATTGGGGTTTGCAACAAATACCAGTTTTGCTTTATCACCTGAAGTCTGAACAGCCTTGAGCATGGCAGACAAATCATGTCCATAAGCTGCCGTGGGCGCAACCTCAATAGCACGAGCCCCAACAGCTTGAGATGCGAGAGGGTAGACCGCAAAAGCATGGCGAGAGAAAATAATGTCGTCACCCAATTGCGCAACTGCGCGTGCAGCCAATTCCAAAATATCGTTACTACCATTGCCTAAGGTAATCCAATCAGCAGGAACACCCAAACGCGCTGAAAGGACTTGCTTGAGCTCAAACCCATTCGAATCGGGATAACGACCTAAATCACTGGCAGCTGCCACCATCGCATCCTGCGCAGATTTCGGCATTCCTAATGGATTCTCATTAGAAGCCAACTTCACAATCTTGCTTTCATCAAGGCCGTACTCGCGTGCCACCTCACTGATTGGACGGCCACCCACATAAGGTGCAATCGCTTGAATATGTTTTAAACCTAATTTTGAAGTCATTGCCAATGAGATACGTAATGAAGGTAATTAAATTGCTGAGTGAGGATAGGAGCCTAATTTCTTATAAAAAGCGGCTGTATTTTTCAATTCTTCTAAAGCCTTAGCGACTTTTTCATCATCAGCATGGCCAGCAACATCAATATAGAAATGATATTCCCAAGTTCCCTTACGAGCAGGACGAGATTCAAAACGATTCATTGAAACCCCATGCTTCGCTAGAGGCTCAAGCAAACGATGCACTGCCCCCGGCTGATTATCTACTGAGAGCACCAAAGAAGTTTGATCACGGCCGGTGGGTTGGCAAAGATAATTACCAATCACCACAAAGCGAGTGCGATTATGTGGGTCGTCTTGAATTTGCGAGGCCACCACTTGCAGGCCATAAGCTACTTGAGCAGGATCGCCAGCAATCGCCGCCAAGCTAGGATCCGCAGCAGCCATACGTGCGGCCTCGGCATTGCTACTGACAGCCTGACGCTGCAATTGCGGAGCATGCTGACTGAGCCACTGTTGGCATTGCGCTAAAGCTTGGGCATGCGCACAGACTGTAGTGATGCCATTCAAGCTGCCATCCTTACTCAGGAGATGATGGCGAATAGGCAAGACCACTTCACCACTAATTTGCATCGGTGAATCCAAGAGCAGATCTAGCGTACGAGAGATTGCACCCTCACTAGAATTTTCTACCGGGACAACGCCAAACTGCGCGGCACCCTTGTCGACTGCTTTGAAAACTTCATCCAGACTGTTGCACGGTAGACCAGCAATTGAATGACCAAAATACGTCTGTGCGGCCTGCTCTGAAAAAGTGCCGACCGGACCTAAGTAGGCGATCGTTTGACGAGCCTCTAGAGCTCGGCAGGCAGACATCACTTCACGCCAAATAGCGGCAATACCATCCGGCAATAAAGGACCTTGATTGATCCCCTGGAGTCGCGCGACAACCTGGCGCTCACGCTCGGGACGAAAAACTGGCGATGAGAAACCACCTTTGACATGCCCCACTTCCTGCGCTGCTTTGGCACGCTGGGTCAACAAATCCAAGATCTGCGCATCTAATGAATCTATCTTTTCCCGCAAGGGAGCTAAGCGCTGCTCTTCAGTACTCATTAAGCCCGCCTTTCAAAATCACGCATGAATTCAACTAGCGCCTGAACGCCCTCAATCGGCATTGCGTTATAGATGCTCGCACGCATGCCGCCCGCAGCCTTGTGACCGCGTAAAGCAACGAGACCAGCCGCATTAGATTGCGCCAAAAACTCCGCATTCAGAGCCTCATCTTTTAGGAAGAAGGTCACGTTCATGCGCGAGCGATAGGCTTTGGTGACGCGATTTTCATACAAACTACTTTGATCCAAGAAGTGATAGAGCAGATCTGATTTTTCTTGATTGCGCTTCTCCATGACCTTCACGCCGCCCTGTTTTAGCAACCACTTAAATCCCAGGCCCGCCATATAGATCGCGAATGTAGGCGGTGTATTAATCATCGATTGCGTATTAGCCTGTACTGACCAATCCCAAATCGTTGGGGTGATGCCCATGCTATGGCCAAGCAAATCTTTGCGAACAATCACAATGGTCACGCCAGAAGGGCCAATATTCTTTTGCGCACCACCAAACCAGACGGCACATTGATTGACATCCATCTCCTTGGACAGAATGTTGCTAGAGATATCAGCGACCAAGGGAGTATTGCCCACATTTGGTACGCCTGGAAACTCTACGCCGCCAATAGTTTCATTCGCACAGTAATGCACATAGGCGGCATCATCCGATAACTTCCAAGTAGAACGCTCTGGAATCGTATTAAATTTTTCAGCGGCAGAAGTAGCGACTAAGTTTGCGGCGCCGTACTTTTGCGCCTCCTTAAAGGATTTTTCCGACCAAATACCAGTAACTAAGAAATCTGCTTTAGGGCCATGCTTAGCCAATGGCATTAAGTTCATTGGAATGGCGGCGTTTTGACCCAAACCACCGCCCTGCAAGAGCAAAATTTCGTATGAGTCGGGGATGTTCATTAAGGTACGAAGATCTTGCAAAGTCTCTTCATACACCGCCATGAATTCTTTGCTGCGATGGCTAATTTCCATCACGCTAGTACCCAGTCCACGCCAGTTCAGCATTTCATCAGCAGCCTGCTTTAGCACCTCTTCGGGCAAAGTAGCAGGCCCCGCTGCGAAATTAAAGATGCGGCGGTCAAACGTCATATCAATTAACGAATCGTATAGATGCCCGCTTAGGCATCACCAACCGCATCAGAAGCAGAATCAGTTGCTGGATCAGCAGAATCATTTTCGTCTGCATCATCAGCATCGCTCTCGTCATCCGAATCACTTTCAGCAATCCGCTGCAAGCCGGACAAACGCGTGCCTTCATCTACATTAATTAAGGTAACACCCTGAGTAGCACGACCCATTTCACGAATCTCGGAAACGCGTGTGCGCACCAAAATACCGCCAGTAGTAATCAACATAATCTGATCTTCTGGCGATACCAAAGCAGCCGCAACAACTTTACCGTTACGCTCCGTTGTCTGAATCGCGATCATGCCTTTGGTGCCACGACCGTGGCGCGTATATTCACCAATCGGGGTGCGTTTGCCATAGCCGTTTTCAGTAGCAGTCAAAACGCTACTTGGAATAGCTGCGCCATTTTCATCGACTACCGCAACTTCGGTACCCTCTGCCGCTTCAGCAGGGGCTACTAGCATTGCGATCACTTGATGACCTTCACCCAAGTTCATGCCACGCACACCACGCGCTGTACGACCCATAGGACGCACATCATTCTCGTCAAAACGCACTGCTTTACCAGCATCGGAGAACAACATCACATCATGTTGGCCATCGGTAATCGCAGCGCCAACCAGGAAGTCATTCTCATTTAGATCTACCGCAATAATGCCGGCTTTACGTGGATTAGAGAAATCAGATAAACGCGTTTTCTTCACAGTACCCAAGCTAGTCGCCATGAATACATAGTGATCATCTTGATAACCCTTAATTGGGAGAATGACTGTGATCTTCTCGCCTTCAATCAATGGGAACATATTCACAATCGGCTTACCACGAGAGGTGCGACTACCTTGTGGCACTTCCCAAACCTTCAGCCAATACATCCGCCCGCGATCTGAGAAGCAAAGAATGATGTCATGAGTATTGGCAACGAATAATGTTTCAATCCAATCTTCATTTTTAGTTGCCGCAGCTTGCTTGCCGCGACCGCCACGCTTCTGGGCGCGGTACTCGCTTAAGGGCTGACTCTTCATATAACCAGTATTGGAGAGTGTGACCACCATATCTTGCGGAGTGATTAAGTCCTCAGTAAACAATTCGGTGGCATTCATTTCAATGAATGAACGACGTCCGGTGTCACCACCAGCAATCCCGAATTCAGCCTGAACTTCCTTCAGCTCACTCTCAATCACTTGAGTGACACGCTCTGGCTTCGCTAATAAATCCAATAAGTCAGAAATTTCAGCCATGACTTCTTTGTACTCATTAACAATCTTGTCTTGCTCAAGGCCTGTCAAACGTTGCAAACGCATTTGTAAAATTTCTTGCGCTTGACTATCCGATAGACGATAGAGACCAGTGGTTTGCATACCGTATTCTGGCAACAAACCTTCTGGACGATAGGCATTGCGTCCGCCAGGGGTATCAGTCTCAGCACGTGCCAACATCTCACGCACCATCGAAGAATCCCAAGCCTTGCCCATCAACTCTTGCTTAGCCAACACTGGGTTCGCAGCCGCTTTAATAATGGCGATGAACTCATCAATATTAGCCAATGCCACTGCCAAGCCTTCTAAGACATGACCGCGATCACGTGCTTTGCGTAATTCAAAAATCGTACGACGCGTCACCACTTCACGACGATGCTGCAAGAAGTACTCGAGCATCTGCTTCAGATTTAATAAGCGGGGCTGGTTGTCTACCAAGGCCACCATATTCATACCGAAATTATCTTGAAGCTGGGTGCTCTTATAGAGGTTATTCAGAACAACTTCTGGAACTTCGCCGCGCTTGAGTTCAATCACTACGCGCATACCGGACTTATCCGACTCGTCACGCAAGTCAGAAATCCCCTCTACCTTCTTTTCATTCACCAGCTCGGCAATGCGCTCGAGCAGATTCTTTTTGTTTACTTGATACGGGAGCTCATCAACGATGATCGCTTGACGGGCACCTTTATCGATATCCTCAAAGTGAGTCTTCGCTCGCATCACAACACGGCCGCGGCCCGTGCGATAACCTTCCCGCACACCCTGAACGCCGTAAATAATGCCGGCAGTTGGGAAATCTGGAGCCGGAATAATCTCAATCAGCTCATCAATCGTGCAATCTGGGTTATGCAAGACGTGCAAACAGGCGGAAACCACCTCATCTAGGTTATGAGGCGGAATATTGGTAGCCATACCCACCGCGATGCCCGAGCTGCCGTTAATCAGCAAATTTGGCACTTTTGCAGGAAGAATCAGAGGCTCTTTCTCGCTACCGTCATAGTTTGGCCCAAAATCGACCGTTTCCTTATCCAGATCAGCCAAAAGCTCGTGGGCAATTTTCCGTAGGCGGATCTCCGTGTAGCGCATAGCGGCGGCGTTATCACCGTCCACGGAGCCAAAGTTGCCCTGTCCGTCAACCAGCATATAGCGCAAAGAGAAGTCTTGGGCCATGCGAACAATCGTGTCATAGACCGCAGAATCGCCATGTGGATGGTATTTACCGATCACATCGCCAACTATACGGGCAGATTTTTTGTAAGCTCGGTTCCAATCGTTGTTTAATTC
>CANGEC010000154.1 GCA_947452625.1 Burkholderiaceae bacterium
CAGAGTTTGAAACAACTTTAAGTGAATATTTTGGCGGTCGTCCGGTGCGCTGCTTTGCCAACGGTACGGCAACTATGAAGATTGCTTTACAGGTCGCAGGTATTGGCGAAGGCGATGAGGTCATTACCACCCCCATCTCTTGGGTTGCAACTTCCAACGTCATTCTGAGTGTAGGTGCAAAACCCGTTTTTGTAGATATTGATCCGCTTACACGCAATCTAGATTTGAATAAAGTAGCAAAGGCAATTACCCCCAAAACCCGTGCCATCATGCCCGTTTATTTGGCGGGCTTACCCGTTGACATGGACCAACTCTATGCGCTTGCCAAAGAGCATCAACTGCGCGTGATAGAAGATGCTGCGCAAGCTTTTGGTTCGCACTGGCAAGGTCAAAAAATTGGTGCGCTTGGTGATTTGGTGAGCTTTAGTTTTCAGGCGAATAAAAACCTCTCCACTATTGAAGGCGGCTGCCTTGTTTTCAATAATGTGGACGAAGCAAGGTTAGCGGAAAAATTTCGTTTGCAAGGCCTAACGCGTCAAGGAATGGATGGCATGGATGTTGATGTACTGGGTGGCAAGGACAATCTCACCGATGTCAATGCGGTCATTGGCTTGCATCAGCTCAAGCAACTGCCAAGTTTTCAGGCTCGCCGCACTGCATTGGCCCGTCAATACTTTGCTGCGATTCGCTCAGCAATGCAATCGCATCGCCTTCAAGCGCTTAAGCTAGAGCTGCCTCCAGAAAACTTTACCGATAGCAATTGGCATATGTATCAGGTCATTCTGCCTTTAGAGCAATTAAATGCAGATCGAGCCCAAATCATGACCGAGCTCAAAGATTTGGGAATCGGCACCGGGGTTCACTACCCCCTCATTACCGGCTTTACGCTTTACAAAAATCTTGGCTACCAAAGTGCAGCCACCCCCATAGCAGAGAGGGTTGGAAGGGCAATTTTGACCTTGCCCCTCTTTCCAGGCATGCAAGATGACGATGTCGTCCGAATTGCTCAATCACTTTGCAGTGTTCTACAAAAACACGATAAATCCAAGGCTTAGGCCACCTGTTTTTGCATAAATGGGCTAAACCCCCAAGATCAGGCAAAATTACGGCATGACTGCCAATTTAGCCGCCACCCCAAAGCTTAGTGTCGTCATTCCCGTTTATAACGAGGAAGATGGTTTACAGGCTCTCTTTGATCGTCTCTACCCCGCACTCGACACCTTAGCGACAAAACGCAATATTCGCTATGAAGTCGTTTTTATTAACGACGGTAGCAAAGATCGCTCTGCCGGCATATTGGCAAAACAAGTTGAATTACGGCCTGACGTCACTCGCGCTGTACTGTTCCATAGTAATTTTGGTCAACACATGGCGATCATGGCTGGCTTCGAATATGCTCGTGGCGAATACATCATCACCTTAGATGCGGACTTACAAAATCCACCTGAAGAAATTGATGCGCTCACAGAGCAACTTTTGCAAGGGCATGATTATGTCGGGACGATTCGAGCAGACCGGCGCGATAGCTTCTTTAGAAAATTTGCCTCCCGCGCAATGAACCACTTGCGCCAAAGCATTACTCGCATCACCATGACCGATCAGGGCTGTATGTTGCGCGGCTATAGCCGTCGAATTGTTGATTTAGTCCGGCAATGTGATGAGAGCAATACCTTTATTCCAGCCCTTGCATACACCTTCGCGGCAAACCCTACGGAAATTATCGTGAAACACGAAGAGCGTTTCGCTGGTGAATCGAAATACAGCCTTTACCAACTCATCCGCCTAAACTTTGACTTAGTGACAGGCTTCTCAGTCATGCCATTGCAACTCTTTTCAGCACTGGGGATGCTTTTATCTCTCGCGGCGGGCAGCTTATTCGTTTACTTATTAATTCGTCGCTTTGTATTAGGGGCCGAAGTCGAAGGCGTCTTTACCCTGTTTGCGCTTACCTTCTTCCTGATTGGGGTCATGCTCTTTGGCCTAGGACTCCTTGGTGAATATATCGGTCGTATCTACCAGCAAGTGCGTCAGCGGCCACGCTATGTCGTACAGGCTGTTTTAGAGAAACAATAATTGCACGCGGTTGTCTTTGCCTATCATGACGTGGGTGTTCAATGCCTTAAGGCATTAGTGAATGCCGGTATCAAAATCGATCTGGTCTTAACCCACCAAGATGATCCCAACGAAAATGTTTGGTTTGCGAGCGTTGCCAAACTGTGTGAGTCAGAAAAGATTCCTTACCTCACTCCTAGCGCCTCTGAATTAAAAAGTTTAATCCCCCGCATTCAGGAGTTGGCGCCAGATTATCTCTTCTCTTTTTATTACCGCTACATGATTCCTGCCGAGGTCTTGGCTTGCGCAAAAATTGCCGCACTCAATATGCATGGCTCACTTTTACCAAAGTATCGCGGTCGCGCACCAGTTAATTGGGCCATTCTTCATGGTGAAACCGAAACTGGCGCTACCTTGCACATCATGGAAGCCAAGCCGGATGCTGGAGATATCGTTGGGCAAAAATCTGTCACGATAGATCCTGATGAAACCGCTACCGAAGTCTTTGGCAAAGTCAGTAAAGCGGCGGTAACAGTCATAGAGCAAGTGCTGCCAGAACTAATTCAGGGAAAAGTTCCCAGAAAAGCCAATGAACTCCACAAAGGCAGTTATTTTGGGGGCCGTAAGCCTGAAGACGGGCGAATTCTATGGGGGCAAAGTGCCAAAAAGGTCCACGACCTCGTTAGAGCAGTGGCACCGCCTTATCCAGGAGCCTTTACTCCATGGCAAGGCCAGACAATGATTGTGGCTAAAACCACCCTCCAGGGGCATTTTCCAGGCAACCTCAATCTTGAGGAGCCTGGTATCCAACTGGTTGATAATCGGGTATTTGGTATTTGCGGTAACCGCCAAGCGCTTGAAATTTTGGAATGGTTTCCAGCAACAACTTAAGCAATGAACTCAGCAACAAGCAGATAGACGAAATGAGGCAGTAACAATGAAAAAAGTACTTATTCTTGGTGTGAATGGCTTTATTGGCCATCATCTTTCAAAACGCATTCTTGAGACAACCGACTGGGATGTCTATGGCATGGATATGCAGAATGATCGTTTAGGCGATCTGATTCATCATCCTCGCATGCACTTTTTTGAAGGTGACATCACCATCAATAAGGAATGGGTTGAATACCATATTCGCAAATGCGATGTCATTCTTCCCTTGGTGGCCATTGCTACTCCCGCAACCTATGTGCAACAACCCTTAAAGGTTTTTGAACTTGATTTCGAAGCAAACTTACCAATCGTTCGCTCTGCTGTTAAATATAAAAAACATTTGGTATTCCCATCGACTTCAGAAGTCTATGGCATGTGTGAAGATGGAGAGTTTGATCCTGCCGCATCTAATATGGTTTATGGTCCGATCAATAAGCCGCGCTGGATCTACGCTTGCTCCAAACAGTTAATGGATCGTGTGATCTGGGGCTATGGCATGGAAGGCTTGCGCTTTACCCTCTTCCGCCCGTTTAATTGGATTGGACCTGGCCTCGATAGTATCTACACCCCTAAAGAAGGCTCATCTCGTGTTGTAACCCAGTTCCTAGGACACATCGTGCGTGGCGAACCCATCAATTTGGTTGATGGCGGCGCTCAAAAACGCGCGTTTACTTACGTTGATGATGGGATTGATGCCTTAATGCGTATCATCGACAACAAAGATGGCATTGCCAATGGAAAGATTTACAACATAGGCAATCCTAAAAATAATCACTCGGTTCGCGAATTGGCAACACAGATGCTCGAGATCGCCAAAAGCATTCCTGAGTATGCAAAAACCGCTAATGAGGTGAAGATTCAAGAAACCACTTCTGGTGCTTACTATGGCGCTGGGTATCAAGATGTACAAAATCGAGTTCCAGCCATTGACAACACGATGTCTGAATTAGGCTGGAAACCGACCACTGCTATGACGGATGCGCTCAAGAATATTTTTGAAGCCTATCGTCAAGATGTGGAAAAAGCCCGCCATTTAGTCGACCTAGAATAAGTTCGAGGTCTATGGCCAAAATCGCACTCAAGGTAGATGTCGATACCTTACGCGGCACCCAAGAAGGCGTTCCGAATCTCGCTCATACATTAGAACGTTTTGGACTAAAGGCCACCTTCCTTTTTAGCCTGGGGCCAGACCATACTGGTTGGGCACTTAAACGGGTGCTCCGTCCTGGGTTTTTAAAAAAAGTAAGTCGCACCTCCGTGGTTGAGCATTACGGAATCAAAACCCTACTCTATGGCGTGCTTCTGCCCGGACCTGATATCGGAAAAAAAGCTGCGGCGCAAATGCGTGCCATTGATCAAGCGGGTCATGAAACCGGCATACACACTTGGGATCATGTAGCTTGGCAAGATGCCGTACGTCTAAAGGATGCTGCCTGGACCAAGATACAAATGCAAAAGAGTTGGGATCGTTTTGTAACCATTTTTGGACACCCTCCAGTCACCTATGGCGCTGCTGGCTGGCAAATGAATGAAGCCGCTTTTGAGCAACTGGATCAATGGGGTATACGTTACTCGTCAGATGGGCGTGCCGAACCCAATCTGATGCCCTATCGCCTAGCGCTCACCTCCGGCAAAGCAAAACATGTCCAATACCCAACCACTTTGCCAACCTTTGACGAACTCATCGGCATTGACGGCGCCAATGAATTTGATGCAGTCAAAGAACTTTTGGCAATCACCCAAAGCAATCCAAATGATCAGGTTTTTACCTTGCATGCAGAGCTAGAGGGTCAAAAACTATTACCCGCCTTTGAGCAATTGCTGGCAGGCTGGTTAAATCAAGGTCATGATCTGGTAACCATGGGCGAATTACACCAATCCTGGGAAGCGACCAAGCAACTCGATAAAATAGCGGTACTTCCAGTCACTTGGGGAGAAATCCCAAATCGCAGTGGTGAGTTGATTGTGCAAAGCCATTATTAAGTAGCAAGCTGTAAAAAATCATTAATCCCATCGAGATATTTTTTATACAAGGATCATCATGACAGTAGCCATTGGTCAACCTATTCCAGAGTGTGCCATTCCAGCGACCTCTGGTCTGACATTTACACCTGCAGCCGCGCAAGGCAAAAAACTGGTCATTTACTTTTACCCTAAAGATATGACTCCTGGATGTACCGCAGAATCAGGTGAGTTTCGCGATCACATTGACGCTTTTACGAAGGCAAATACTTTGATAGTGGGTGTGTCACGTGATAGCCTCAAATCGCACGATAATTTCCGCAGCAAACTTGGCCTCCCATTTGAATTAGTTGCCGATACCGAAGAAAAACTTTGTC
>CANGEC010000155.1 GCA_947452625.1 Burkholderiaceae bacterium
GATGTTCATGATCCTAAAGCCTGGGAGGGGCAAAATTTAGTTTCCTCTCAAGAGCGAGAGGCATTTCAGGATTTACTGTCTTTAGGTTTGCATGACTCTTTTAGGATGTTTGAGCAGGCACCTAAAACCTATAGTTGGTGGGATTACCGCATGATGGGTTTTAGACGTAATGCCGGTATGCGCATTGATCACATCTTGCTAAGCGAGGCACTCAAAGAAAAATGTAGTTTTAGTATTGTGGATAAAGTGCCGCGTGCCTGGGAGCAGCCTTCTGACCACGCGCCTGTCATTGCGGAAATTAAAGCATAAATTTTTGCGGTATCGCGTTAGGACTGCACAAGGCCACCATGCCGCAAGAGAGCATCAATTTGGGGTTCTCGACCCCGAAATGCTTTAAAAGATTCCGCGGCAGGGCGACTGCCACCAACCGCTAGAATTTCTTGTTTGTAGCGCGCGCCAGTTTCCACATCTAATACGCTGCCCGTGAGTTTGGCGGCCTCCTCAAAAGCGGAGTAAGCATCCGCGGATAACACCTCGGCCCATTTGTAACTATAGTAGCCCGCCGAATAACCGCCGGCAAAAATGTGGCTAAAAGTATTGGGCCAGCGAGAGATTTCTGGTTGCGCAATGACATTGAATTCAGATGCAATTTTTCTAGATAACTCCAGTACCCCAGTAGCTTTCGCATCCTGGGCGTTAAAAGTCGAGTGCAAGCGCCAATCAAGCAAAGAAAAAACTATCTGACGTAGGGTAGCAAGACCATTCTGAAAGTTTTTGGCAGCCAGCATTTTGTCAAAAAGATCTTTTGGTAATGGGTTGCCAGTTTCTACATGGGAAGTCATTGTTTCGAGAACCTCCCATTCCCAGCAAAAGTTTTCCATGAATTGACTGGGTAGCTCAACTGCATCCCATTCGACCCCATTGATGCCTGAGACTCCCAGTGCTCCGACTTGAGTTAGGAGGTGATGTAAGCCGTGACCGCTCTCGTGGAATAGGGTGATGACATCATCATGCGTAATGGTGGGTTGGTGTAATTTTCCATCAATGCTTACTGGTGGGGCAAAGTTACACACCAAGTATGCCACCGGCAGTTGCGTACTACCGTCCGGTAACTCGCGACGTCCTCGTGCATCATCCATCCAGGCGCCACCCCGTTTTCCGGATCGAGCGTAAGGGTCCAGATAAAAATACGCAAGAATTTCGCCGTCATGATTGCGTACGCAAAAGGACTGAACATCAGCATGCCAGGTCGGCAAATCTGCAGGGGTAATTTTGACGGCAAAGAGTGTTTGAATAACCCCAAACAGGCCTTCCAAAACTTTTGGCAAGGGAAAGTATTGTTTGAGTTCGTTTTCTGAAAAAGCATAGCGAGCCTGCTTCAGTTTTTCCGAACAGAAGGCGATATCCCATGGCTCAATACCACCCTCGAGTTTTAGCGAGATTCTGGCAAATTCTTGGAGCTCATCCCAGTCTTTTTGGGTGAAGGGTTTAGCCTTCTTAGCGATATCACTTAGAAACTGATCAACCTCAGTCACACTGTTTGCCATTTTTGGCGCCAAGCTTAATGCGGCGTAATTCGGGAAGCCAAGCATGCGGGCTTCTTCGTCACGTAAGCGTAACTGGGCTAGCATATTTTCAGTGTTATCCCAATCAAGCTTACCGTTGGCAAACTGTGGAGCCAATTCAGAGGCGCGAGTAATGTAGGCTTGATACATTAGCTTCCGTAAAGCGCGATTCTCTGAATACTGCATTACCGGATAGTAAGAGGGGAAGTGCAGAGTAAATGCCCAGCCGGTAAGTTCTTTTTGCTTGGCAGTATCTGCGGCTGCGGCGATCGCATCAGCAGGTAATCCCGCCAACTCTGACTCATTGTTTATGACATGCACAAAACCATCGGTAGCATCTAAGACGTGATCTGAAAAAGCTTTACTGAGTAATGCCTGTTCATCCTGGATTTGAGAAAAGCGTGGTTTATCTTGCTCGGATAATTCAGCACCACCCAATTGAAAGTCACGTAAAGAGTTTTGAATGACGCGCTGTTGGGCGCTTGAGAGCCTGGCAAATGTCGCACTCAAGCTAAGTGCCTTAAATTTTTCATAAAGCGCTAAGTTTTGTCCTAGGCTTGAAAAAAATGCGGTGACCTCAGGCAACATGGCGCCATGTGCTTCTCTAAGCTCTTTAGAGTCAGCAACACTATTAAGATGAGAAATCACGCCCCAGGATCGACTCAATGCTTCTGTAGCATCTTCTAAGGGCTCTACTAGTTCTTGCCATGTACAAGGTGTACTTGAGCTTGTCGCTCGCTCGACTGCGGCTTGGGCTTGTTTTAAAAGATGTGAAATCGCAGGGGCAATATGCTCTGGTTTGATTTCAGAATAACTTGCAATATCACGCCCAAAGGCAATTAAGGGATTTTTTGTAGTGGGGCTAGCTGTGGAGGTGGTCATCCCTCTAGCTTAATGTAATGCGCTTATTTTTGCAGAATAAACTTAGTGTTTGGCGGCTTTTTCAGCTGCCTCTAGGGTGTTCATCAAGAGCATCGTAATGGTCATTGGTCCGACGCCACCAGGTACGGGCGTAATCCATCCGGCAATATATTTGGCGGTATCGAAATCAACGTCGCCACAGAGCTTGCCATCTGGAAGCCGGTTAATACCCACGTCGATCACTACGCTACCGGTCTTAATCATATCGCCTGTAATCATTCTGGGTTTACCGGTGGCAACTACCAAGATGTCGGCGTCTTTGGTGTGGTGGGTTAAATCGCGCGTTTTGCTATTGCATATAGTCACCGTGGCGCCAGCTTGGAGCAAGAGCATGGCCATAGGCTTGCCCACAATATTCGAAGCGCCGACAATCACAGCACGCGCTCCGCGGATTGGGTAGTCAATGCTTTCTAAAATCTTCATGCAACCATAAGGCGTGCAGGGTTTGAATTCTGGTTTGCCGACCATTAAAGCTCCAGCATTACTGACATGGAAACCATCGACATCTTTTTCTGGGGCGATAGCCTCTAGCACTCGCTCTGCAGCAATGTGTTCGGGTAATGGGAGTTGAACCAAAATGCCATGAATTGCAGGGTCGGCATTGAGGGTGGCAATGCGGGCTAACAATTCTTCTTCGCCCAATTCTGCGGCGTAGCGTTCAAGCACCGAATGAAAGCCAACTTCTTCGCAAGCTTTAACCTTGTTCCGCACATAGACTTGGCTAGCCGGATTATCGCCAACCACAATGACTGCTAAGCCGGGTCTAATTCCTTTGGCGGTAACAATTGCTCCACGGGCAGCAATTTCTGCACGCAGCTTTTTAGAAAGGAGATTGCCATCAAGGAGTTGTGCCGGCATAACTTAAAGGTTCAAAAATTAGTTTGGTTGTGGATCAGAAAGTGCCAGGCGCAATAAGTCTGCGACAGTATTGACATTTAACTTTTCCATAATGTTCGCGCGATGGGCCTCAACGGTTTTAATTGAAATACCAAGATCATCGGCTATCTGTTTATTTAAGCGACCTGCCACAATTCTTTCGAGGACCTGACGTTCGCGACCGGTGAGCTTGCTGAGCAAACTCTGGGTAATTTTTCGCTGGCTCGCTTGTGAATAATCGACACGCGCTTTAGCAAGCATGCGATCTACTAAGCCACAGAGATCATTCTCTTTAAAAGGCTTCTCAATAAAATCAACTGCACCGCGTTTCATGGTGGAGACTGCCATCGAAACATCGCCGTGACCGGTAATAAAGGCTACTGGCATAGGGAGGTTTTCACTCAATAACCGTTCCTGCAATTCAAGGCCAGACATGCCAGGCATGCGCACGTCCAGAATGGCGCAAGAGATCGTGGACTTGTCAGTGCTTTGCAGGGATTGTAAAAACCGTTCAGCGCTAGCGTGGCAGCGTACTACATAACCATTACTTTCCAATAGCCAGGTGAGGGAGTCACGTACCGCCTCATCGTCGTCTACTACATAGACCACTTCGGCCTGGTTAGGTTTGGTAGTTGTGTTGATATTCATATTGGATCTCGCGGTGAGTCTAAATACCTTGGTTAAACGGTTTCCTTGGAATCCGAGGATTCTAGGGGCAATAATATTGTAAAGGTGCAGCCGACTAACTTTGTATGTTCCGCATCCATATGATTTTTGGCCCAAAGGCGCCCATGATGCGACTCAATAATGGAGCGGCAGATATTAAGGCCCATGCCCATTCCATCGGATTTGGTGCTAAAAAAGGGCTCAAACATCCTTGCAATCACGGATTCAGCGATACCAGCGCCACCATCGGTTACCTGAATGCGGAGCATGGCTGGGAAAGTGCTAGTTTCTAGATCGGCAGAGATTTTGACTGGTGGGGCAGACCAACGGGAAGACAATGGATAGACCTCACGTAAGCTGTCTAGAGAGTTTTTCAATAAATTGACTAAAACCTGCAAAATTAAGACAGGATCTAAGTCAACATTGGGGAGATTTTCTTGAATGCTAGAGGTAATGCTTAAGCGATGGCGATGAGCCTCAATTTCAACCAGACCCACGGCGTCGTTGATGATCTCACCGATGGAGCAAGATTTACGTTGCGGCTCGCTGCGCTTCACAAAACCTCTAATACGTTGAATGATGGTTCCCGCGCGCACCGCTTGCTCCGCAGCTTTTTCTAGAGCCGGCAAAATATCTTTATTGATGGCTGGATCAACTTGAGCTTGCAGGCGCTTAGCCACGCCCATGCAGTAATTTGAAATTGCCGAGAGCGGTTGATTTAATTCGTGCGCGAGAGAAGAGGCCATTTCGCCCATAGTGGTAAGGCGACTAGTAAATTGCATGCGCTCTTCTTGTTGGCGATTCAAGTCATCTGCTTCTTTGCGGATCGTGATATCGGTTGCAATTAATAGTTGTGCAAGATGGCCATCAACCCAGGGGATGAAGCGCCGACGTACTTCATACCATTTCGTGCCGTTATCTAATAATTGCACTTCTTCTGATTCTGATTCTTGGTAGAGTGAGGAGGGTGGAATGCCTGGGCCACCATCGCTAGACTCTTCAGACAGATGTTGCATCGTGTTGTATGCGACTTCACCGCCAGCCAAATCGACGTGTCCTTTGGGGCTATCACCAAAACGCTCACGATAAAAGCGATTGGCAAACAACAGTGCGCCATTCTCGAGTGACACTACTGAAACTGCAGCATCTAAACCTTCTAAAACTGTAATAAAGCGTTCTTGCGATGCCGCCAATTCTTCACGAATCTTCTTTGGTTCTGAGATATCAATCAGAGAGGTGACCCAACCAGTTTGCATTCCTTTTTCATTAATTAATGGCGCAATAAAAGTAC
>CANGEC010000156.1 GCA_947452625.1 Burkholderiaceae bacterium
TCGCGTTTTATCACGTGGCGGTGTATTTATGTATCCCTGGGATCAACGCGAGCCTCACAAGCCTGGTAAGTTGCGCTTGATGTATGAGGCTAACCCCATGAGTTTTTTGGTGGAGCAGGCTGGCGGGGCTTCAACCAATGGTACAGAGCTCATTATGGATTTAGTGCCTACCGATTTGCATGAGCGTGTTTCTGTCATGCTGGGCTCTAAAGAAGAGATTGATCGTTTGCGTCACTATCACGCATAAACTGTGCTCTAAAGTTAAAAAGCCCAGTGAAGTCACTGGGCTTTTTTGTTACTCCGAGCCTACTTATGCCTGCACTTTTTCTTTGAGATAGGCGAGCGATTCTTCTACTTGATCAATGAGGATGAGACAAATATCCCCTGCCGAAAGATCATTTAAGGCGGTATCAATGGCCAAGAACTCACCACGGATTTCTTTAATCTGTTTTGCCTTGGTGGCGCCAACTAGACCTTCTTGCAGCAGTTTGAGTACTTCACCATCCTCACGACCGCGTTGACATTGATCTTGATACAAAATGACATTATCAAAAGCATTGCCCAGAATACGCGTTAATTCACGAATATCTTCATCACGGCGATCACCTGCGCCACTAATAACAACATGGCTGCGCTTAGGTTTCATGGCTTCAATCGCATTGGCTAGGGCGCGCATAGCATCTGGGTTGTGACCATAATCAGCAATCACTGTAGCACCATGGTGTTCAAATTGATTAAAGCGGCCTGGAACTGCATTGGCTGAGCTCTCAAAACTGTGCAGTCCATGCGCAATTTTTTCAGCGTCCAACCCCAAGGCCCAAGCTGCGCCAATCGAAGCCATAGCATTTTCAACTTGGAAGCCCAAAACACCATTTTTGGTAAAAGGAATTTCACTGACCGGAAAGCGATACATCACACGAGCACCTTTGGAGGCGACGATATGAGTGCCATCAAAATAAATCACTTTTTTGTTCTTGGCGCGGTGTGCGGCTATCACAGGATGATTCTGATTTTGGGCAAAGAAAATCACTCGTCCAGAACAGACATCTCCCATCTTGGCAACGATAGGGTCTGCGGCATTTAAGACTGCTGCGCCAGTTGGCGCCACATTTTGAACAATGACGCGCTTGAGAATCGCCAGGTCTTCAACGCTGGTAATGAAATTAAGACCTAGATGATCGCCTTCACCAATATTGGTGACAACGGCCACTTCACAACGATCAAAGCCTAAGCCTTCGCGCAACATTCCACCTCGAGCGGTCTCTAACACAGCAGCGTCGACATCGGGATGCATCAATACATTGCGAGCGCTCCGTGGGCCGCTGCAATCGCCGGAATCAATTAAGCGATGATTAATATAAACACCATCCGTGGTGGTCATGCCAACCCGTAGGCCTGTTTCATTCAGGAGGTGTGAAATTAGGCGCACAGTTGTTGTTTTGCCATTCGTACCCGTTACAGCAACCACCGGAATGCGGCCATCTTCTCCCGGTGGGAACATCATATTGATAATGTCTTCGCCTACTGGACGACTTTTTCCATAGGAAGGCTTGAGATGCATGCGCAAGCCGGGGGCTGCATTGACTTCAACGATGCCACCACCTTGAGCTTCGAGGGGTTTATAAATTGCATCACACAAAATATCAACACCAGCAATATCCAAACCAATCATCTGTGCTGCGGCGATTGCGCTAGCGGCTACATCAGGATGTACATCATCCGTTACGTCCGTTGCCGTGCCGCCCGTACTGAGATTAGCGTTATTTCGGAGTAGTACCCGTTCACCTTTTTTGGGGACATATTCTGGATTTAGATTGGCGCTGGCAAGATGCGCTAGAGCGATGTCATCAAAACGAATTTTTGTGAGGGCGGTAGCATGACCGTCGCCGCGTAATGGATTTTGATTTTCAAGTTCAACCAATTTGGCAATACTATGAATTCCATCGCCCACCACTTGTGCGGGCTCGCGCCGTGCTGCTGCAGAGAGTTTATTACCAACCACGAGCAGGCGGTAATCAGCGCCAGGAAGGTAGCGTTCAACAATCGTTTCTCGACCAAAGGCTTGCGTCACCACAAAACCTGCACGTACTTCTTCCTCGGTTTGAATATTGGCAACCACCCCTTTGCCTTGATTGCCATCTTTGGGTTTGAGCACAATCGGACCACCAATTCTTTGGGCGGCTTCCCATGCGGCATCAGCAGTTCTTACTACCTCGCCAATCGGTACGGATACTCCCGCGGCGGCAAGTAAGTTTTTGGTGAGTTCTTTATCTTGTGCAATGGCTTCAGCGATGGCGCTGGTATTGCTGGTTTCAGCAGCCTGAATCCGTTTTTGTTTACTACCCCAACCAAACTGCACCATACTGCCTTCGGTCATGCGGCGGAAGGGAATATTGCGTTGCACGGCGGCATCGACGATTGAGCCGGTGCTGGGACCTAGACGCACATCTTCATAAAGTGCCTCTAGTTCAGAGAGGGCGGCAGCTAGATCAAATGGCGCGTCGTTAAGGGTGGATTGAATTAAGGCAAAAGCAAAGTCAAATGCCATGCGCCCCACAACCTCTTCAATGTACTCAACAACGACCTGGTACACGCCTGGCTCGATAGTTTGCACCGTGCGACTGAAAGTCACAGGACTACCGGCTTGAGCTTGCAAGCCTAAAGCTGCATGTTCTAAAGCATGGGCTAGCGATAAGACCTCGCTGTGCTCGCTATGGCGCATGCTGCCCAATTGGGGAAAGCGCGCCCGAATTTTGGTTTCGAATTGCGGGATAGAGTCAATCGAGCGCTCGGACTCTTCGCAAGAAACAATCGCCTCTAGGGCGGTATGGCGACTCCATAGGTTGGGGCCGCGCAGCATGCGAATTCGGGTGATTTCCAATTAAGCTCCTGTGACGGTATTGGTATCTGACACAAAGGTTTCCACCCCGGCCTCAATGACATTAAACGGAATCTCTAAAGCCCAGGCTGAACCGATGGCTGCCGCAAGAGCTAAATGCGCCTCCCATTCAGGGAATGGACGATCCTTCAAAGATAATGGAATTGGAATGGTGGTCTTTTCCATGGCGCCAATCTTGAGGATGATGCGATCACGGCTCGCAATGATGACGCGACCATTTTTTGCTTGATGTTCAACGACGATGCTTGAGTTAGGATCTTCTGAGAAGTAGATCACCTCACCCTTACTTAGCTCAGACATCTTGACGATCATTGGGTCGTCCGCATTCAGAATACAAGCGCCGCTTGGTAGCGCGACATCAACCTGGGTTCTGACGACGTTAAATAATTGATCCTCGTCCGCAATATTGTGTTCCGGGAAAAGACCGAGCGGATCGATATTGAGAACGACACCAACTTGACACTGGTCATAGGCCAAGCCTTCCAGTAATAAAGAGCTGTTGTCATTTTCAACCACTGCGATCTCAATAGCTCTATTTTGTAGTGCGCGCCGCGCATTTTCCCAGGCTGAAGGAGAGTTGCGCTTGATGGCGCGCGACCCAAAGTACAGACCCTTGCTTGATGAAAGCGCGACATGCAGGTTGGTTAGTCGAATGAAATGGGTGACCATTTCAGCGACGATAGTTCTGCCAGTGGAGCCACTAATTCCGACAATCGGAATACGAAAGTCGTAGCCAGGAGGGAAGAGGTGGTTAGCAATTGCTTCGCCAACAGGCTGGGGTTTTCCGCTAGCTGGTTTAAGGTGCATCAACAGGCCGGGACCTGCATTAACCTCAACAATGGCGGCATTTTGTGACTCAAGAGGCTTGCTAATATCTTGCGCTACTAAGTCAACCCCAGCAATCTCAAGACCTACTACGCGAGCAGCTAAAGCTACTTGGCTTGCGACTTCAGGGTGAACTAAATCGGTGACATCAAAAGCCACATTGCCATTGCTTTGGATGAGGACCTTGTGATCTACTCCCGGAATACTGGAGGCGGAAAGTTTTTGTCTTGCCAACTCAAGCTCAACTGCAGAATCAATTCGCACTGGATTAAGTGGATGCTCTTCTGAGGTTCCGCGCCGCGGATCAGAATTAATCTGAATTTGAATCAGCTCTAAAACAGTGTGTTTGCCATCGCCTGTAACCCACACTGTTTCGCCTTTGGCGGCTGCTACAACTTTATTGCCAACGACCAATAGACGATGCTCATCACCAATGATATGGCGCTCCACTAAAACTTCACTACCTTCATTAATTGCCACAGCGTAGGCTGCTTCAATTTCTTGTTGGGTATAGAGGTTAATGAAGACGCCTCGACCGTGGTTGCCATCGATTGGTTTTACTACCACTGGCAGGCCAATATCTTGCGCGGCTTCCCATGCATCGTCTGGGCTGCTGACGGTGCGACCTTCTGGTGTCGGTACGCCGGCACTTGCTAAAAGACTCTTGGTGAGATCTTTATCGCGGGAAATAGTTTCGGCAATGGCGCTAGTGTGATCCGTTTCTGCAGTCCAGATGCGGCGTTGTTTCGAGCCATAGCCGAGCTGCACTAAATTGCCACTGGACAGTCTAATGTAAGGAATTTCGCGAGCTGTAGCTGCATTCACAATGCAGGCAGTACTGGGGCCAAGACATAAATCGTCACTTAATTCTCGGAGATCTTCAACGATTTGATTTTTGAGCGCCAGTGCATCACCGTTATCTTTGATCAGGGTGAGTAAAAGATCGCGTGCGTACTTGAATGCTTGCAGTGTTACCGCTTCTTCGGTGGCGCTCACAATGACTTTATAGACACCTCTGCGGCCACCATCCCGGGCTCTACCAAAACCCCCTTGAATGCCGGCTAAGTTTTGTAGCTCAATCGTGAGATGCTCCAGAATATGTCCTGGCCAAGTGCCTTCTTCAACCCGCTTCAGAAATCCCCCGGGCTCACCATAACTGCAGCGATGTTCATGCAAGCTTGGTAAGCATTGGCACAGACGCTGATAAAACCCAGGAATGAGGTCAGATGGATAATCTTCTAACTCTCCAATATCGATTAAAACCTCTAGCGCAGGGTTGTAGCTCCACAGATTGGGGCCACGGAGATGTCTGTGATTCAGAATCTCAATATTTTTATCTAGTAATTGGGGCATGGGTGAAATTGCTAGGGTTGGCGCCTATTAGGCGGTAACCGGCAGATCGTCTCTCTGTTTCTAGTTGTTATTTAAATCCACAAAATTAGCAAAAGTACATAAAAAGCCTTACCTGTTCAATTTAACGGCTTTCTGACCCTTAAAGTTGACAGGCCCTATAAATACAAAAAATCTAGCTCCACTATACTTTTAAGGTCAATGAATCCAGAAATTTCCCCA
>CANGEC010000157.1 GCA_947452625.1 Burkholderiaceae bacterium
CAACAACCTCTGCTGGGATCACCTTCCCTGATTGGAAATACAATTCAACTGATAATCTGCTGTTGGTTATTAGATGTTCCAAATTCTTATTTAAACAATTGTTCAGTCAACATCGCCGCACTCTCCTGCCAAGTCAACCACGAAATGTCATCAGACCTTAGATGTTGATCCGACTTGTAAAGCCCAAGCCAATCTATGACTGCCCTTGCCACGCAGTCTGCACTCATACCCTGAAAGTAACTCGCATGCAAGCCGGCCACTTCTCGGAATACCGGAATATCTCGGGCAATTATCGGCAGTTTATGCTGCGCAGCTTCAATCAGAGGAAGACCAAAGCCTTCGTCAATTGATGCAGCTATAAGACAGCAACTGGCAGCGTAAACTTTTTCCAAATACTCATCGCTAACATCCTCAAGCCAGTGGAGACGTTTTCCAAGTTCTGCATGATTACGAAGATTGAGGATTGTTCTTGGAAGATCCCTGCGCATCTCATCGGCTATCCCTTTCCAACCCTCCTTTCCAACAATGACTAGATTAACATCCATTCCCTCAGCCCAAAGTTGACTGAATGCCTCTAACACTTGCATATAACCTTTACGTGGCTCTATTGTACCAACCATCAGAAAACTAGGCCGCGACTTAATAAGGGCAATAATTGATTCAGCATCATCAGGCAAACCCTGCGTTGGGAATGAATTCGAAACATCTGCACCAAGATGAAAGCAGGCCAATTTAAAAGGTCGCCGGTTATACCAATTGAATCCAAGCTCGTTCTGCCAGCTAGCGAAATCATCAGCAACTATTTTAGAAATACATAACGCCCCATCAAACTCCGAAACAGCAAGAAACCATTGCCGATACATCTCATCTAAGCCTGTGGGGAAAAATTCAGGTTTTCGAACAATGATGAGATCATAAATTATCGAGTGGACCTCAACTCCTTTGTTCCTAAAATAGGCAAATAAACCTTGCCGACTCGCCTCTATAAGCTGCTCTCCAGACATGTCAAGCACTAATAGGGTGTCTCCACATTCCGGTTCTACAAACTCATCCTCAAGCCACTGTGATGGGCAGCCCAACAAATCCAATGTGTATTGCCTAGCATACCGATATCGATATTCTCCATCGATTTTATCTAAATAAATAGGCTCGATATGATGACCGGGCGGAGGAATTCTCAGAAGTCCAAGTAATAACCCACGTGCGACGCGCTGAATACCAGTTTTAAGATCATGCTGACAGGTACCTGTTATATCCAAGAAAAGATTCTTTGATGGACGTAAATTTGGCAAATTAGTAGCGACAGATTTTGATAGCTCTAATAGATAGGGTTCGCTCAATAACTTTTCTCTATTCACAACGATCGCTTGAATTAATGATGTTACAGTCCCCTCTCTATGTCGATAGGATTGCTCAATTACGTCTGCATAGTGTTTCGCACAAGTTTCGGGTGAATGGCGTTCGCGTATAATTTCAAAAGCTTTTTCACCTATAAGGCGACGCCTTTCAGGTTCTCGCCATAGAGTTTCAACAGCTTCGATAAGCGTAGCGTCATCAAACTCGTCAGGAATCATCCATGCACCGTTGCTGTCTAGCTCTGCCATCGAGCCATGCGCATTAACAATTACTGGCAACGCATAATTCATGCAATCTAGAACTGTTCCAGATGTTTCACCACGCGATTGCGAACGAAGTTGCACCGCAATATCGGCTGCCATCAAGTATTGACGGAATTCATCTGTTGATACAAATCCGGTAATACGTATGCGATTACCTAGACTAGATGCTCGGATAATTTGGAGCAATTCCGCGCCATAGGCATTAGAAGGGTTCTCTCCTACAAAAATGAGATGGCAATGCCTATCATGCGCCAATGCACTTGCAAGCCAGCAGTTAAGAAGACGATGGTTGAGTTTTGACTCATCCATAAAGCCGAAGCTACATAATACAAACTCCTCCTTTCCTAAACCAAGGACTTTTCTAGCAGCATTTCTATCTATGTATGTCACTGGTTGACGTAGATGCGGAATAACAGACCAATCACGCCATAAAGAACCCTGATAGAATTTTTTTGCCAAAGACCGTGAGTATTCGGAGTGAAGAATCAGGCCTAACGAGTTTCCGATAACGCTAAAGGCACAGGGGAAGGCACGCAGGCATGCGCTAGCGTCCTCATAACTGGAAAGCACGGCGAGGTATCCATGATTAAAATATAGTTCCCTTACCCAATAACCATGCTCAACATGGTGGTCTATCCAGCACATCAAGTCAGAAATAAAGAAGTCATGAAGAACGACCACCCCTGGTACTAACTTTAGCAAAGGAATCATATGAGCATGAAAGTTATTGTTGCCTACGTGATAGATGACACGGTCTATGTTACATGCGTTCTCTTCCAACCATGACGCATCTCTCAAAGGATAATTGTTAATGACACAAGAATCGGAAACCGTGTCCTGCGCTACAACAACTTCGATCTTGTAATACTCTTCTAGGGCGGGAAGAAGTTCGGCACTGTAGTCAGCAATACCTGTTCGCTCTGGGGGTAAGGGGGAAATATAAGCCAATCGAAGCTTTTTCTTGACGGGTATATTTTGAAATTTATGCTCAGTGACTGAAGAGCAAATTCCCGCCCATTTTGAAAATGCTTGGGAAGCAAAAGCATCAAAATAAGCTTGATCTTTTTGCTTAGCCGTTAAAATTGTTATTTTATCTATCGAAACATCTTTAACAATATTATTGTCCATGCATTCGCTGGCAACGAAACAGGCTGATGCTTTGGATAAGAAATTCTTTTTGGATTTAAACCATAGGTCATAATTTATATGATCTATAAATTCAGGGGGGGCTAATAAAGTTACCGTCACAGGTGTAACCGTATCAAAAGAACCAATACTAGTAACCACATCATAAAGATAGCCTTCAAATAAGCTACTAATGTGAATGACATCTGGTTTTAGGCTGGCAAGAAATGACTCGCGGACCATCTCAGCAACCTCAGTACGTAACGCATTTTCAGACTGGACTTCTTTTAATGGGCCTGGAATATGCCACACCTTGATATTTTCTTGTGCCAACAGACCATCAAAAGTCGCGCGAATGGCCTCAATCGTTTCTGACAACAATCCGTTAAGCACAAGAATGATTTCGTGCTCACCCCTGTTTCGAATCAATGCCTCAGTAAATTTAAGGGTGAAGCTACCAATAACAGAAATTAAGCTATTGGTTTGCGCACCTTGCATATCGATCACAATCCGCATCACATTTTACCTTTACCTTGTTTTGCAATAGCGGTCTTAAAGTTTTTATATATTTGCCTAGCATGAGGCGTCAACTTAACCGACTCAATGCCTTGAAGATCTTTTTCTGCTCTAGATAGCTCCCGAACCCAATAATCTTGGCCTTCCCTAAGGCCAGAACGAAACTCAGAAAAAATTGAATTAATCCAACGTAATGGCAAGAAGTAAAAAGGAGCGATGGGCTCAGCAGTAGATAAATCTGAGTGATTATTTATTATTTTGCCCATATTATTTTGCCTTTTTCTAAAAAAAATTCTCTTAGATACTATATAACAGGTACTATTTAGAAGAATTAAATAATGTACGTTCCATACGAAAAAGATCTTTGAACTCTACAATTATATGATCACCATCTCATCAAACAAAGCTCTCTCCGCTTCAAGCTACAGCGCTTGGCGTGAATATAGAAAATTGAAGTATTCAGCACAAAAGATTCAACCAAACACATATTGTTTTCTTTACTCCATCATCATTGAAGTTAATGCATCCTCTGAATTGCTGGCCATTGAAAAAACAATGACCTCTATCACATCGCAAACATATAAAAACATAGAAATCATCATTATAAATCTCAGCAATCTAAGTATTAACAATGAACTAATCCAAGCGTCTATGTCCTTGAGAGGAATTCGAGAAATTAAGGAGGTCGATAAATCTGATTTCTTTGATACTAATAAATTAGACAGGCTCGCGAGGGGCGACTTTTTGTTCATGGCCAGTCCAGGAACATCGTGGGATCCTGGGGCCTTCATGTTAATCAATCATACAATTAACCTGAGGAAAAACACACCCGACTTAATTGCATGTGACTACGATATAGAAACGGCATCCAACCAATATGATGACCCAGTTTTTTTTACAGAATGGGATCCGCTTGTTTATTCTGAGAATATTGAAAGTGCTGCGATAGGAATTAGTCACACCTTCATCAACAAATATTGTCGCGTTAAATTTAATAGTATTAAGGATTGGTTCGAAGAGTCAATAAAGGACAAGGCGGATATAAATGTGGCAAACATTTATGAGAATATCGTCCACCTTCCTTGCAATAAAGACAACATCAACATCAACAAAATGCATGAATTGAATCTAGATGACCTTAAGGGAATATTAATTTCTATTATTATTCCAAATAAAGACAACCTCCATCTATTAAAAAAATGTTTGCAATTTTTGGAAAGTGACCGCATATGGAATTTAGAATTAATTATTGTCGACAACAATAGTACTGACAAAGAAACGTGGGACTATTATGACCAGCTAGAAAAAAAATTTAATGCAAAAATTAATATTATGCCGCACAAATTTAATTTCTCTAAAATGATCAACTCGGGAGTCGCTGTAGCAAAAGGATCAGCACTTGTTTTCCTGAATAATGATGTTGAGTTTACACAGCCGAATCAAATTGAAGAGTTAATTCTGGAGGCGCTAAGGCCGGAGGTGGGTGTTGTGGGAAGTCTACTATTAAATGAAGATTTTTCAATCAACCATGCAGGGGTGATGCTTACTCAAGATGGAATGGCTGGGCATGTTTTAAGGGGGGCAAAAACTTCAGATAAATATGTCATTCGTTACATCAAGCAAAAAAGAAATTATCAAGCCCTCACCGGTGCGCTAATGGCTACCAGAAAAGATGTCTTTGAAAAGGTGGGCGGAATGGATGAAGTTAACTTACCCATTGAGTATAACGATACAGACTTCTGCCTAAAGTTGAGGATGCTCAACCTACAAGTAGTATGCCTCCCACTTAAAGGGATCATTCACAAAGAGAGTTCGACGCGTAAATATACGGAGAACAATTACGCAATGATGCAACATGAAAAAGCCAAGCGAACAATGTTAAATCGATGGCCTGACTGCTTTCGACATGAACCTTTCGCAAATCCGCATCTTAATATCCTTGAAACATCCTCGATTAATCTAAATTATGATGATTGATAAATTA
>CANGEC010000158.1 GCA_947452625.1 Burkholderiaceae bacterium
CATATTTTTGTATGAGCAAGAAGGTGAGACTCGCGATGGGCCCAAAAGCCTATCGCATCATGAGTGGTTTACGCGCATGGGTAGACGCTTGATAAAGCTTTTATCCGAGCATGATGCTAATGGTTTTGTGTTTCGGGTGGATATGAGGCTGCGCCCGAACGGCGATTCTGGCCCACTAGTTTGTAGCTTGGATATGCTCGAAGAATATCTCTTGGTGCAGGGTCGAGAGTGGGAGCGTTATGCCTGGATCAAGGGACGTTTAATTGCACCCATGACGGGGACCGCTGCATTTGCGCTTGCTGAAAAAGAGTTGGATCAACTTATTCGCCCCTTCGTTTATCGCCGGCATTTAGATTACGGTGTGATTGCTGCGATTCGGGATTTGCATGCGCAAATTCAGCATGAAGCGGACAAGCGCTCTTCAAATCATCATGGCCGTTCGCGTGATATTAAATTGGGTCGCGGTGGCATTCGAGAAATTGAATTTCTTGCGCAAATGTTTCAGCTCATGCGGGGTGGGACGGACCCCCGCTTTCGTGTGCGACCGACACTAGAAGTGTTGAATTTAGTGCAGCAAAAAGGCCTCTTGCCTGTGGATGACGTTGAATCTTTAAAGGCTGCCTACATCTTTTTAAGGCGCCTAGAACATCGCATTCAGATTTGGGAAGACCAACAAACGCACTATCTTCCGGATGACGGTCAGGCCCGTGCGCGTTTAGCAAAAGCGATGAGCGCGACCGCACATAGTGGTGATGTTGAACCATTTCTAGCTGAGCTCGAGCGTCATCAAGCTACGGTTGCCCAGTTATTTGAAAAAGCCTTTGTTTTAAATGATAGTGAGCGTTTGGATTTGGCGCCCTTATCGGTTGGATGGGAGCCGGACAGTCAGCTATTCCCGCAGTCTCTCGTGCGCTGGCAGTCTTGGGTTGATGGCCCAAAAGAAAAGCAGCTACCTGAAAAAAGCCGCTTGATATTTCACAACCTGATTCGCAAGGCTGCCGAGAATTTGCAGCTTGAAAAATCCCATGTAGCTGACGCTGATATCACCCTGCTTCGTTTTTTTGATTTACTTGAAGCGATCGCTAGGAGAAGTGCGTATCTTTCTATCTTGTCTGAATATCCATCCGCATTATTCAATGTATTGGCTTTGCTCAAAGTATCTCAATGGGGTGCTCAATATTTAACGCGCCATCCACACCTGCTGGATTATTTATTAAATCCGCAAACTGAGACCTTGCTGATCGAACACCCGGATGAGTATTGGCGTGAAGTCAAAGCCACTCTAAATATGAGGCTCGATGATGTCATGGCCGATGGTGATGGCGCAGAGCAGGCAATGGATATTTTGCGTATCACGCATCACACCGAAACCTTTATCACCTTGTTGGCTGATCTCGGTATTGGTGTTAATCAGGCTCTGTCTGTGGAGAAAGTTAGCGATCATCTTTCAGCATTAGCCGATCTCATATTGCAAACCACCTTTGAGAGGGTGTGGCCAGCAGTTGCGAAAAAATTTAACCTGCCAACCGAAGAACAGATTGCTGCTGATGTGCCATTCGCTGTTATTTCTTATGGCAAGCTTGGCGGCAAGGAATTGGGTTATGCATCTGATTTAGATTTGGTATTTTTATATCAGACGGCAGAGTCAGATTATGCCGCTCAAGAAATCTATGGTTTGCTGGCCAAACGCATGATTAACTGGCTTACCACTTACACCTCTACCGGCAGTTTATTTGAGATTGACACGCGCTTACGTCCCAATGGTTCAGCAGGTTTTTTGGTGACAAATGCTGATGCGTTTAAGAAGTATCAACTCAGAGAGGGCGATAACGCTGCGTGGGTTTGGGAGCATCAAGCGCTAACGCGGGCAAGATTTTCTGCGGGTAATGCACAAGTAGGGCAATTTTTTGACCAAGTGCGCTTCGATGTTTTAAGTCAACAACGCAATATAGATTCATTGCGTCATGAGATTCTCGAGATGCGTCGTAAAGTCCATGCTGGACACCCTAACCCTGGTAATGAATTTGACTTAAAGCATGATGCTGGTGGTATGGTGGATATTGAATTTATAGTGCAGTTTTTGGTCTTAGCCTATTCGCATCAGCACCATCAATTGATTGGCAATCTCGGTAATATCGCGCTATTGCGTATTGCCGCTCAGGTTGGCTTGATTGAAAAATCAATAGCCGAAGAGGTGGGGGATGCATATCGTTTATTGAGGGCATTACAGCACCGCTTACGTTTGGATGGCGCAGAAAAAACTCGAATCAAGATCGAGATGCAACCCGAATTGGAAAAAGCCAGAAATGCCGTACTAGGTTTGTGGCAAAAAATCTTTAAGGCGCCGTCAAATATTTAGTGTTGTTCGAGTAATTCACGGGCGTGACGACGGGTAGTATCGGTGATGGTTGCGCCCCCTAGCATGCGGGCTATCTCTTCAACGCGATCTGCTCTGCTGAGTGGTATTACTTGTGACAGAGTGGTATCACCATTTTGTGATTTACTCACTTTGAGATGGTGGTTGCCCTGTGCGGCAACTTGTGGCAAGTGGGTCACACATAAAATTTGATGCGACTCACCCAGCTGGCGCAATAGTTTCCCTACTGTTTCAGCTACAGCACCACCGATGCCGGCGTCTACCTCATCAAAGATTAAGGTTGGGGTAAAAGAAGCTTTGCTGGTAATCACGCTAATGGCCAAGCTAATCCGGGCAAGCTCACCACCTGAGGCCACTTTGGCCAGAGGGCGGGGTGTGCTACCAGCGTGTCCTGCAACCAGAAATTCAATCTGCTCTAAACCATTTGAACCACCTTCGGGTAGTGGTGTAAGACCAATTTCTAATTGTCCACCCGCCATCGATAAATGTTGCATGGCTTCAGTGACCAGTTTTCCTAGTTCAAGGGCTGCCTTATTGCGTTTTTGCGAGAGTTGTTTTGCTAGCTTGAGATAGCTTGACTCTTCTTGCTTTACTTTTTCTCTGAGTGCTTCAATGTTTTGAGAGGCCGTAAGAGCTTCCAAACGTTCAGTCGTTTCTAGTAAGAGCTTTGGTAAGTCATTGGCTTCAATACGATACTTTCTAGCGGCGCTATGAAGTGCCTGCATCCGCTCTTCGACCTCACTCAGACGCGCAGGATCGAGATCAAGTTTTTGTAGGTAGCGATTTAGGCTATGAACCACTTCATCAATTTGAATTTGAGCGGATTCTAAGGTTGCGCTAACCTCGCTCAAGGCAGCATCATGCTGTGCCAGCGCACTTAAATTGGAGCTGACTTTTGCGAGGACGGATTCTACTGAGCTATCTGCTTCACTTAAAGCATCAATAGTTTCTTGACAACCACTAATAATTTTTGCCCCATTGGCCAGTCGAGCATGTTCAACTTGAATCTGGTCCCACTCACCCTCTTGGGGGGCGAGTTCGCTGAGTTCTTCTAGTTGCCACTCTAGGCGCTCTCGTTCTCGCTCAATATCTTGACCGGCATTTTCTGCTTGCGCGAGGCGACGCCGTGAGTCACTGAGTATTTTGAAGGCCTGGGCTACTTCAGAGACAACTGGCATGAGACCAGCATGGCGATCCAGTAGTTCGCGCTGCGCGCCACTCTTAAGCAGTAGTTGGTGCGCATGCTGCCCATGAATATCAACCAATTGATCGCCAGCTTCGCGAAGCTGGGTGAGTGTGGCAACACTGCCATTAATAAACGCGCGGCTGCGGCCATTACTCTCGACGGTTCTTTTGAGTAGCAGGCTACGACCATCATCTTCAGTAGGGAAGCCCTGCTCATCGAGCCATTGGTTGAAGTGTTCGATTTGTTGATCGGCAATACGAAAGAGGGCGCTGATCTCAGTACGATTACTGCCTTCGCGTATCTGACTGCTATCCGCACGTTCGCCTAAAACGAGACCCAAGGCGTCAAGCAAGATGGATTTGCCAGCACCCGTTTCACCAGTTAAGACTGTAAAGCCGGAAGCGAAATCCAGTTCAAGGTGATCGACGATGACAAAGTCACGGAGTGCAAGAGTTTGAAGCATGTATTAGCGTAGCAAAGAACTCAACATCAGAATGTTGATGGATACTCATTCCAATGCAGTTTCTCACGCAAAGTCTTGTAATCACTATGGCTGCGAGGGTGCAAAAGCGTGATCGATTTATCGGATTGACGCACTTCTATTTTGTCACCAGTTTGCAAATCGGTTTGGGATTGCATATCAAAATTCACAATGACCTCGCGACCGTCTACTACTTCGATGCTAGTGACAGAATCTTCTGGCAAAACGATAGGGCGATTCGAAAGGGAGTGAGGCGCAATGGGCGCCAGTAAGATTCCTGCTACACGGGGATGCAAGATTGGTCCGCCGGCAGATAGGGCATAAGCAGTGGATCCTGTGGGTGTCGAAACAATCAGTCCGTCTGAGCGCTGGTTGTACATAAACGAGCCATTGACTTGTACCGCGAGTTCTACCATCCCGGAAATTCCAGAGCGATTAACAACTACATCGTTGAGTGCAAGGGCGCGATTAATTTCTTTGCCATTGCGTAAGACGACGGCATCTAACAGAGTCCTGGTGTCGGCCTCATATTCACCGGCAATGATTTTGGGCAAAATGGTTTGGACATCTTGAATGGGAATATCGGTCATATAACCTAGGCGACCCATATTGATTCCAACCAGAGGAACATTACTGCCGGCTAATTGGCGCCCAATCCCGAGCATGGTGCCATCACCACCCAGCACAACCGCAAGATCAATTGAGCCGGAAAAATCTTCGACACTCTTGCTTGGAAACCCGGTGAGCTTTAAATGATTGGCGGTGGAGGTTTCAAAAAATACCTCACAGCCCAAGCCAGAAACTAGCTTGGCTAGGTCGTTTAAGCGCTCTTCGATCCCGTCGGCTTGATATTTGCCAACAAAAGCAACTCGGCTAAATGCCTTTTTGATGGAATTTGAGGATGGGCTTAACATATAACGATTAAACCATAGGCATAAAATCCCTTCCACCATGGATGATCGTTCCCGCGCTTTACTTAAAACCCTCATCGAGCGCTATATTGAGGAGGGTCAACCTATTGGTTCCCGCACCCTCTCGCGCTTCTCGGGTTTAGACCTCTCGGCCGCCACCATCCGCAATGTCATGGCTGACCTGGAGGATATGGGTTTGGTCACTAGCCCGCATACCTCTGCAGGGCGTATCCCCACGCCAAGGGGGTATCGCTTATTTGTCGATACGATGGTAACCA
>CANGEC010000159.1 GCA_947452625.1 Burkholderiaceae bacterium
CAACTAACGATGCAATTTCAATATCGATGCCCACTACCTTTTGTGATTCATCTACAAATGAGAATGGTTCAGTAATAGCTGATGTTCCAAATCTTAATACACCATCATTACCTGTTTCGATTGAGGGCATAGGTTTTGGTGAGCCTGTTTCTGGGAGCCAACGTTTAACCATTAAGTCATAATCTCCATTGACTTTTAATTCCTGAACGACAGAGTCAATGGCAGTTTTAAGAGTGCTGTCTTCAAGACGAACAGCAAAACCATAATCATCTTTAGTTATCATTTCCGGCAAAACAATTAAGCCTGGATTTTTTGCTGCAATATTTTTTAGGATAGGCTCATCATATGCCGCAGCATCTATCTTTCCTTGTTTAACAGCGATCGCCGAATCTAAGACGGAATTAAAATATTGAAATTTAGCATTTGCAAATTTTGATAAGACTAGTTTGTCAGCAACACTACCTGTGGGAACGCCAAACTCCTTATCACTTAATTGCTGTAAATCTGTTATTTTTTCTCTTTGTGAGCTATCACAACTTGCTAATAACAATGTCAATAAACACGTTGCTGCAATCAAGGGCAGTTTATGAAGCAGTCTTTTCATTTAGGGGCTTTCATTACAATGATAAAAAATTTAGTGAATCAGCGGAACCTGACTAATGATTAATTCCCAAGCTTCTTTAACTGAAGCCGATAACGATCGGCTGATTTCTTCAAGACCAGCGATTTGATCAATTCGATCTTGCAATCTTTCTAATTCTGGAACTGATAGTAATCTATTCAAAATGCTAGTTGCCCTTAGTAAGCCAACCAAAAGGGCATCGCTAGGGTTAGGAATATCATCACTGTTTAGCAGGTGCATGATTCGTGCACGTACTTCTTGCTCTTCTATGCCGCTTGTTGCTGGGTAGGCGCGTGTTTTAAGTACCCATAACAAGCGTTTCTCAACTAATTGAAGTACGCCTTTTGTAACCAAACTTTCTATGATTTGGTCACTAAACTCATCTCCTTTTCTTGCGAATCTATTTAACCAGTCAGATGTGCTTAATGAGTTTTTCTCTGATGCAATCTTAGTTAAAGCCTCATCTAAAATAGCATTTCCTGTTGGTTGAGAAGAAACTACGAATAATTTCTCAGCATCACTATCTACTTTGCCTTTGAGAGACAATTCCATAATTAATGACGCTGCAACAGCAATCTCGAATGCGAATGGTTTGATTGAGTCTAGAAGCCTACCAGACTCATCATCAAGCGTTATAAGTAAGAGTTCTTCGGCCAGACTAAGTTTGTTCGTTGAAGTCATTTTAATGGCCTTATTTTTCTATCTCAATAATTTTGTCAAATCCGCTCATGAGCAGAAGATCTAAGATTTCTGAATTTGGTTTTAGTAGGATGAGTTTTTTGTTTTGTTCTTTAAGGGTTTTAGCTGTTTTTAAAAATACCCTAAGCCCCAAGCTGCTAATATAAGTCAGTGATGATAAGTCTATTAAGAAAGATTGATCTGCAGATTTAAGTAAGGCTGAAATTTCAAGGTCGTAATGATCAGCGTTAGTCCCATCAATGCGACCAGTCAGTTTGTAGTTCGAATTCACACTCATACTTTTCTCCGATTTATTTTTTTATTCATTTTCAGTGAAGCTAGTACTGATCTAATGATTACTCATAATTAAGTGTTAATTTAGCATAAATTAATAGGGCCAAGTTAAATGGCACATCATTTACGATGTATGAAGGTTTGCTCGTTGCCAATCCCCATTTCTCTTTAGTATTTTGATTGTTACAATAAAGTTTATTTAAGCTTACTTTTAATGAATTTTAAACTAATTCTATCTTCAGGAACTGAATTATTTTTTAGCTATTTTTGATTTATTCGTATGCTATGATTTGATAAATTTAATGCGTTAAAGCCTTCTATATGAACAATCTCTCAAAAAACAACTTTCATATTCTATTAAAAGGAGCTCTGGAAGAGATTGATTATTTGTCTTTAGCAATTGAGCGTTTTTGTGAGGAGGTAGGTCTAGATGCTTTGGTTAAAAATCAAGTGAATCTGATTTTGGAAGAGCTCTATACGAATACAGCCAACTATGGGTTTAAAGGCATTCCTAGCGGCCAGGTGACGATCACGCTTTCTTTATTAGGGGATAAATTGGAGATTACTTACCAAGATAATGGCATTGCCTTTAATCCGCTGGAGATGGATGACCCAGATTTACTGCTCAGTCTAGATGACCGTGTAATTGGTGGTTTGGGAGTATTCTTTGTGAAGACCATGACCGACAAAGTCACCTATGCACGCGTCGGTGAATTCAATTATCTCACCATGCAAAAAAGCTTATTGAATAAGTCTGATTAAGTCAAAGTGGTGGCTGATGATGCGTTGAGCATTTGTCTGAGTTGCCACAGGATTCTCTCAAAGACTCGAGTACTGACAAACAGAGACTTTCTCAAGGTCATATCCGTGCTTGATTCTGAAAGAAGGGTGTTGCGGATGTTATCCATCAGCTGACTCTTGTCTGAGGTTAACTCCAATAAAAAATCCACATTGTCATTATTCGTTACCGTTTCTTCCATTAGCGTTAAGATCAAATGCAAACTTTCGATGATCGAACCGGAGAGTCCGTCGTTGAAGTTTTCTGTTTCACTGACGGTAGTGGTGAAGCTACTCAATGAGTTTAAAAGGGCAATAATTGCTTCATTATGACTCTGAAGCTCCAATACATCAGACATTTCTTTGCCTACTTCATGCTGAGAAATTTCATCTATAAATTGTTTAATCTCGTTTGCTAACTGAAGGTTAGCTTCATTTCTCACACTAGTCGCTATATAACCAGGCTCGGGGGATCTTAACGGTTCTAAATATAGAGAAAGACTTGAAATTAATCGTTCTTGTTCTTTTTTCACAAGACTAATGGCGATATCTGGATCGTCAATAGCCTCGGGATAGATAAATTTGGGTTTTGCTAAAGAATCTTCATCTTTATCTGGAAATAATGAAGTTAATAAGGTGATAATTTTTGATTGGAATATTGTCACCATGACTGCACCAGCGATCTGCAGTGCTAAGTAAATCAGTGAAATTTGAAATGCAATTGCCATTTTCCCTGACATTGAGGAAGCGACATTGAGATGAGTTTCGAATAGGTTTGGTAACAAAATGAATGGCGGCAGGAGTATTAGTACGCCGCCCAATTTTGTCAAAAACTGATAGAAGGAAATTTGTTTTTGAGTGCCAGATAAGTGAGATGTGATTAATAATAAGCTAAGTCCTGATCCAAAATTTGCACCAAATACTATAATGACAGCAGCTTGAAAGGGAATGGTCGCTGACAAGACTAAGGTAATGCCAATAATCGTCACTGTAGATGCTGATTGTGTAATGACACTAAAAAACAGCCCTATAATGAAACAAATGACTGTAGTTTCTGATGCAAACTCAATAAAATCCTTGATCCATTGAGACTCATTCAGCAAGTGTCCGCCTTCTTTGATCATCCCTAGACCTAAAAGTAGCATGCCTAGGGCGAAGAAAATCGCCACTAGATACTTTATTTTTTCAATACGGCTTAGATTGAATAAGTTTGCTACTCCTACGATTGCGATTAAAACATAGCCAATTAAGCGAATATCAACAGAAACTAGAAATACGAGTAGTGAGCCTCCCACGCTAGTCCAGGCTAGTATATTGAGTGCATTCTTGAATTTGAGAGCGCCTGAATTGACCAGGCCCATACAAACGAAGGTTGATCCACTGGTGCTTTGAGTTAGTGCTCCAAGTGCTGTGCCAGCGAAAGCAGCACTCAAGTAGCTACCAGTCATTTTTGAGAGTAGTTGCCGCATTTTTTTGCCGGCCAGCGGTTTCATGCTGGCAGATAAAAAGTGAAGACCAGTTAAGAAAAGCCCTAACCCTGCAAGCGAAGCGATGTATTCATTCATAGAGGATTAGTTTTTTGTACTGCGAAGAACACTGTAAAGACTTATTCCACTGATAATTAGAGCTAAAAAGAGAATTATCAGAGTGAACTTTCTGAGGATTGAATAACGGTTTTCTACAGCCAGCTTAGTTGCATATTCTTGTTTTTTTTCTATTGCATTAAAGCTTTCAAAAAGTTCATCCATATGCACTTCTACTTTTCGATCGATGCCTCTGACGTTTTGATCAATTTTATGGATGCCTTCGTAATTTTCTAATGATCCGTGATTAAGATTTTGTCTATAAACTTTTCCTAATGCTTGATGTTCAGAGCGTGTCGTTTCAATTGGAATGCAAAGTTCGCCCAGGTTAAGGGTGGAACAAATTTTTTCTGCTTCATTGAGGTGCTGAAGCACATGAGATTCTTTTTCCTCAAAGCTTGAAAAGTACTTAACCCTATCCTCACGATTTTTACCTCTAAGCAAAATGTTCTTCCATTCTTGCACCTGGATTTTAAAATCAATTTCTGCGGAAAGAACTTCATTTCCTAGTTGGCTTGTATTCAAGGCTTTTTTTGCCCCATTATCATATGCGCGGTTCATTGACCAAATGCTAAAGAGTGACATAATGCCAATAAAAATGAGTAAGCCAATCCAAGTCCATGCAAATGAATTGATTTTCTTTCGGATTTGAGCGTTAAGATTTTGCGCCATGATTTATCTGCTTAATTCGTAAATGATTAAAACTAGTTTTCGACACAAACAATTATTTTTAATATATTTTTCATTATTTTATGAAAAAAATGTTTCATTTTTATGACATTATTAATTTTGTCTAGAATGTATTCAAAACAACCCAAAAGACCTAATTAAATCCGCTATGAATTTCTCCTTGGTTAATGAAAATAATTAAGAACAAAGTCTTAAAATTGCCGCAGTTTTCTGTCTCATGGATATATTCCTTACAGGTGGCGCAGCGCTATTCTCTAATTCGCTGACGATTTTGAGCGATTTCTTTAAAGAGAGTGCAGATTTTCTTTCTGTCGCAGCTGCCTTGATTACCGTGCGGGTAGTCAATCGAAATCCGGATGAACGATTCTCCTATGGTATCGGTAAGCTCGAAAATCTAGTTAGTATTGGCATTGGCTTATTGATGCTTATGAGTGCAGGCTTTATTCTTTATCAAACTATCGGTCACTTTAAATATCCTCAACAGTCACAAGGGACGCTTCCAGGTATTATTATTTTTTCTGGATCAGCTATATTTGGTTTTAGGATGTGGCTTCGCAATCGCAA